>NZ_FNDI01000001.1:593152-864287 GCF_900100565.1 Paraburkholderia steynii | reverse complement strand
GGGTCGGGATCAGCGCCAGGCGAGCCGCCAAGGGTGCCGCCGTCAGCGGGTGGACCGACGACCAATCCGTCCGCACCGCGCGAGGGTGACTGACATGCGCCGCGCTCCGCTGACCACTCCGCTCGCCACCGGCCTTGTGTCCGCGCTATGCGTCCTCGCCCTGAGCGGCTGCCTGCTCGGGCCGAACTACTCACGTCCTCCGCTCGACGTGCCCGCGACGTACCGCTTCCCCGACAACTACGCGGCGGACATCGCGAACACCGAATGGTGGAAGCAGTTCGACGACCCGGTGCTCGATGAACTGATCACGACCGCGCTCGCGAACAACAACGACGTGAAGATCGCCGCCGCGCGCGTCGACCAGTTCCTCGGCCAGTTCGTGACGACGCGCGCGGCGCTGTTTCCGCAGGTCGGCGCGGGTTTCGATGCCGAACGCCAGCGTATCTCGACGTCTTCGTCGCCGCTGCTCGCGAACGTGCAGAACCCCGTGTTCAACACCTACCAGCTAGCGCTCTCGGCATCGTGGGAAATCGACCTGTTCGGCCACAACCGGCGTCTGACGGAATCGGCGCGTGCGAGCCTGCTGTCGACGGAAGAAGCGAAGCGCGGCACGGTGCTGACGCTGGTGTCGTCGGTGGCAGCGTCGTATATCAACCTGCGCAGTCTCGACCGGCAACTGGAGATCGCGAAGGCCACCACGGCGAGCCGCGCCGAATCCGTACACGTGTTCGATCTGCGCTTCAAGGGCGGCGAAGTCTCGCAGATGGAACTCGCGCAGAGCCAGTCGGAATACGAGGCGTCGCGCGCGGTGATTCCGCAGATCGAGGCGCAGATCGCGCAGCAGGAAGACGCGCTGTCGGTGCTGCTCGGGCGCAATCCGGGCGATATCCTGCGCGGGCGCGCGCTGGCCGACCTCGCGGCGCCCGCCGTGCCGGCCGGGCTGCCGTCGGATCTGCTGGAACGCCGTCCCGATCTGCGTCAGGCTGAGCAGGACCTCGTCGCGGCGAATGCGCAGATCGGTGCGGCCAAAGCGCTGTATTTCCCGCAGATTTCGCTGACGGGGCTGCTGGGCACGCAAAGCGGGCAGTTCTCGAAGCTCTTTACGGGGCCGGCGCGCGTGTGGTCGTTTGCGGGTTCGATCGCGCAGCCGATCTTCGAAGGCGGCGCGATCGTCGGTCAGGTCAAGCAGGCCGAGGCGGTGCAGCAGCAGGCGCTGTACTCGTACCGCAAGGCGATCCAGGTCGCGTTCCAGGAAGTCGACGATGCACTGATCTCGTCGCAGAAGGTGCGCGAACAGTTCGACGTGCAGGTACGGCAGGTCGAGGCGCTGGCGACCTATGCGCATCTGGCGCGGCTGCGGTACGAAGGCGGCTACACCAGCTATATCGAGGTGCTCGATGCCGAGCGCAGTCTCTTCAACGCGCAGTTGAACCAGACGCAGACCCAGGCGGGCGTGCTGGTGTCGTATGTGAACCTGTACAAGGCGATGGGCGGCGGCTGGGTCATCACGGCCGAAGGGCTGACGACCCAGGCAGCGCAGCACAGCGGCGATGCGGCCGCGCAGAGCGCGAAATGAGCGAGACGTCGTCCGCGTATCTAGGCCACGCGACGCGCACGCCGGTGATCGCCTGTCACGAATGCGATCTGCTCCAGCGCGAAAGCGCCGTGCCGACCGAAGGCGCGCTGCGTTGCTGCCGCTGCCGCGCGACGCTGTACCGGCGTCATGCGAACAGCCTCGATCGCACGCTCGCCTATGCGCTTGCCGCCTGCGTGCTGTGGATCGTGTCGAACGCGTTTCCGATCGTCGGTCTGTCGGTGAACGGCGATGTCGTCGAAACGACGATGTTCGGCGCGGTGCGCGTGCTATACCGGGATGGCATGTGGCCGCTGTCGGCGCTGATCTTCATCACGACGATGCTGATGCCCGCGTGCCAGGCACTCGGCCTCGTGTGGCTGCTGTTGCCGTTGCGGCTCGGGCGCACGCCGTATCGTGCGGATGCCGTGTTCCGCTCGCTGCGTGTCGCGCAGGAGTGGGGCATGACGGAGGTGCTGATCCTCGGTCTGCTGGTCGCGCTGGTGAAGCTCGCGCATATCGCGGCGGTGGTGACGGGGCCTGCGTTGTGGTCGTTCGGCGCGCTGATGTTGTTGCTCGCGGCAGCCGCCTCCGCGTTCGATGCGCGCGACCTGTGGTCGCGGCTCCAGGGCGTGCCCGATGCCGGCCCCGCGTTCGACAGCGACACGCCGTTTGCCGGCGAAACAGCCGCAGCGTGTGGCCTGTGCGTGTGTCACGACTGCGGCTTGCTGACTCGCGCCGCGCCCGCGCAAGCGCGTGACGAAGGCGACTACGCGAACGTGCATGCCGCCGTCCACGTGCCGGCGCATGCCGCGCATTGCCCGCGCTGCGGCGCGCATCTGCATCCGCGCAAGCCCGACAGCCTCGCGCGAACCTGGGCCTGTCTGATCGCGGCCGTCATCCTCTACATCCCGGCGAACGTGCTGCCCGTGATGGACACGAGCTCGCTGTTCGGCGCGCAGAAGGACACGATCATGAGCGGCGTCGTGTATCTGTGGACCTCGGGTTCGTGGCCGCTTGCGGTGCTGGTCTTCATCGCGAGCATCGCGGTGCCGATGCTGAAGATTCTCGCGATCGGCTTTCTCGCGACCTCGGCCAATTTACGCTCCACCTGGCAGCCGGACCAGCGCGCGCGCATCTACCGGCTCGTCGAACTGGTCGGGCGCTGGTCGATGCTCGATATCTACGTGATCGCCGTGCTCACGGCGCTCGTGCAGTTCAACGCGCTCGCCACCGTGCGCGCCGGTCCTGCCGCGATCGCGTTCGGCGCGGTCGTCGTGCTGACGATGTTCGCCGCGATGTCGTTCGATCCGCGGCTCATCTGGGATGCGAGGAAAACGGAATGAGCCGGCCGCCCGACCTGCCCGACGCCGTCGCCGTGCCGCGCAAGCGCTGGCGCATCCAGTGGATCTGGCTGGTGCCCGTCGTCGCCGTGCTGGTCGGCGTCTGGCTCGCGGTGCAGGCCGTGCTCTCGCAAGGGCCGACCATCACGATCAGCTTCAAGACAGGCGAAGGGCTCGAAGCGGGCAAGACCAAGATCAAGTTCAAGGACGTCGACATCGGCGTCGTGAAGAAAGTCGCGCTGTCGAAGGACTATAAAAACGTCATCGCGACTGCCGAACTCACGCGCGACGCCACCGACATGCTCGTCGACGACACCCGCTTCTGGGTCGTGCGGCCGCGCGTGACGGGCGGCAACGTGTCGGGTATCAGCACATTGTTGTCAGGCGCGTTCATCGGGATGGACATTGGCCGTGCAAAGAATGAGCGGCGCGACTACACCGGGCTGGAAGTGCCGCCCGTGTTCGCGAGCGACGTGCCGGGCCGCGAGTTCGTGCTGAACGCGTCGAACCTGGCTTCGCTCGATGTCGGCTCGCCTGTCTATTTCCGCCGCCTGCGCGTCGGGCAGGTGACGTCGTACGAACTCGACAAGAACGGCGGCGGCATCACCATGCATATCTTCGTGAACGCACCGTACGACCGCTACGTGAAGAGTGATTCGCGCTTCTGGGAAGCCGGCGGCATCGATGTCACGCTCGGCACGGAAGGCGTGAAGATCAACACGCAGTCGCTGGTGTCGATCCTGATCGGCGGTCTGGCCTTCGAAACGCCCGCAGAGTCGCTGGCGCAGCCCGAAGCGCCGGCGCGCACGCCGTTCACGCTGTTCGCGACGCGCGTCGACGCAATGAAGGTGCAGGACCGCATCGTCGATACCTATGTGCTCAATTTCAAGGAATCGGTGCGCGGCCTGACGGTGGGCGCGCCCGTCGATTTTCGCGGCATCGTGCTCGGCGAAGTGGCGGCAATCTATACGCGCTTCGATCCCGTCACGAAACAGATCAGCATTCCTGTCGAGATCAAGTTCTATCCGGAGCGATTCACCTCGCGCTACGCGGGCGAACCCGGAGAAGGGCGCGTGGTGCGCGATCCAAAGGAGATCGCCAATTTCCTCGTGTCGCGCGGCTTCCGTGGGCAGCTGAAAACGGGCAGCCTGCTGACAGGCCAGCTGTACGTCTCATTCGATTTCTTCCCGCATGCGCAGAAGGCGAGCATCGACTGGAGCCGCACGCCCGCCGAGCTGCCGACCGAGCCGAGCGGCCTGCAATCGCTGCAGGAGTCGATCAACCGGATCGTCGCGCGCATCGACAAACTGCCGATCGAGGAGATCGGCAAGAACACCCAGCAGGCGCTCGCCGATGCGGGTACGCTGATGCAGAGCCTCAATACCCAGGTGGTGCCGCAGGCGAAGAGCACGCTGTCGGCGGCGCAGGCCACGCTCAATTCGGCGAATAGCGCGCTTGCGCCCGATTCGACGCTGCAGCAGGACACGAGCGACGCGATCCGCGAGCTCGCGCGTACGGCGGCGTCGTTCCGCGCGCTCTCGGATTATCTGCAACGCCATCCCGAAGCGCTGCTGCGAGGCAAACAGGAGGACGCAAAGTGAAGCGATCGATGCTCCCGCCCGGCGCATGCGTTTGCGTCGCCGCCGCCATTACCTTGCTGGCAGCGTGCAGCTCGCCGCGCTCGAACTTCTATACGCTGAGTCCCGACACGACGCTCGAAAGCGCGGGCGCGCCGCTGTCGGTGTCGGTCGTGGTCGGGCCCGTGACGGTGCCCGATCTGGTCGACCGGCCGCAGCTCGTGACACGCGTGTCGGGCAACGAAGTGAAGCTCAATGAGTTCGCGCGCTGGGGCGAGCCGCTCAAGAGCGGCGTTGCCGATGTGATCGCCGCCGACCTGACGCGGCTGCTCGGCTCGCAGCGCGTGTCGGTGTCGTCGCAGATGGTGGCGGGCACGGAAGCGTGCCGCGTGCGCGTCGATATCCTGCAATTCGATTCGATGCCCGGCGAGGCGGTCGCCGTCGACGCGCTGTGGACCGTGCGCGTGACGGGTCGCACGGCCTTGCTGACGGGCCGCTCGACGATACGCGAGCCGGTGCAGGGCGCGGACGACGCCGCGCTCGTCGCCGCGCACAGCCGGGCGCTTGCCGCCGTGAGCCGCGACATCGCCGCGGCGATCCGGAGCGCGCCGCCGGGTTGAGTTGCGGATGCGCTCCGGGCGGGGTCTGAAGCGGCCGCGCGGGCAGACTCTGTACAATGGCCTGATCGACAACCGCACACATGGCTGCATGGCTTGCGTTGCGGGTCATCCCGTGCCAGGCGAACTGCGCCAGATGCGCGCGATGCCCGCCTGACCGCCCGTCGCACGATGACGCTGAACGCGCCGTGCCATGCATGCCGCCAACGCTTTACACGACATGGCCATCACCTACAAGACTCCCGAAGACATCGCGCGCTTGCGCATCTCAGGCCGGCTCGCCGCCGACGTGCTCGCCATGATCGGCGAGCATGTGAAGCCCGGCATCTCCACGGGCGAACTCGACGCGATCTGCCACGACTACATCGTCGACACGCAGAAGGCGATTGCCGCCAACGTCGGCTACATGGGTTTTCCGAAGACGGTATGTACGTCGGTGAATTCCGTCGTCTGTCACGGCATTCCTGACCGCGCCGAGATTCTCAAGGACGGCGACATCATCAACATCGACGTGGCTGTCATCAAGGACGGCTATTTCGGCGACACGAGCCGCATGTACACGGTCGGCGAGCCGAGCACGGTCGCACAGCAGCTGATCGACACGACGTATGAGGCGATGCTCGCGGGCATCCGCCAGGTCAAGCCGGGCGCGACGCTCGGCGACGTCGGTCATGCGATCCAGCAGATCGCGCAGCGCGAGGGCTTTTCGATCGTGCGCGACTACTGCGGGCACGGCATCGGCAAGGTGTATCACGAGGACCCGCAGGTGCTGCACTACGGCCAGCCGGGGCAGGGCGTGCGCCTGAAGCCGGGCATGGTGTTCACGATCGAGCCGATGATCAACGCGGGCCGCGCCGGCACGTCGGTGATGCGCGACGGCTGGACGGTCGTCACCAAAGACCGCTCGCTGTCCGCGCAATGGGAGCACATGGTCGCCGTCACCGACGACGGCTACGAGTTGCTCACGCCGTGGCCCGACGGCACGGGGCGCTACGAGGCGCCCTGATGCGCCCTGATGCGCCACGAAGCGCGGCGGCGTGCCCGAGCGGCCTGCAAGCTGACGACGCTGAAAGCGTTCGTGGCCGCTCCCGCACGATGCGACGCAAAACGCCTGGCCTCGCGTGTGCCGGTTTTGTAGCCGCGTGTCAACCCATGCGCGCTGGGTCGCACTGCGCCGAATTAAAGATTTGACTCACGCGTCGGTTCGGTTAAAGCTACGCGCTAGCGCTTTACCCGGATGACACAAGGGATTTAAGGGATTTTCGAACGCATGAGTCCTTCACTGACCGTTCGCCGTATCGCAGCCAATCAGGGCGTCGTCTTCCGCGAGCTTCGTACCGCTTCGCTGCGCGAAGCGCCTTACGCATTTGGCGAGACGCTGGAAGAAGCGCTGTCGGCCGATGCGTCCACGTTCGAAGAAACGGCCGCGCGGCACGCTGCGTCGGCCACGTCGACATCGTTCATCCTGTACACGGAAGGGCATCCAGCCGGTCTGATCGGCGCCTGCTTCGAGGACGCGCCATCGCATCGCGCGTTCGTCAGCGAGTTGTGGGTCGCGCCCGCCGTGCGGCATCTGCGCGGTGGCGAACTGCTCGTCAACACGGCAAGCGGGTGGCTAGCGGGGGCGGGCGCCACCGAAATCTACGCATGGATCGCCGACGAGAACCGCAACGCCATGCGCTTCTACGAGCGCCTCGGCTTCGGCCCGACGGGCGAACACGAGCGTATTGCGCGTGCGCCGGACCAGTTCCAGACGCTGCTCGTGCGGCACGTGCCGCAAGAAACGGCATCCGACGATCCCGCGCACGGGCACGCAGGTTAAGCGCTTCCCAGCCCCTTTCGCCGCTTTCGATCGTTTCCCCGCGCGCGTGTTTCGCGCGCTTTCTTCCCAGTTTTTGTCGATCCGTCCGTCCCGGACCAGCACGCACGCGGCATTTTCCTGTCGCGTGAAGACTTATTGGCAAAAATGCTCACCGTTCGCCAGGACGCCTGTAAAATACGCAAAATTTTTTGCCGAACGCTATGTCGCCGAAGAAATCGCCATTTTTTGAACTGCGCAGTGGCGCGGTCGACACATTGCTGTTTGTCGTCAAGACGACCAACCTCGATGAGATGCGTGCCGAGCTGACCCGGCGCTTCGAGGCGACACCCGAATTCTTCGCGAACGACACCGTCGCGATCGACGTGCGCCGTCTTGCGGAAAACGAGCGCGTGCCGCTTGCGGACATCGCGAAGCTGCTGGACAGCGTACGCATGCGTCCCATCGGCGTCGTAGCCGACAGCACGCAGCACGTGTGGGCGAACGAGGCAGGTCTGCCGCTGCTCGATGCGCGCGACGCTCGGGACGCTCGCGTCAGCAAGAGCAATACGGATGCAGGCGGCGACGAAGCAAAGGCTGCAGCGAAAACAGACACGCCGCCCGCTGCGGACGCCGCCGCGCGCGAGCCGGAGCAGGCCGAGTCGGCTGCCGCGGAACCCGTGCGCATCGGCACCTCGTCGCAGACGATGGTGGTCGACAAGCCGCTGCGTTCAGGCCAGCGCATCTACGCGAAGGGCGATCTCGTCGTGCTCGGCATGGTGAGCAACGGCGCCGAAGTGATCGCGGAAGGCAACATCCATATTTACGCGCCGTTGCGCGGCCGTGCTTTGGCGGGCGTGCATGGCAATCACGACGCGCGCATTTTCTGCACGTGTCTCGAACCGGAATTGATCTCGATCGCGGGCATCTACCGGACGACCGAGAACCCGCTGCCTGCCGACGTGCATGGCAAGCCGGTGCAGATCTGGCTCGAAGATGAAAAGCTGATGATCGAACCGCTGCGGCTCACCTGACGCGTGCGCCGCGCATGCAGTTGCGCGCGCTGCGCGATGGAACTCCCGCCGGACTCAATAGACGAATAGACGAACACAAGGTAAAGGGTAATGGCAAAAATCATTGTGGTGACTTCGGGCAAGGGTGGCGTAGGCAAGACGACCACGAGCGCGAGTTTCGCATCCGCGCTTGCATTGCGTGGCGCGAAAACGGCAGTGATCGATTTCGACGTGGGCCTGCGCAATCTCGATCTCATCATGGGTTGCGAACGTCGCGTGGTGTACGACCTGATCAACGTGATCCAGGGCGAAGCCAACCTGAACCAGGCGATGATCAAGGACAAGAAGTGCGAGAACCTGTTCATCCTGCCCGCGTCGCAGACGCGCGATAAAGATGCGCTGACGATGGAAGGTGTCGAGAAGGTCATCAACGACCTGATCGCGATGGACTTCGAATACATCGTGTGCGATTCGCCGGCGGGTATCGAGTCGGGCGCGTTGCTCGCCATGCACTTCGCCGACGAAGCACTGATCGTGACGAACCCGGAAGTGTCGTCGGTGCGCGATTCGGACCGCATTCTCGGCATCCTGTCGTCGAAGACCAAGCGCGCGATCGACGGCAAGGAGCCCATCAAGGAGCATCTGCTGATCACGCGCTACAACCCGAAGCGCGTGAGCGAAGGCGAAATGCTGTCGCTCACGGATATTCAGGAAATCCTGCGCATCGACCTGATCGGCGTGATTCCGGAATCGGAAGCCGTGCTGCATGCGTCGAACCAGGGCTTGCCTGCTGTACACCTCGACGGCACCGATGTCGCCGAAGCGTACAAGGATGTCGTGTCGCGTTTCCTCGGCGAGCAGAAGTCGCTTCGCTTTACCGATTACCAGAAGCCGGGCCTGCTGCAGCGCCTCTTCGGCACCAAGTAAGGGGAGCGCACGTGATGTCCATTCTTTCGTTTTTGCTGGGCGAGAAGAAGAAGTCTGCGTCGATAGCGAAGGAACGCCTGCAGCTGATCATCGCGCATGAGCGCGTAGGCGGCAAAGCGCCCGCCGATTATCTGCCCGCGTTGCAACGTGAACTCGTCGCCGTGATCTCGAAGTACGTGAAGATTTCGGACGACGATATCCGCGTCAATCTCGAACGACACGACGACCTCGAAGTGCTCGAAGTCAAGATCGAGATTCCGCAGGCTTGAGCCGTCTGTAGCTTCTTTATCGCTTGATGCGCGTCACCGTCATTGGGTGGCGCGCTTTGCTGTGCCAGCGTTTTTCGTGCGCACATTCGCTGCGCACGCTCTCCCGTCGATTCCCCCAAACACTCCCCCGAAATAATCCGTTGCACTTCAGGGCACGCGGTAACACGTCCGCTGTCAGCCCTTTCGTCACCTCGCGCATTGAACGGACAACGCCGTCATTCGGTGCTGACACAAGAGGTGAAAACATGAAAAAGTCGATTCGTCTGCTCGCAGTTTCCGCTGTGCTCGTGATGTCCGGTTTGTCTGCCGCTGCGTCGGCGTCGGCTGCGGAAGTGATCGTCGTGGCACCGTCCGCGCCGCCCGTCGAGCGCTTCGAAGCCGTGCCCGCGCCGCGCACGGGCTATGTGTGGGACAAGGGCCACTGGCGCTGGGACCACGGCCGCTACGTGTGGGTGGGGGGTCACTGGCAGGCCGAGCGCGTCGGCTATCACTGGGTGCCGGGCCACTGGGTCGCGCATGGTCCGAACTGGCACTGGGTGCAAGGCCACTGGGCGTGATGCCCGGGTGAATCCAACGGGCTCCGATGGCGCGTGTTGACGGCATCGCGCGTGGCCATCCGCCCGTTCTCCGAACGCGCCCGAGAGCGCGCTTAATCGCAACCATCAAGGGAGTCGTCAAATGAGAAAAAGGACCTTGCTCGCGATCGCCGTGCTGGCGGTCACGTTGGCCGGTTGCGTCGTCGTGCCGGCACGCCCGGTGTATTACCATCCGGTCGGCATCGTCGTGTACTGACGATTGTGGGGAGGTCGGGCGCATCTCTGCGGGATGCGCCCGATTTTTTAGCGGCAATGGCGAAAGCCAAACTGCCGCAAGCTCATTCTTTTGCTTCGCTGCGTGTTGTCGGTTGCGCTTCGCTACGGCTTTCTTCTTCGACTGGAGGCGCCGCAGCAGAAGCGGCAGGCGTCATATACCGGTTCGCCAGCGCCTCGTACAACGGCGGCGCAAACACGCTCGAAATCCGGCTCGACACGAGTGCCGTCGCCATCAGCGAAATGACGAGCGCGTGGCCGTTGATCATCTCCATCACGATCACGAACGACGTGATCGGCGACTGCGTAACAGCCGCGAGATAGCCGACCATGGCGAGTGCGATCAGCATCGGCAACTGCATGTCGCTGAAGGCCATGTGCAGCACGTTGCCGAAGCCCGCGCCGATCGACAGCGACGGCGCGAAGATGCCGCCCGGAATCCCCGGCAGATACGAGCCAATCATCGACGCCATCTTCAGCAGCGGATAGAACACCGACAGATGCTCGGTGCCATACAGCAGTCCGCGCGCTTCCGCGTAGCCGCTGCCGAAGGTCGTACCGCCCGACACGAGACCGATCACCGCAATGGCCAGACCGCACAGAGCGGCGAACGCGACGGGCCGCTCGTTGTTCAGGCTGAGCAACGGCGCGGGCATCCAGCGCCTGGTGTTCAGCAGCAGCCAGCCGAACACGCCGCCCGCGATGCCCGTCACGATGCCCGTGATGATGACGGCCACCGCAAGCGAATCGGGGAAATGCGTGCCGATGTCGATCGTGCCGAAGTACGTGTAATTGCCGTTCACGCCGAGCGCGATGATCCCGGCGATGATGATGGCCGTGATCAGCACGCCGCTGGCGCGCGCCTCGAAGCTGCGCGTGAGTTCCTCGATGGCGAAGACGATGCCCGCGAGCGGTGTGTTGAAGGCCGCCGACAGGCCGGCCGCCGCGCCCGCCAGCACCAGTTGCCGTTCGATCAGCGCGTTCGAGCGCGGGTAGAGGCGGCGCAGGTTGAACATCAGCGCCGCGCCGACCTGCACGGTCGGCCCTTCGCGCCCGATCGTGAAGCCGCCGAGTATCGCGAGAAACGACACGAGAATCTTGCCGAGCAGAATCGGGAATGTGAGTAGCCGCATGCCGGCGGCGCTGGTGTTCGAATGCAGCGTCGCGATGACCTGTGGGATGCCGCTGCCTTCGGCGCCGCGAAAGAAGCGTCGCGTGAGCCAGACCGATGCCGCCGCGACGGCGGGCGTCAAAAACAGCGTGAGCCAGCGATGCTCGTTCTGCAGATGGAGAAAAGCGTTGTAACCGAAGTCGATCAGCCGCGCATAGAAAACGGCCGTGAGACCGACGGCGATCGCGCCCAGCCAGAAAATGCCGTACTGACGCCACAGACGCCGTAGGCGCCGGCCGATGTTCGAGGACAGCAGGGGTGTCCGTGACATGGGGAGTCGGGCTGGGAAATGGGAAAATTATAGTCGCCTCGCGGGCGGCGGCGCGGCGAAAGCGGGCCGGATGGTTGCCCGAATGACCCGGCAGCGGGCGGCGGCCTGTCAAGGAAAGTAACGTCTGGTAACGACGCGGCAGATCCGGCAAGATTCGCTGCTGCCCATTTTGCGGGCAATTGTCGGGATGGTCAGCTAAAATTGCAGATTGCTAGCGAGCATCTAAAGCAGCCACAACACGGGCCATCAATGAAGCGAATTCTCATCGTCAAAGTCACCTCCATGGGCGACGTGATACAGGCTCAGCCGATCGTATCGGATCTGAAGCGCGCGTTTCCCGGCGTCGAGGTCGACTGGGCAGTCGACGAATCGTTCGCCGAGATTGCCCGCTGGAATCCCGGCACCGATCGTGTGCTGGCCGCACCGCTGCGCCGCTTCAAGAAGGCGCGCCGCTGGTCGGATTTCAGGGCGATCTGGCAGTCCATCGCCGAACTGCGCGCGTATCGCTACGACGTCGCGCTGGATATTCACGGCGTCTACAAGAGCGCGATCATCTCGTTCCTGTCGCGTTCGCGAAAGCGCCTCGGTTATGGCAACGAGCATCTCGGCGAGCGCGGCGCCGCATTCGCCTATACGGGGCGGTTCGTGCCGCCGCGCGATCGCAATGCCTGGAGCGGCATGCGCGAGACCGTCAGCACGGCGCTCGGCTATCCGCTCGACAATCCCCCTGACTACAACCTGCATATTCCCGCGCCGGCCAAGCCGCTCGTCGATACGGGCGGGCGCCCGCTGGCGATGCTGTTCCACGCGGCATCCAAAGACGACAAGAAGTGGCCGGCGGCACACTGGATCGCGATCGCGCGGGACCTCGTGCGGCGGGGCTTCCATGTAGTGGTGCCGTGGGGGTCGCAGGCTGAGCGCAGCGAGGGGCTCGCGATCGTCGATCAGGTGGAAGGCGCGGAACTGCTGCCGCAACTGAGCGTGACCGAAATCGCCCAGGTGCTCGCGGCGTCGGACTTCGTGATCGGCGTGGATACGGGCTTCGTCCATCTGGCGCACGCGCTCGGCAAGCGCACCGTGATGATCTTCATCGCGACGTCGCGGGAAACGTTTGAGAATAACGTGCCGTTCCGGTCGGTTTCGATTGGGGATGGCAATTCGGTGCCGCCCGTCGCCGAGGCGCTGGCCGCCATCGATCACGTGCATGCCGACCCGCTCGGTCTCGGCGGACAGGGCAAATCGGTCGCCGCGGCCTGAGGTCGACTGGGGAAGCGGGCGGGGCGCGAGAAAAAAGAAAAGAGGCGCACGCGCAATCGCCCAATTTCGGACGCCGTCGCGAGGCGCCTCTGAAAAGCCCGCGCCTGAAGCGCGCGGACCGAGAGGAAACCTGCAGAACAAACCTGTACAACATCCGTAATGACCACGCGGATGTGAACAAGTTCAACCATTTTTGATTTTTTTCGATTTTTGCGGCGACGCTTCGTGCGGGGCTGGCGGCTATCGTTTCCTTTTGGCATGTGGCGATAGATTCGCTTGATGCGCTCGCAATCGTCATTGCATCCATTACACGTCTGTTAAAACTGTCGCTTTTCTTTTGGCTTTCGGCGGCGCGTTCCGCGCGTTTCGTCGACGCTCGCGACGCATCCTGCTCCCATTCTCACGACGCCGCGCCCGCAAAGGCTTTCCAGACGGCCTTCATGCGCTTTGATTAATGTCCTGCTGTGCCGAGCGCCTTTCATCGCGATGGTTTGCCACGCCGCGCGGCGCTCGCCGTCTGTAACACAAGCTCAGTCGATGCTTACAAATTGCAACGGTCGCCCCTGTCAGGTTCGTGTTCAATCGAGGTCATTCGGGGTTCGCTCGAATAAAACGATACTGACTCGAAAGGGAGAAAAAACGTGAAACGCTTGATCCTGGCTTTGGTGACGGGCGCGCTGCTGGCGGCATCGCTGAGCGGCTGTATCGTGGTGCCGGACGGTGGCTACCATCATCACGGCTACTACTACCGCTGATCGGGCAATGGATGCTGATGGCCGCTCAGGCCATCAGCATTTCGAAAGCGACGACGGCGGCGATCGCGGCCAGATTGGCGGCGACGGCTTCGACGACGATCCCTTTCCAGCTCGCCGGTTTGAAGCGCAGCGCGAGCAGCAGCGAGCCAAGCAGCGCCAGCGCGATGATGACGACGATATCCGCGTTGCTTAAATGAAAGTTCATCGATTCCTCCCCGTTCAGAATGACGACATAACCGCTTGCTTTGATTCGAGTATAGGCACGTCAAAAGCGGCGGCGAGCAGGGGAGTTTCCCGGTTCTCGTTCGTACGGACTCAAGCTTCTTTGACAGGCTTACAAAACAAAAACGGCCCCGGCGCAATGCATCGCGCCGGGGCCGCTTCGCTTTCGACTTACGCCGATAGCCGATGAGTTACATCAACCGCGTATCGCGTGTTTCGCGCATGCACAGGACGCCGACCAGGCTCACCACGGCTGCCGTCGACACGTACAGTCCCACCCACGACAGCCCGCCCTTCGCCGCCAGCATCTGCGCGATGTACGGCGCCACCGATGCGCCCAGAATCCCGCCCAGGTTGTACGCGACGCCTGCGCCCGTGTAACGCACGTTGGTCGGGAACAGCTCGGGCAGCAGCGCGCCCATCGGCGCGAACGTGACGCCCATCAGGAACAGCTCGATGATGAGGAACAGCTGCACGAGCGTCATCGAGCCGCTGCCGAGCAACGGCGCCATCGTGAAGCCCGACAGGATCGCGGCGATGCAGCCGACGATCAGCACCGGCCTGCGGCCGAAGCGGTCGCTGGCCCATGCGGACAGCGGCGTCGCGAGCGCCATGAAGACGACGGCGACGCACAGCATGCCGAGGAAGCTCTGACGCGAGATGTGCAGCGCGGACACGCCGTACGACAGCGAGAACACCGTCGAGATATAGAACAGCGTGTAGCAGACGACCATCGCGAACGCGCCGAGCAGCACCGGCCCCAGATGGCGGCTGAGCAGCGTCGCGACGGGCACGCGCACGCGCTCCTGGCGGTCGATCGCGGCCTGGAACGCCGGCGTTTCCGCAATCTTCAGGCGCACGTAGAGGCCGAGCGCGACCAGCACAGCGCTGACGATGAACGGCACGCGCCAGCCCCAACTACGGAACTGCTCATCGGACAGCGACAGCGCGAGGCCGAAGAACAGCCCGTTGGAGGCGAGAAAGCCGATCGACGGTCCGAGTTGCGGGAACATGCCGAACCAGCCGCGCTTGCCGGCGGGCGCGTTCTCGGTTGCGAGCAGGGCGGCGCCGCCCCATTCGCCGCCGAGGCCGATGCCCTGGCCGAAGCGCAACACGCACAGCAGGATCGGCGCGAGGCTGCCGATCGAGTCGTAGCCGGGGACGAAGCCGATCAGCGTCGTCGACAGACCCATAACCAGCAGCGACGCGACGAGCGTCGACTTGCGGCCGATGCGGTCGCCGAAGTGGCCGAACAGGAACGAGCCGATCGGCCGCGCGATGAACGCGATGCCGAACGTGACGAACGCCGACAGCGCCTGCGCGGTCGCCGAGCCGTGCGGGAAGAACACCGGGCCGATGACGAGCGCGGCGGCCGTCGCGTAGACGTAGAAGTCGTAGAACTCGATCGCGGTGCCGATGAAACTCGCGAAGATCACGCGCGAAGCGCTGCTCTTTCGGTCTGCGCCGGGCTGGGCGCTAGAAAGGGGCGATGTGGACATGCAGGGTCTCCAAATGTCGTGACGCAGCCGCGGGGCGAGCGGCGCGCGATTTGTGTATCTGTGTGCGGCTAAGTGTGGAGCGTAGCGAGTGCGCGCGCAATTGTGCCCACATCGTGGCGAACAGCGGTGCGGGCGAACCTGCTACGCGAGACGTCGCATGTGCAACGAGTCGACAGCTTGCAACGTGCTGACGGGATTGCGCGCGTTGCGTTGCCGTGGGAACGGCTGAAGCGGCGCGAAAGCGAAGCACGATGCAAACCGGGCGGACGCGCGCGCGGGTGGCGCGGCAACGTGACGGTCGCGCTGCGTGCGGCGGGCGGGTGAGCTTGCGGCACGCAACGATGGCCGGAGATTCCGGCAGATGTTTAAAAAATTATAGCGAGGGCGGGCGGGGCGCAGCAAGGCGGGCGCTGTGGGCCGTTGTTTGAGGCTTCGTTGGAGCGGCCTGGCTTGCGGTCGTGTCCGCTTCGCTTTCGTTTCGATGCGCTTCGGTTCGCTTCGATGCGCGTTCGCTGCAGGCAGCCGAACGACGGCGTCGAGCCGCTGTGTTCGCGGAAACCTCAGCGCATCGAGGGCGGTTTCAATCGATCGTTTGTGCCTGCGGCGACGCGAACGTGCGCAACTGGAACTTGCCGTTGTCGTTGAAGAGCCAGTCTTCGAACATTTCCACCTGGCCTTTCGCGTTCAGCAGTTTCGGCGGCGGCAGAGGTAAGGGCGCCGAGCGTCGCAAGGTCGCGAGCGCCGTGCTCTCCGCTTCGTCATCGCCGTTCGTGCGAAATACGCTCGATGCGACGATCTGTCCATTTCGATCCACGACGAACGACACGACGACGAGCGAGCGCAGCATCGCCTGCGGAGTGCCGCGCAGTACGTAAGACGGGTTGCGTTCGAGGATGCGTTGCGCAACGACCGAACGGTACTGATCGAGTGTCAGGCTGTTGATCGCCGCGGGTGGTGGCGTGACGACCGCGGGTCGCTGCGGCGGCGTGACGGTGAAGTTGCAGCCTGCGCAGAGCAGCGTGAAGGCGAGTGCCGCTGTTCGCCTGAATGTCGGGTTGATGCGGCCGGGAAGCGAGAGGGTAGACATCGCAATAACTCGCATGCGAGATGTATCTTCATCGTAGACGATGCGTGTTGCGATTCAATGAGCGTTGGTACGGATGTGAGGGGTGGCGCGCATGCGCGTGGCATAGGGTGGCGGTTGGCTTGGCTTGACGATGTTTTGCAAAAGGGGCTGTGGTAATGCGCGATCCTGTTTCGATTCTCGCTTCGTAAATCTCCACATGGACGACCTGAGTGCCTTCAACCATTTTCACGATTGGTACATGGACACAATCCAAGTATCGAAAGAGCGAGAGACGCTGACGCTAGGCCTGTACCTGCAAGATCAACGAGCATCCGTGTCGTTCGTTGGGATGAATCGATGCGTGCTCGAAAATCTAGGGCTTCAGAATATCGTCTATGCGATCGAGATCGTTGAGCCAGGAACGTCGCGATTTGGGAAAGCGCAGCAGATAGTCGCGAAGGCTGAACGATGGACCGATAACCAGCTGGGAACGGTGGCTTACGCTTTCTCAACGTGCGGGGCAGAACTTGTCGTTGAGGTTGACTCTTTGGAGATCGAGTCGCAGGCAAGCTGAAGAAAGAAACTGGCGGAGGGTGTGGGATTCGAACCCACGGAGGCCGTAAAGCCTCGCCGGTTTTCAAGACCGGTGCATTCAACCGCTCTGCCAACCCTCCGAGCCCGAAATTGTAACCTGGAACGCCACGCCCTCGGGCAACAAACCACGACCGCGCTCACGAATCCTTCAAAAACAGCCCTTGAAGATCGTTGAGGAATGCCTGGCCGAGCGGCGTCGGCGCGATCTTTTCGTAGTCGCGCGTGATCAGCCCGCGACGCTCCGCTTCCTGCAAAGCTGGCTCGATCGATGTCATCGGCAGACCTGTGCGCTCAATGAACCGATGCACCGGAAACCCTTCCACCAGCCGCAGCGCGTTCAGCATGAATTCGAACGGCAGATCGCGCGCGCCGACTTCATGTTCTTCCTGCACGGCATTGCCCGAACGCGCCTCTTCGATGAACGTCGCGGGATGCTTGTAGCGCATCTGCCGCAGGATGCGGTTCGGAAACGACAGCTTCGTATGCGCGCCCGCGCCGATGCCGAGATAGTCGCCGAAGCGCCAATAATTCAGGTTGTGCTTGCTCTGCCGATGCGGCTTCGCATACGCCGACACCTCATACCGCTCATAGCCCGCTTCGCGCGTGCGTTCGTGAATCCAGTCCTGCATGTCGGCGGACGAATCGTCGTCGGGCAGCGGCGGCGGAAACTTCGCGAACAGCGTGTTCGGTTCAAGCGTCAGGTGATACAGCGACAGATGTGGCGGCGCGAACGACAACGCCGTTTCGATATCGGCCTGACACTCCGCCAAAGTCTGCTTCGGCAGCGCGAACATCAGGTCGAGATTGAAGTTATCGAACGTCGTCGCGGCGACCTCGACGGCATGGCGCGCCTGCGTTGCATCGTGAATGCGGCCGAGCGCCTTCAGATGCGTCTCGTTGAAGCTCTGGATGCCGACCGACAACCGGTTCACACCGCTCGCGCGAAACTGCGCGAACTTGTCGGCTTCGAACGTGCCGGGATTCGCTTCGAGCGTGATTTCGGCATCGGCATCGAGCGGCAGCAGCGCGCGCACGTCGGACAAGAGGCGATCGAGCCCCTTCGCCGACATCAGACTCGGCGTCCCGCCGCCGATGAACACCGTATGCACCTGCCGTCCCCACACCAGCGGCAGCGCCTGTTCGAGATCGCTGCGCAGCGCGTCGAGATAATCGTCCTCGGGAAACGCGCCGCCTTTCGATTCGTGCGAGTTGAAGTCGCAGTACGGACACTTGCGTACGCACCACGGAAAATGCACATAGAGCGCCAGCGGCGGCAGCGATGTCAAACGGATGCTGCCGGGCGACGTGAACGCCTTGATCACGCCGGCTCCCGTCGTCGATGCGTGGCTCACGCTTCCTCCTTCAGCCGCGCGAACAGCTGTTGCAACGCAATCGCGCGATGGCTGCTCGCGTTCTTCACGGCAGGCTCCAGTTCGGCCGCCGTCGCATTCAGCGCGGGCAAAAAGAAGAACGGATCGTAGCCGAAGCCGTTCGCGCCGCGCGGCGCATCGAGCATCTCGCCGTGCCAGCGGCCTTCCGCGATTAGCGGTTCCGGGTCGTCGGCATGGCGCACGAGCGCGAGCACGCAGAAGTAGTACGCGCGCCGGTCGCTTACGTACTTCAGCTGCTCGACGAGGCGCGCGTTGTTCGCCGCGTCGCTTTTCTCGCCGCCCGCGAGTTGCGCGTAACGCGCCGAATAAACGCCAGGCGCGCCGCGCAATGCGCGCACGCACAGGCCGGAATCGTCGGCGATGGCGGGCAGGCCTGTCAGCTTCGATGCATGACGCGCCTTCGTCAGCGCGTTCTCGACGAAGGTCGGATGCGGCTCTTCCGCCTCCGGCACGTTCAGCGCGCCTTGCGGAATCAGCTCGATGCCCGCCGTGCCGAACAGCGCCGCAAACTCGCGCAGCTTGCCCGCGTTGTTCGACGCGAGCACGATCCTGCCCAGCGCGTTGTCCTGTCGATCACTCACCCTTCAACTCCAATGCTTCCTTTTGCTTCTCGATCAGCGTCCTGATGCCGCTTTGCGCGAGATCGAGCAGCTTGTTCATTTCGTCGCGCGAAAACGGCACGCCTTCCGCCGTGCCCTGGATTTCGACGAAGCCGCCGTCGCCCGTCATCACGACGTTCATGTCGGTGTCGCACTGGGAGTCTTCGTCGTAGTCGAGATCGAGCACGGGCAGGCCGTCGAACACGCCGACGGAAATCGCTGCGACGTAATCGTTGATCGGCGACGCTTCGATGCGGCCCGTCGCGAGCAGCTTCGCGACGGCGTCGTGCGCGGCGACGAACGCGCCCGTGATGCTAGCCGTGCGTGTGCCGCCGTCGGCCTGGATCACGTCGCAATCGATATTGATCGTGCGCGCGCCGAGCCGTTCGAGATCGAACACCGAGCGCAGCGCGCGGCCAATCAGGCGCTGGATTTCCTGCGTGCGGCCCGTCTGCTTGCCGCGCGCGGCTTCGCGGTCGCTGCGCGTGTGCGTCGCGCGCGGCAGCATGCCGTATTCGGCCGTCAGCCATCCCTGGCCGCGGTCGCGCAGAAACGCGGGCACGCTTTCAGCGACGCTCGCCGTGCAGATCACCTTGGTGTCGCCGAATTCGACCAGCACGGAGCCTTCCGCGTGCTTCGTGTAGTGGCGCGTGATGCGCACGTCGCGCAGCTGATCGGCGGCGCGGCCGCTGGGGCGTTTCGTGATGTCGTTCATCGTCGGAATTGAAGGGAATGAAGGGGAAGAGAGGGCGGAAGGAAACCGCAATTTTACCGCCGATCGCGTCGCCGCCGCCCGCGCGCTTCAACCCGATGCGCCGCGCCGGGAGCGCTGCCTGGCAGCGCGCCGGCCAACGCGTCGTGAAAGCCGTCTGCCCGGGGTTACCCGAAGGCCGCTTCCGGCGGGTGTCGCCGGCAAAAATGGGATAATGCGCGTTCCCCGCCCCGCGTCTCGTAAACGCCGGGCGACTCGAATCCCTGGTCGTGCGATGTGATGTTCGCGCGACCACAATCGCGAGACCCATCATGATCTACAGTATGACTGGCTATGCGAGCGCCACGCGCGAACTCGCAGCGGCAACGGGCAACGGCGGCATCAGCGTGTCCGTCGAATTGCGCACGGTGAACTCGCGCTTTCTCGATCTCAACTTCCGGATGCCGGAAGACGTGCGCGTCTGCGAGCCGACGCTGCGCGAAATGCTGATGAACAAGCTGTCGCGCGGCAAGGTCGATATCCGTATCAACCTGCAGCGCAGCGAGCAGTCGGCGAACGCAGGCGCGGTCAATCGCGACGCGCTGCAACAGCTTGCCTTGCTCGAGCGGTCGGTGCTCGCAGCGTTTCCTGAAGCGGGCCGTCTGCGCACGGGCGAAATCCTGCGCTGGCCGGGCGTGCTGGCCGAGAGCGGCGTGTCGCCCGAAGTGCTGCGCGATGCCGTGCTCGAATGCGGCAAGCAGGCAATCGGCGATCTGATCGACGTGCGCGGCCGCGAAGGCGCGCAACTCGCGACGATGCTACTGAACAACGTCAGCGAGATGGAAGCCATCGTCACGAAGATCACGCCGCTCGTGCCGGAGTTGATCGCAAAGCATCAGCAGAAGATCGTCGAGCGTTTGCAGGAAGCGCTTGGCATCGCGGCGCCGGACCAGTCGGCGACGATCGTGTCGCGCGAAGAGATCGCCGAGCGCATCCGTCAGGAAGTGACGATGTACGGCATTCGCATCGACATCGCGGAAGAACTGTCGCGCCTCACCGCGCATCTGAACGAAACGCGCCACGTGATTCAAAAGGGCGGCAAGGTCGGCAAGCGTCTGGACTTCATGATGCAGGAGCTGAACCGCGAAGCGAACACGCTGGGCTCGAAGGCGGCCGCGAAGGAACTCGCGGATTCGTCGATGACGCTCAAGCTGCTCATCGAACAGATGCGCGAACAAGTACAAAACCTGGAGTAACGGGAGTCTGACCAGCATGACCGAAACCAAACGCGAAAGCAGCGCGCCGCGCAATCCGTACGCAGGCGTCTATCCCGGCAACCTGTTCATGGTTGTCGCGCCGTCGGGCGCCGGCAAGTCGACGCTCGTCAACGCGCTGCTCGCGCGCGATGCGGCGATCCGTCTGTCGATTTCGTACACTACGCGCCCGCCGCGTCCGAAGGAGCAGGACGGCGAGCACTATCACTTCACGACGGTCGAAGACTTCCTGCTGCGTCACGACGCGGGCGAGTTTCTCGAAAGCGCGGAAGTGCATGGCAACTACTACGCGACGTCGCGCGTGTGGATCGAGGAGCAGATGAAAAGCGGCCATGACGTGCTGCTCGAAATCGACTGGCAGGGCGCGCAGCAGGTGAAGAAGCAGTTTCGTAATGCCGTCGAGATTTTCATTTTGCCGCCGTCGCTCGAAGCGCTCGAAGAGCGCCTTAAGAAGCGCGGCCAGGACGAGCCGAACGTGATCACGCGACGTCTTCTCGCAGCGGGCAGCGAGATGGCGCACGCGGCGGAAGCGGAGTATGTCGTGATCAACGAAAACTTCGATCGCGCGCTGGCTGAACTGCAATGCCTCGTGTCGGCGACGCGCTCGCGCTTCGCATCGCAATACGCGCGCCACACGGACCTCTTCATGCAGCTCGGCATTCACTTGCCGCACGCGTGATACGGGCGAGGTCGGAAGGACATAAGGTAGAATAACCAACATACAGAGAAGGAATTTTCAACATGGCCCGCATTACCGTCGAAGACTGTCTGAAACAGATCCCGAATCGCTTCGAACTGGCGCTTGCCGCGACCTATCGCGCACGTCAGCTCGCTCAAGGCCACACGCCGAAAATCGAAAGCCGCGACAAGCCCACCGTGGTCGCGTTGCGTGAGATTGCGGCCGGCCAGGTTGGCGTCGAAATGCTGAAGAAGGTGCCCGTCTAAGGCACGCTTCAACGTTTGACGTCATGTAACTCAACCCAATGCGTGCAGACGGCACTATCGACACGGAGGCGACCATGAGCACCGACCCCTCGCCATCCGCAACGGAAGTGGACCACGCTGCCCACGAACACGATAGCGACTCGCCATCGTCTGCACGCAAGTACATCGACGCGGTCCTCGAACAATCGTTTCGCCATCTGTTCGGACCGACCGCCACGCCGGAGCAGCCGCGCCGGCATGACGTCGTCTCCATCGCCAAGCTGACCACTGCGCTTTCGGACTACCTGAGCCCGGAAGAGATCAAAGAGGTCAAGGCGGCATTCCACTTCAGCGACGAAGCCCACCTCGGGCAATATCGTCAAAGCGGCGAACCCTACATCACGCACCCTGTTGCCGTCGCGGAAACGTGCGCGGCCTGGAAGCTCGACGCGCAGTCGATCATGGCTGCGCTGCTGCACGACGTGATGGAAGATCAGGGTGTGACCAAGACCGAACTCGCGGAGCGGTTCGGCCCGAAGGTCGCGGAACTGGTCGACGGGTTGTCGAAGCTGGACAAGATGGAGTTTCGCAGCCGCGAGGAAGCGCAGGCGGAAAACTTCCGCAAGATGCTGCTCGCGATGGCGCGCGACGTGCGCGTGATTCTCGTGAAGCTCGCGGACCGGCTTCACAACATGCGTACGCTCGGCGCCGTGCCGCCGGAAAAGCGCCGCCGCGTTGCGCGCGAAACGCTCGATATCTACGCGCCGATCGCGCACCGGCTCGGCCTGAACAATACCTATCGCGAGCTGCAGGACCTGAGCTTCGCGAACTTCAATCCGCACCGCTACGCGACGCTGGAAAAAGCGGTGAAGGCTGCGCGCGGTAATCGCCGCGAAGTGGTCGGCAAGATTCTCGAATCCGTCCAGCGTGCCATCTCGGACGCGAAGCTCGACGCCGAAGTGACGGGCCGCGAGAAAACCATCTTCAGCATCTACAAGAAGATGCGCGACAAGCAGTTGTCGTTCTCGCAGGTGCTCGACGTGTACGGCTTCCGTGTGGTCGTCGAGAACCCGCTCGAATGCTATACGTGCCTCGGCGCGCTGCATGCGCTCTACAAGCCGGTGCCGGGCAAGTTCAAGGACTACATCGCGATTCCGAAGGTCAACGGCTATCAGTCGCTGCACACCACCTTGGTTGGCCCGTTCGGCGCGCCAATCGAGTTCCAGGTGCGCACGCGCAAGATGCACGAGATCGCCGAAGCGGGCGTCGCTGCGCACTGGCTGTACAAGAACGGCGGCGCCGATCTGAACGACGTGCAGAAGCGCGCGCATCAGTGGCTCAAGTCGCTGCTCGACATTCAGAGCGAAGTCGGCGATTCGAGCGAATTCCTCGAACACGTGAAGATCGACCTGTTCCCGGATGCCGTCTACGTGTTTACGCCGAAGTCGAAGATCATGGCGCTGCCGCGCGGCGCCACGGCGCTCGACTTCGCGTATTCGATCCACAGCGACCTGGGGAACCAGTGCGTCGCCGTGAAGATCAACAATGAACTGCTGCCGCTGCGCACCGAGTTGAAGAGCGGCGATATCGTCGAAGTGATCACGGCGCCGTATTCGAAGCCGAACCCCGCGTGGCTCGGCTTCGTTCGCACCGGCAAGGCGCGCACCGCGATCCGCCACTATCTGAAGACGATGCGCCTGAACGAGTCGGTGCAGCTGGGCGAACGTCTCGTCGATCAGTCGCTCAAGGGCTATGGGCTCGCGCTCTCCGACGTGACGCCGGAAGTGTGGGACAAGCTCGTGCTCTGGACAGGCAACAAGAATCGCCAGGAAATCTTCGCGGATATCGGTCTTGGCAGGCGTGTGGCGGCCGTGATGGCCAAGCGAATCGAAGTCCTGATGAACGGCCGCGAAGGCCACGACGGCGACGACGATCACCCGCGCGAGCATGGCACGTCGACTGCGCCGCCCGTGGTCATCACGGGCACGGAGGGGATGTCGGTGCAACTGTCCGCGTGCTGCCGCCCGATTCCCGGCGACGACATCATGGGCTACATCGGCATCGGCCTTGGCATGGCGATCCACACCACCGATTGCCGCGTCGCGCAGCGCATTCACCGGCGTGATCCGGGCCGCTGGATCGACGTCGCATGGGCGCCGCAGCCGGGCCGCCTGTTCGATGTCGCGATCAAGGTGCTGGTCAAGAATACGAAGGGCGTGTTCGCACGCGTTGCCGCGGATATCACGTCCGCCGACGCAAACATCGTTCACATTGCGATGGACGAAGATCAGTCGCAGGAATCGACGGTGTTGCGCTTCGTCATCCAGGTCAGCGACCGCGTACACCTGGCCAACGTGATGCGCCGCGTGCGGACCAATCTCGACGTGATGCGCATCGCGCGCGAACGGCCGAGCGAAGAAGGGCATCGTCATCACGACGGCGGCATGCGGATCGACCGCGAGCGCGCCGATTACTGAAATCGAAGTTGGGAGGCGGGCGCGTCGCTTGCACTTGTTTTGCACGATGACGCTCCGCCTTTGCCTGTCCACAGGAACAACGCGATGAACGTAGCTGATCTCTCCGATCTGGCGCTCGACTACTGGGTCGCCCGCAGCCTGCACGACTTCGTGCGCGAAATCTACTTTACCGACAGCGGGCGTGTGGTCTCGATACGCGGCAACGATCGCGGCCGTCCGTGGGATGGGCGCTTTACGCCGTCGACGTCATGGGAAGCGGCGGCCGTCGTGCTCGAGCGCGCGCAGCGGCTCGAAGTGCGCGAGCGCACGCGCGATGGCGCGGCACATTGCGTCGCGGACTTCGAGGGTGGCCACCGCACGGTGTCCGCGCATGGCGAATCGCTGCGTATCGCGCTTCTGAGGGCGTTCGTGAGCAGCCAGTTCGGCGATACCGTCGACGACGTTCTCCGCCAGCCGCAGTCGCTGTTTGGCACGCGGGCGACGCCGATCGGCGAGCAGACGGCGGCGCTGGGCATCGAGAACGAGCTGCCGAAACCGGATGGCGAGATCGGCGATATCAAGTCGGCGCCGCGCTGAAGCAACGGACCGTTCGTGGTTGCCAGGAAAGTTGCCGCGGAGAGAGAAAAGCAGGAAGGGAAAAGACAAAGGGCCTTCCGGATGGAAGGCCCTTCATGGGTGGCGCGGCTGGCAGGATTCGAACCCACGACCCCTTGGTTCGTAGCCAAGTACTCTATCCAACTGAGCTACAGCCGCACGCTAAACTTGAACTGCTTGGGCAACGCATGCTGCTTTGCGTACACCCCGGTGAAACGAAAGGGCCTTCCCGGAGGAAGGCCCTCGTAAAAAAGTGGCGCGGCTGGCAGGATTCGAACCCACGACCCCTTGGTTCGTAGCCAAGTACTCTATCCAACTGAGCTACAGCCGCACGCAGAAATGAGATTATAGCAAGGTATCGGAAAAAGGGAAGGGGCGCCCGGGAAATTTGTGACAGCAGCCGTATCATGTAGGCTAGAGATGCGGATGTCCGCTTCAATGCTGAACCACCATGAATAAAGCCTTTGTCAAAGAATCGACTGACGAGAACGACGACGATCTCGAAGCCGCGCAACCCGAGATGCCCGCGGGCGCGAAGAACTACATCACGCCCGCCGGCTACCGGCGTTTGCGCGACGAGTTGCTGCACCTGATCGACGAGGCGCGGCCGGAAGTGGTGAAGCTGGTGTCGTGGGCGGCGTCGAACGGCGACCGCTCGGAAAATGGCGATTACATCTACGGCAAGCGGAGGCTGCGCGAAATCGACCGGCGTATCCGCTTTCTCACCAAGCGTATCGATCTGGCCGAAGTCGTGAATAGCAGCCGCCAGGAAAACACGGATCAGGTGTTTTTCGGCGCGACCGTCGAATACGCGACGGAAGACGGCGAGACGCATACGGTGAGGATCGTGGGCATCGACGAGGTGAATCTGGATGAAGGGCACGTCAGCTGGATTTCGCCCATCGCGCGGGCGCTGCTGAAGGCGAAGGTCGGCGATCAGGTGACGCTGCATACGCCTGCCGGGCCGCAGCCGATCGACGTGCTCGACGTGGCGTATCCGACGCGTGAAGAAGAGGAGGCTTGAGTCCTCGCCCGTCTGAGAACGCGTAGGCCAATGCCGCGGGAAGCGGGTTCGACCGAGCGCCGAAGCCCGGACGAAAAAAAGGCGCCGCAAGCGGCGCCTTTTTCATGCTGCAAGTACTGCTGATGCTTAGAAGCGGTGACGCAGACCAGCCGTCACAGCAACTTGCTTCTCGTTCGCCGAAGCGTTCAGGCCATTGATGTTGGCGTTGACGAGCGTGTTTTCGCTGACTTGCTGGTATTCGCCCTGCAGGTACACGTCGGTACGCTTCGACAGCGCGTAAGCCGTTTGCAGGTTGAACTGGTTCCAGTGCGGGTGCTCGCCAGCCAGGCTTGCCTTCGTGTACGTGTACGAGCCAGCGATGCTGATTGCCGGCGTCAGAGCGTAGCGTGCGTTCGCTTCGAAGTTCTGGAAGTGACCGCTGTCGCCGCCGAAGCGGTTCTGCAGACCCTGGTTGCCCGATGCGCCCTGGTTGATGCCAGCCATCTTCGACAGGTTCGTCTGCGAGTACACGAGGCCGACCGTTGCCGGGCCGAACGTGTAGTTGCCGCCTGCGCCCCACGTTTGCTGACGGCCAGCGAAGAACGTGTTGTCGCCGTTGACTGCGCCGCCGGTGTTGAACGCAGCAGCCGAGCCCGTCGAGCCGTTGCTGTTCAGTTGCAGGTAAGCAGCAGCGAAGTTGAAGCCGGCGAAGCTGTACGACGCACCCGCGCTGTATGCACGGTTGTTCGAGAAGCCGTCAGCCTGGTTCGAGAAGCCGTACAACGCGCCGAACTTGAAGCCCGCGTAGTTCGCGCTCTGGTATTTGACCGAGTTGTTGACGCGGAACGAGTTGTTCAGGTTGTCGTTGTCGAACGGGTGGGCGAACTGCGTGCCACCGTATTGCGTGCCCGTCAGCGACAGCGGACCAACGTAGTCGACCATGCTGTCATATTGACGGCCGAGGGTCACAGCGCCGAACTGGTCGCTTGCCAGACCAACGAACGCCTGACGGCCGAACAGACGGCTTTGCTGCTTGAGCGTGCCGTCATTGATGCCGAAGCCGTTTTCCAACGTGAAGATAGCCTTCAGGCCGCCGCCGAGGTCTTCAGCGCCACGCAGGCCGAAACGGCTGCCGTTCACCGAGCCGCTCGTCATCTGGACGTTGCTGTGACCTTGGCCCGGAGCGGTTGCCTGGTTGTTGGTATACGTGATGCCGGCGTCGATCAGGCCGTACAGCGTGACGCTGCTTTGAGCGTGCGCAGCGGTTGCGAAAACGCCCGAGAGGGCCGCGACCATGAGAGTCTTTTTCATCTTTGTAACTCCGAGAACAGGATGGGTTTTGGAAACCCAGGCTTGAAGGAAACTTCACGCGAATGCTGCGAGAGGCAAGGTCGCGTGAACAACGCACGGTGACCGGCGTGCGTTCGTTTCCGGGTAGGCAAAGTGTAGAGACGTGACCCGCCCGATGGCCGTTCCGAAATCAGCAATAAAGTATTACGTGATAGGAAATTATCGAGATGGAGGCTTAAAGCCTTATTGATAAAGGCTTTGCGGCCGATTGGCTCGTGCCAGCCCCAGGTGTCAACCTTTGCGCGTTGTTCAATTACGACATGAAATGACGTGCAAAAACAACGCAAAAATCGCTGAATAGCGATTGTTGTCAGCTCTGCAATAGTTGATTGCGAGAGTCGAAGCTAATCAAATCCACCACGAGCGCTATACTGAAATCTCTGCTTTTCGAAGCAGACTTTTTCGTTGACGAAAAAGATCTCCAAACCTTTGTCGGCGCGACTTCTCAAGAGTCGCGCTTTTTTTTGCTTTTTTGCCTCCGGCGATTGCGTTGACTTATTGACGCTTTCCATCCGGGCTAACCGGGGCGAATTCGAGTCCCGGCGTCAGCGTCCAATCTTCGATCACGTAATGACGCGCGTCCATTGGGGATGACAGCAGGTTCTGCCAGTGGTCGCCGTGCCACATCGGGTCGAACTCCAGCAGGGACGGGCGTTGCGAAGCTGTTTCGGAGAGCGGTGCGCCCTTCGTGGATGGCAACAGTTGTGCGGCGATGCGGCGAAGGGTATCGAACAACATGGCATTTCTCCGATTGCAAACTGCTGGCTGAAATCTTGCGTTTGACAGTTCACCTTAACAAGTCGTGAAAACACTTACGAATGACACGTTTTGTTACATACCGGAAAAGTTTTCTGACATCTAATTGTTAGACAAGTCAGATCGGCAATTCAGACCGGTTGGAATTATGAGCCAGCTGAATAATTCCTGACTTTATGTTCGCTTTAACAGCGTATTTGACGTGCATCCAGTTTTCGATTTGAAACCGCTTGACGCTCATATCCGCTTCGCCTTATAAATGCTTTGCTGGATTTCCGATGGCGAAACCTTGATTGTGCATCGCGCATATATTCACGGTTTACGGAATCGTGAATCGTAATCGGCATTAACGGCATTGCCTGTCTTATCAAATTGAGGAAAAGTGGAACATGGAAACGGGTATCGTCAAATGGTTCAACGATGCTAAGGGCTTCGGCTTCATCACGTCCGATGCGGGCGGCGAGGACCTCTTCGCGCACTTCTCGGAAATCCGCGCGGACGGCTTCAAGTCGCTGAAGGAGAACCAGCGCGTGTCGTTCGAGGTGAAGGCTGGACCCAAGGGCAAGCAGGCTGCGAACATCCAGCCGCTGTAATACACGGCTGAGCCGCTGGCTCTCAGGATAAACCCTCGCTTGCGAGGGTTTTTTATTGGCTGCAATCCAGAATTAATCCTCTCAGGTCAGTCCGAAGGAGAATGCTTCGAAAACTTCCGACAGGTTCTTTCGACTGCACATCAATATGTCATATTCGTGTAATCCCTGATTGATGATTTATTTATGGTCAATCAGCCGAATAAATATATTCCCGCCGACCTCTTTGCCGATCGTGCCTTGTTTCCCGCTGTTCGAGATTGCCCGCGCAACGGCCGCCGCCGATAGGGCATACTTGTGCAAAGTTATGCATTGCACAGTTTCCTCACATGTCTGAATTGCTTCTGTCTGAACCGGCCCTCGATGTGCCGATTGTTTTTGTCGACCTGGAAACGACGGGCGGTTCCGTCGGCGATCACCGGATCACTGAAATCGGCGTTGTCGAACTGGGGCCGGATGGTGCGTCCACCTGGACCACGCTCGTCGACCCCGGCCAGCCGATCCCGCCTTTCATCCAGCAGTTGACGGGCATCACCAACGCCATGGTGCGCGGCGCGCCCACCTTCGAGTCGATTGCAGCGGATCTTTTCGCGCGGCTCGACGGCAAGCTTTTCATCGCGCACAACGCGAATTTCGACCGCGGATTTTTGCGCAGCGAGTTCCAGCGCGTGGGCTTCACGTTCAATCCCGACATGTTGTGTACCGTGCGGCTGTCGCGCGCGCTTTTTCCTGCTGAAAAGCGTCATGGCCTCGACGCGCTCGTGGAACGGCATGCGCTCGTGCCATCGGACCGGCACCGCGCACTCGCCGATGCCGATCTGCTCTGGCAGTTCTGGCAGCGGTTGCACGGCCTCGTTCCCGTCGAGGTGCTACGTGCGCAAATCGACAAGACCATGCGCCGGTTCCGGATCGCGGGCGATATCACGGAAGATCTGCTCGATACCGCGCCCGCCGGCTGCGGCGTCTATGCGTTCTATGGCGAGAACGACGCGCCGCTATACGTCGGACGAAGCGTGCGCGTGCGTCAGCGTCTGCGCACGCACCTGACGGGCGAGCGCCGTTCGTCGAAAGAATTGAAGCTCGCGCAGCAGGTGCGCCGCGTCGAGTGGCGCGGCACAGGCGGAGAAATCGGCGCGCTGCTCGCCGAAGCGCAAATGATCGCCGCGCTTCGCCCGCCGCATAACCGCGTGCCGCGTGTGAGCCGCGCCGATCCCGTCGACGCCCCCTGGCCTTACGACGGCGCGATCGCATTCGAGGAGCGGGACGCGGCCGAGGGCTCGCGTGTTTTCCATGTCGTGGATCAGTGGCGCTATCTCGGACACGCGCCGTCGCTGGCCGAGGCATCGACGCTGCTCGCCGGGAGCGTGCTTGGCGCGTTCGAACTGTCGACGTGGCGCGTTCTGCAGTCGCATCTCACGCGCGGCCTGAGTGTGCTGCCGCTCAGCCGTCCGGCCGTGGAGCCCGCCGCAGGCGCCATCCTCGCAGCGGCGCCCGCCGACGCAGCCTAACCCGTCGCTCCGACGCCGCCCGATTCGCACACGTGCCCGAGCGCGCGCGTCAGCGCTGCGTTGCGGGTGTTGTCGTAGCGAGTGAGCGACTTCCAGTTGTCGATGCCGCGCGCGACGCGCGTCGGGCAATCGTCCTGCGCGTGCAGTGTCTGAACGCGCGCGAGCGCGGTGATCAGCGATTGCGTCAATTTATCCAGCTGTGGCCTGAGGCTCGTCGCGAGATCCGGTGCCGCGCCTTCGGGCGGGCGGCTTGCACGCCACGTGTCGAAGAGCGCGTTCTGCACTTCCTTGCTCGCATCGATCTGATCCTGGAAGAACTCATGCGCAAACGCTGGGTCGACGCCCGCGCGCGCTGCACGCTTTTCGACGTCGGCGAGCAAGGCCTGCTCGCGCGGCGTATCGGTGATCGGCTGATGATGCGCCCACTTGTAACGCGCGACAGGCTCGGCAAGCGACAGTCGCTGCGACACGAGTGCAATCAGATTCGTCAGCGCGGTGTCGTCGCCGTCGGCGCGGGCGGACACCGGCGTGAAGGCGAGGGCGGAAGCGAACAGGATCGCGCCAAGCGCGCCGATGAGATTCGGACGGGTCATGAGCTTGATGCAGCACGCGGCCGCAGAAGAGATAAAGGAAAAGACAGAAGAATAGACGAAGCGCGGGAAGATGCGCCATGCATGCGCAACACGCGAAGGCAAAGCGAAGGAGAGTGAGAGGTGAGTGTCGAACTCGAACGGGCGTGCGCACCCGCGACACAATGACGCGTCGTCAGCGGCGCTCAGCAGAACGAAATCAGCGTTGAGCCAGGCCGGAACATCGGCGCGCGCCAACGCCACGCCTCAATCGATGAAGCGTATATACGCGCATCAGCACTACGCGCATGCATCAGCTGCGCGACCCCGATGCTGCAATGCACAGGTCGACCGTTACTTCGACTCGCACAACTTGCGTTGTTCGTCAAAGAACGCGCGAACATGCTCGGGCAGTTCGGCGACCAGAAACTCAACGCCTGCAGGTTCCGGATCCGGGCTGAGCACCTTGTCGGGGGTCGGAATCTTTGGCGGTCTGCTATCCATGATGGTTCTCCTTTACGAATTCATTATGTCCCTCAGCGCGTATGGCGTACCAGCGCTGCCGCATACAGCCGATGTTTTGGCGCGCTCTTTGTTGCTTTAACGGCACACGCTCCCAGGGATTGAAGCGCCTTGTTTAAAATTTGACGATTGTCGGTATTGCAGTACGTCTAAAGACTGTCTCGCGGCCGCTTGCTATACTGCGCGCGCTCACTTTTTCCAAGTCGCGATGACACGTTCGACACGCTGGATCGGCCTCGTATGGCTGGCGCTGGTACTCAATGTACTGTCGCCTGTCATCGGCTATGCGCGTGCTCCGGGCGCTCAAGGCCCGCTGTCTGTCGAGCTTTGTCACGCAGCCGGTGCGCAGAACGTCGTCATCGATCTCGATGGTTCGCACGACAACACGTCGAAGACGCACCTCGTCGTTCCCCACTGTGTCTACTGTCCGGGCTTTGCCGCCAACTTCGCGCTTGGCGGCAGCGTCCCGTTCGTTGTGCCTTCCGTTCGCGCGCTTGCTTACTCGCAAGCCATCGAGCCGGAGGCCATTTTTGTGCGCCGCAGCGTACGCGTCGCACAGCCTCGCGCACCACCTGTCCCGTCGATCTGAAGCTAGCTGTCTCAGCCAGTCCGCTTGCCCGCGCCTGACGTCGTTATGACGTAGCGGGCGGCGGGCCGCCATGCGCGCCTCTTTGTCCCGAGTGCTCCGTCCGCCCGTGTTCTTCACACGGCGCAGCGCGGCGACATCCGGGTCGGCATGGCGCCTTCGATCACGTCCACAGGACTCATATGCGCATCGTTTCCGCTGCGCTGTCCGCACGCACGCGGCTATCGCTCGCGTGCGCGGCAGTGTTCGCCGTTCAACCCGCCTGGGCCGACGAAAGTACGACCGATCGTGCCGTCATCGACCGTTCCGCGTCCGATACTTCGGTCTCCCATCCTTCTGTAACGAACAGCTCCGCGAATTCGTTGACGGAACCCGCCAACACATTGCAGGCCGTCAGCGTGACAGCCGCGCGCGCCGCGCCGGCGTTCGCGCCCGATACGCCCGGCGTCGTCGAGACCGTCACGCGCGAGCAGATCGACGCGCGCAACATCGTCAACACGGAAGACGCGCTCAAGTACGCGCCGAACGTGATGGTGCGCAAGCGCTTCACGGGCGATCGCAACTCGGTATTCGCCGGGCGCGACTTCAACGAGTTGCAGAGCGCGCGGGGTCTCGTCTATGCCGACGGGTTGCTGCTGTCGAATCTACTGGGCTCGAGCTACGCCTATCCGCCGCGCTGGTCGTTGATCGCGCCCGACGACATCGCGCAGGTCGAAGTGCTGTACGGCCCGTTCTCGGCGCTGTATCCGGGCAACTCGATCGGCTCGACGGTGCAGATCACGACGCGCAAGCCGGAGAAGCTGGAGGCGTCGCTGGATACGCAGCTTTTCACCCAGCATTACGACGACGCGTACGGTTTCTCGAAGAACTTCGGCGGCAATCACGAGACGGCGCATATCGCCGATCGCGTCGGCCGTTTCTGGTATTCCCTGACGCTCGACCGTCTCGAGAACAACAGCCAGCCGCTGCAGTATGCGAGTCCGAGCAGCACGTACAACGCGAAGCTCGGCACGCCCGTCGCGGTGACGGGCGCGGCCACCGACATCGGCCCGAACGGCCAGCCGCGGGTGATCGTCGGTCCGCAGATGATGGAGCGCACCGAGCAGATCAACGAAAGCGTGCGCATGGGCTACGCGATCACCGATCACGTCGACGCGACGCTCACGCTCGGCCATTGGGAAAACCACTATAAGGACCGCGCGCAGACGTTTCTGACGGACGCCGCCGGCAACCCCGTCTATGCGGGCAACGTGACGATCGGCGGGAAGAACTACACGATCTCGCCGACGGCGTTTTCGCCCGCGAACGGCGACCAGGAGAACTGGCTCTACGCGTTCGGCCTGAACGGACGGCTCGATTCGGGCTGGAAGCTGTCGGGCATCGTGTCTGCGTACGACGTGTCACGCGACACGCTGCGCTCGTCGACGACGGCGCCGCCCGCCGCATATGGCGGCGGCCCCGGCACGATTTTCTACGGCGACGGCACCGGCTGGCGCACCTTCGACCTGAAAGCGGAATCGCCATCGTACGCGGGCCATGCGCTGACGGTCGGCTATCACTTCGACAACTACTTCCTGCGCAACAAGACGTACAACACGCCCGACTGGCTGAACGGCTCGCCGTCGACGCTCGCCAGCACCTATCGCGGCGACACGCGCACCCAGGGGCTGTACGGCCAGGATGCCTGGCGTTTCGCGCCCGGCTGGCTCGCCACGCTTGGCCTGCGCTACGAGCGCTGGGACGCGTACGACGGCGCGCTCGGCAACGGCTCGTCGACCTTCGGCTACGCGGACCGCAGCGCGAACGCGCTGTCGCCGAAAGCGTCGGTGCAATGGCAGGCGACACAGGACTGGCTGTTTCGTCTGTCGTTTGCGACGGGCACGCGCTTTCCGAGCGTCGCCGAGCTGTTCCAGGGGACGATCTCGAACAACGCGATCGTCAACAACAATCCTGGGCTGAAGCCGGAAAAGGCGATCGACTGGGACTTCACGGCGGAACGCGACGTCGGCGTGGGTGTCGTGCGGGCGAGCGTGTTCCAGAGCGACTTGCGCGACTCGATCTACAGCCAGACGACCGTCAGCGGTTCGACGACCGTCACGAACATCTCGAACGTCGACCGCGTGCGTGTGCGCGGCGTAGAACTCGCCTTCTCAGGACAAAACGTGCTGCTGCACGGGCTCGATCTCGACGCGAACGTGACGGCGACCCACTCGAAGATTCTCGCCGACGCGGCGAACCCATCCTATGTCGGCAAGCGCTTTCCGCGCATTCCCGTGGTGCGGGCCAACCTGCTCGCGAACTACCACTTCACGCAGCAGTGGCAGGGCAGCGTGGGGCTCCGCTACTCGGGCCGCCAGTACAACACGCTCGACAACAGCGACATCAATTCCGACGTCTACGGCGGCACCAGTTCGTTCTTCGTGATCGATCTGAAGGCGCGCTATCAGGTTGGCAAGCACTGGCTCGCGTCGGTTGGCATCGACAACCTGACCGACCGCCGCTACTACGTCTTTCACCCGTATCCGGGCCGCACGTTCTACGGAGAACTCAAATGGATGCTTTAAGAAAATGGGCGGCCGTGTGGGCCGTTGGCTTCTCATTGACGCAGCCGCTGATGGCGCATGACGCATCGGGCGACCCGCACGCCGCGCATGGCATGCAGATGGACATGGCGGGCAGTAAGGGCGGTAAGGACGGCATGGGCGGCATGAACATGGGCGCCGCCGCCGCGAAGCCCGCGAAAACGCCGCTTGCGACTGGCGCCGCGTTTGATGCGAAGCATCGTCTGTGGGTTGCGTGGGTCGAGGGACAACACGTCGTGGTTGCGCATTCGGACGATCGGGGCCACACGCTGTCGCCGCCCGTCACGGTCAACGCGATGCCGGAGCCGATCTACACGAGCGCCGAGAATCGTCCGAAGATCGCCGCGAGCCCCGACGCGAAGACGATCTACGTGACCTGGTCGATGCCGCTCGACGCGCCGTACACGGGCATGGTCCGCTTCTCGCGCTCGACGGACGGTGGCGCGACGTGGAGCGTGCCCGCCACCGTGCATGGCGACCGGCAGCCGATCACCCATCGCTTCGATTCGCTGATCGTCGACGGGCAAGGGCGCGTCTTCGTTACGTGGATCGACAAGCGCGATCTGACGCTGGCGAAAAAGGCGGGCAAACCGTACGACGGCGCGGCCGTCTACTTCGCGGTATCGACGGACGGCGGGCAGACGTTCCAGCCCGAACGCAAGGTCGCCGACCATACGTGCGAGTGCTGCCGCATTGCTCTCGCGCTCGACAGCGAAGGCCGCGTGCAGGCCATGTGGCGCAACGTGTTCGAAGGCCAGATCCGCGATCACGCGCTCGCCGTGCTGCCCGTCGACGCGCAGCAGCCCGTTGTGCCAGTGCGCGCGACGTTCTCCGGCTGGCATATGGAGGCGTGCCCCGAGCACGGTCCGGCGCTCGCGATTACGCCGGACGGCGTGCGCCACATGGCGTGGTTCAGCGTCGTCAATGGACGCGCCGATGTCTACTATTCGCGCCTTTCCGCCGACGGCAAGCCGATTGGCGAGCCGTGGGCGTTCGGCGATACGGGCAAGCCGGACGAGCAGGCATCGCACGCGGCGTTGATCGGTCAAGGCAAGACGCTGTGGCTTGCGTGGAAGGATTTCGACGGCGACACGGTGCGCCTGATGCTGCGCCGCTCCGACGACGAAGGCTCGCACTGGAGCGCGCCGCGCACGCTCGCGCAGACGGCGGGCGGCAGCGACAACCCGCAGTTGCTCGACGACGCAGGCCGCGTCTATCTGTCGTGGCGTACGCAGAACGACGGCTACATGCTCGTGCCTGTCGAGGAGGCGAAGTAAATGAAGCGCATCTTGCTGTCGCTCGCGGCGTTCGTTGTCGCCCTGAATGCGCAGGCCGTCGATCTCAAGCCGCTGCGCGCGCCCGACGTCGACGTGGTGCTCGCCGCTTCACAAGGCAGGCCGCAGATCGTCGAAATCTGGTCGCTCGATTGCAGCTATTGCCGCGAGAACACGGCGCGCATCGTCGAATGGCAGAAGAAGCATCGCGACGTGCGCCTGACGATGATCGCGATGGATTCCATCGACGACAACGCGGCGGCGCTGTCGCAAGTGCTCGCGACACTGCCGCTGCCGCCGCGGACCGCGCTCTACGCGAATGCCGAGGCGATTCCCGAGAAGCTGCGCCGTGCGCTCGATCCGAATTGGCGGGGAGAGATGCCGCGCACGCTGCTGATCGACATGCACGGCGGGCGGCAGGCGTCGAGCGGGTTGTTACAGCCCGCGACGCTCGACGCGTGGCATCGCTAGCGTGCTATGTACGCTATGTGGATGGCGCAGTGCGGCGGCGCGTGTCCACCGCCTTGTTCGTTTGTCCCGTGCGTTTTGCCAACGCCTGGTTGACCGCGTCGCGCATGCATTGCGCGACGAGTTCGGATGCTTTCGTGCGCGACGCGCGAGCGGGCCGCGCAATCACGAGCGGCTGGCGAATCGTCTCTTCGCGGATGGGCCGCTCGATCGCGCCTGACGTTGCGGCCTGATCGCCTTGCGTAATCAGCAGCGACACGCCGAGCCCGTTCGCGACCATCCCGCGCACGAGTGCCAGCGATGTCGCCCGATAACGCACTTCGGGCGCCAGCCCGCACTGCCAGAACGGCGCCATCAGAAACTCGCGGCTGTGCGGCAGATCGATCAGGATCAGTGGCTCTTTCGCGAGGTCGTGCAGCGACAGCCTGCCCGCTTTCTTCGCGAGCTTCGAGTCCACCGGCACGAGCGCGTAGGGACGAAGTTCCGCGAGACATTCGCGTTCGATATCGGCGGGCAAGCCGACGTCGTACATCAGCGCAAGTTCGATACGGCTGCTGCGCAACGCATCTTCGAGTTGCATGAGATCGCCTTCGATAAAGCGTATCGACAGATCCGGGAAGCGTGCGCGCGCGATGCGCAGCAATTCGGGTAGGTAAACAGGCGCGATCGTGCTGAATACGCCAATCTGCACTTCGCCCGCTGCGGCGTCGCCGCTGTCATCGGCTTCGAACGACGCAGCGGCGTTCAGCAGTTGATGCGCCTCCGCCAGCTTGCGCACGCCGAAGCGCGTCAACGTCATCTTCGCGCCCGACTCGCGGGTGAACAGCGTGTCGTCGAACAGCGCTTCGAGTTCGCGAATGGCCACAGAAATGGACGGCTGCGACACGTTCAGCAGTTTTGCGGCCGCTGTCGTGCTGCCCGTTTCGGCCGCCGCCGTGAAATAACGAAGAAGCCGCAACGAGACACGCATCAGAAAATCCTATAGGTGCTAGTTTGATTCCATATTTTACTTGATAGCCTGTGCGGCCGAGAATCATTGCATCCCTGCTGAAAGGAGCATTCGATGCAACGTTCGAATCTGCCGCTGGAAGGCCTGCGCGTGATCGATTTCTCGCGCGTGCTGGCCGGCCCGTATTGCGCCGCGCTGCTCGGCGATCTGGGCGCCGATGTGATCAAGATCGAGCCGCCTTCGGGCGACGACTATCGCGCCGTCGGCCCGTTTGCGGCAGACGGCGAGAGCGGTCTGTTCTCCGCGATGAACCGCAACAAGCGCAGCATCGTGCTCGATCTGAAAACGCAAGCGGGCCGTGAACTCGCGCGCGCGTTGTGCGCTGATGCCGATGTCGTCGTCGAGAATTTCCGGCCGGGCGTCGCGGACAGGCTGGGCATCGGCTACGCGGATTTGAGCGCCGCGAATCCGTCGCTCGTGTATGCGAGCGTGTCGGGCTTCGGGCAGACGGGTCCCGAATCGCGTCGCCCTGCGTACGACATCATCTTGCAGGCGATGTGCGGCCTGATGGACGCAACCGGTTCGCCCGACGGGCCACCGACGATGATCGGCGAGTCGGTGTCGGACGTCGTCAGCGGGCTGTTCGCGTCGTGGGGCGTGCTTGCCGCGTTGCTGGGCTGCGAGAAGAACGGCAAGGGCACGCATGTCGATGTGTCGATGTTCGACGCGACGCTCGGCCTGAGTGCGACGCTCGTCGCACGCTACGCCGCGACGGGGATTGCGCCGCGCCGCGTGGGCAACCGGCATCCGTCGTCGGCGCCGTTCGGCGCGTATCGCGCAGCCGACGGCTTCTATGTCGTCGCGGTGCTGAATAACAAGCTATTCACGGCATTCGCGCATGCGATCGGCGCGTCGCATCTCGCCGACGATCCGCATTTTGCCAGCGATGCATCGCGCTGCCGTCACGAAGCCGATTTGCGCGCGACGATCGAGACGTGGTCGTCGGCGCTGACCGTTGATGAGGTCAATCGCATTCTCGGCGCAGCGGGCATTCCCGTCGCGCCGATTCGCAATCTTCAGGAGGCGCTGGAAAGCGATCACGCTGCGCATCGTGCTTTACTGACCGAGGTGCAGCGAGACGGAGGACATACCAAGCGCGTGCCGTCGCAGCCGGTGAAGTTCTCCGCGTACGGGGCCAATTGCGTGTCGCCTGCGCCGGCGCTCGGCGAACACGCCGACGCGCTGTTGCAGCAACTCGGCTATGACCCCGACGACATCGCGTCGTTGCGCGAGCGCGGTGCGTTTGGCGTTCCCGCAGCAGCCCACGCGAGTGATGTGAATCGCAACGAGGAGAGAGATCATGCATAAGCGGCTGGGCATCGAAGACAGTGACCTGGAGATCGCCGATGCGATTTCGCGTTTCGCACAAAGCGAACTTGCGCCGCGCGCCGCGCAAGTCGATCGAGAGGAGCTTTCGACGACGCGTTACGTCGCGCAACTCGCCGAACTGGGTGTAATGGGCATGAACCTGCCGGAGCGATGGGGCGGGGTGGAGGCATCGCCGGTGGCGCTCGTGCTCTCGCTGGTGGAGATCGCGAAGGCATGCGCGTCGACTTCGTCGATGATCGGCGCGCACTACCTCGCAACCGATTCGATCCTGATCGGCGGCGACGATGCGTTACGTGATCGCTATTTGCCCGACGCGGCCAGCGGCAAAAAGCTCGGCGCGTTTGCGCTGACCGAGCCGCGCGCGGGCTCCAATCCCGCCGACATGGCGACGCGCGCCACGCGCGAAGGCGACGGCTACCGGCTCACGGGCGTAAAGCACTTCATCTCGAACGCCGATGCGGCCGGTTTTATCGTCGTGTATGCGAAGACCAATCCCGAGGCGGGCACGCGCGGAATCAGCGCTTTCGTGGTCGACCGGCATATGCCGGGCGTCGATGTCGCCCCAGCCGAAAAACTGATGGGCATTCGCGGCGCGCCCGCGCACGAAGTCGCGCTCGATTGCTTCGTCCCCGCCGTGAACCGACTCGGCGCGGAAGGCAGCGGCTTTCGCACGGCGATGAAAGTGCTCGACAACAGCCGGCTCGATGTGGCCGCAACGTCTATCGGGATTGCGGAAGCGGCGTTGTCAGCGGCGATTGGCTGGCTGAAAGAGCGGCGGGTGGGCGGCGAGCCGCTGTCGAACCGGCAAGGTCTGCAATGGACGATCGCCGACATGAAGACGCGGCTCGAAGCTGCATGGCTGCTAACCTTGCAGGCGGCCGCAAAGCGCGCGGCGGGGGAGCCGTTCACACAGAGTGCGTCGATGGCGAAGCTGTATGCATCGGAGATGGTTGCGTTCGCTACCGATGCAGCGTTGCAGATGCATGGCGGCTACGGCTTCACGCGCGAGATGCCACTGGAGCGCTATGTGCGCGATGCGCGGATCTTGCGCATCTACGAAGGGTCGTCGGAGATTCAACGGACCGTGATTGCGCGGTCGGTGTTGGGATGAACGGCGCTACGCACGCAGGACACACGTGAGCGGTAGAGAAAAGCAAAAAGCCCAGTCACGAGGACTGGGCTTTTTTTAATCTGCTGGTGCCGGAAAGAGGAATCGAACCCCCGACCTTCGCATTACGAATGCGCTGCTCTACCGTCTGAGCTATTCCGGCGCCTTTGTCGCTTTCGTTTAGTTCGTCAGCAACGAAGAAGCAAGATTATAGAGTGCTCTGTATCGGCACGCAAGTGCTTTTCTCAACTTTTCTTTTCGAGATGATAGCGGGTCACGCGATCGACTTCGTTCTTCGAGCCGAGGAACACCGCGACGCGCTCATGCAGGCTCTTCGGCTGGATGTCGAGAATGCGCTTCTCGCCGTTGGTCGCTGCACCGCCAGCCTGCTCGACGATGAACGCCATCGGGTTCGCTTCGTACATCAGGCGCAGCTTGCCGGGCTTCGACGGATCGCGCTTGTCGGCCGGATACATGAAGATGCCGCCGCGGTTCAGGATACGGTGGACGTCCGCGACCATCGATGCGATCCAGCGCATGTTGAAGTCCGACTGGCGCGGACCGTCCTTGCCTGCGTTCAGTTCGCCGATGTACTGCTGCACGGGCTCAAGCCAGTGGCGCTGGTTCGACGCGTTGATCGCGTACTCGCGCGTCTCGACAGGAATACGCATGTCGCTTTGCGTGAGTACCCAGGAGCCCAGCTCGCGGTCGAGCGTGAAGCAGTTGACGCCGTTGCCCGTGGTCAGCACCAGCACGGTTTGCGGGCCGTAGACTGCATAGCCCGCCGCGACCTGTTGCGTGCCTTGTTGCAGGAACGACTGTTCCGTCGGCTGCTGGCCGTCAGGGCAGCGCAGCACCGAGAAGATCGTGCCGATCGAAACGTTGACGTCGATGTTCGACGAGCCGTCGAGCGGGTCGAACACGAGCAGGTATTCGCCCTTCGGATAGTTCGCGGGAATCGGGAAGAACTGTTCCATCTCTTCCGATGCCATGCCGGCCAGGTTGCCGCCCCATTCGTTGGCTTCGAGCAGAATTTCGTTCGACAGGATGTCGAGCTTCTTCTGCACTTCGCCCTGCACGTTCTCGCTGCCGGCCGTGCCCAGCGCATCACCGAGCGCGCCCTTGCTGACGTGATAGCTGATGGCCTTGCACGCGCGCGCAACGACTTCGATCAGCAGGCGCAGATCGGCAGGCAGATTGTTGTTCTCGCGCTGCTGCTCGATCAGGTACTTCGTAAGGGTGGTACGACGTTGCAAAGACATTGCAGTACTCCGGAGAGGCTTGGGAATTCCCTGATTTTAACCTTTCGATGTGCGGGTTCCGTGACTTTAAAAAATCGCCGCCCGAAGTCGCGCTCCCGTCGTGCTTTTTGACGGGATGAATGCGTCAACGCGAGGCAGCGACCCTGCGCGTCGCGGCTGCTGCGTCTTCGGCGGCTTTTAGCTGCTCGCGCGACAACTGCGGATGCTTTGGCCGGCGCGACGGCGGCAGCGGCTCGATCTCGCGCTTGATCTGCTCGCCCGATTCCGCAATTGCGACACGCAGGTCGTAGGCGATCTGAAGATTGAGCCAGAAGAGCGGGCTATTGTTGAAAAAGCACGACAGACGCAAGGCGGTTTCCGACGAAATGGCCCGCTTGCCGCGCACGATGTCATTGACGCGCGGCGCGGGCACGCGCAGCGCAATGGACAGCGCGTGGGCCGACATGCCGAGCGGTTCGAGAAATTCGCTGCGCAGGATGTCGCCAGGCGTTGCTTCAGGCATGCGCTCGCCGGTGGAAACGTCGGAGAAGTCGAGGTTTTCGAGTTCAGAGCGTTTGATGACCATGATGATTTCCCATGATTCAGTGATAGTCGACGATCTCGACATTGAGCGCGTCGCCGTCGATGTACTGGAAACAGATGCGCCACTGCGCGTTGATACGGATGCTCCATTGCCCGCTGCGCGCGCCTTGCAGCAGTTCGAGCCGGTTGCCGGGTGGCACGAACATGTCCTCGATGCACTCTGCGGCATCGATCAACAGGAGCTTGCGGCGCGCGGCGAGCTGTACTTCGCGCGGCAGCGACCGCACGAATACGCCGTTGAAGACGGCTGCGGTTTCTTTGTCATTAAAAGTAGAGATCACGGGAAGTGTATAACGTGTCATGTTAAACGTAAACCATCAAATGAACACGTTCAGTGTGATCGCAACAACGACGCGCAACCAGTCAGCAGAATGGCGTAGGCAAAATCGCATTCCGCGAAACAGATGAAAAAAAGCCGGCACATGTGCCGGCTTTTGCATACAGCAGAACCGTCAGAAAATCAGGCCAAAGCCTTCTCGACGATTTCGCGCACGTCGCGCGATTTCGCCTGCGCGGCGACCTTTTCCAGTGCCGCGCGCATCTGGTCGCGCAACGCCGGCGTGAAGCGCCGCCACAGTTCCAGCGCGCGGGCGAGGCGCGCCGCGACTTGCGGATTCAACGCGTCGAGCGCGATCACCTGTTCGGCCCAGAATGCATAGCCCGAGCCGTCCGCCGCATGGAACTGCGCCGGGTTCGCCGAGCAGAAACTGAAGATCAGCGAGCGCGCGCGGTTCGGGTTCTTCAGCGTGAACGCAGGGTGCGCCATCAGCTTGCGCACGATCTCGATCACGGGCCGCGCTTTCGTGCCGCGCTGCATTGCCTGCAGCGCGAACCATTTGTCGATCACGAGCGGCTCGTTCTCGAAGCGGCGATAGAAGTCGTCGAGTGCGTCGGTGGCTGCCGCGCCGCCGTTCGATGCAGCCGCCGTCAGCAACGCGGATAGCGCCGACGCCCGATCCGTCATGTTGTTCGCCGCGTCGTACTGCGCTTTCGCTAGGCGCACGGCGTCGGCGGGATCGTCGAGTTCGGCGAGATAGGCGAGCGCCAGATTCTTCAGCGCGCGATGCCCGCCCGCTTCGGGCGTCGGTTCGTAGGCGCCCGGCGTCTGATGCCGTTCGAAAACTGCGAGCCAGTCGCCTTTGAGCGCCGACGCGAGACGCTTGCGCACGAACTGCCGCGCGCTGTGTACGGCGGCGGGATTCGACTCGTCCATCTGCTCGGCGAGATACGCTTCCGACGGCAGCATCAGCGCGAGTTCGCGGAACGCGGGCGACAGCGTCTCGTCGTTCAGCACGCGGCCAAACGCGGCGACGACGGTATCGTCCAGTTCCAGCGCCTTGCCCGTTGCCGCGAGCTCGGCGAGCGTCAGCAGCTCGCGCGTCGCGAGACGCTGGCCAGCTTCCCAGCGGTTGAACGGATCGCTATCGTGCGCGAGCAGGAACGCGAGTTCATCCGCCGTGTAGTCGTATTCGACGACGACAGGCGCCGAGAAATTGCGCAGCAGCGACGGCAGCGGTTTTTCGGCCACATCGACGAACGTGAAGCTCTGTTCCTTCTCCGTGAATTCGAGCACGCGCGTGGTGTGCGGCGACGCCGATGCCTCGCCTTCGAGGCGCAGCGGCATGTCGTTGCCGTCATCGCCGATCAGGCCGATCGCGAACGGAATCAGCAACGGACCCTTCTGCGTGTCGCGCGCAGCCGCCGCGGCATCGCCGTAGCCCTGCGTGAGCGTCACCGTGTAGCGCTTTTGCGAAGCGTCATAGTGCGTGTCGACCGTGATGCGCGGCGTGCCCGCCTGGCTGTACCAGCGTTCGTACTGGGCGAGGTCGCGGCCGTTCGCGTCGGCCATCGCGTGACGGAAGTCGTCGCAGGTGACGGCCTGGCCGTCGTGGCGCTTGAAGTACAGGTCCATGCCGCGCCGGAAGCCTTCGCGTCCGAACAACGTCTGATACATCCGCACGACTTCCGATCCTTTCTCGTAGACGGTCATCGTGTAGAAGTTGTTGATCTCGACGTAGCTCTCCGGACGCACCGGGTGCGCCATCGGACCGGCATCTTCGGCGAACTGCATCTGACGCAGCACGCGCACGTCTTCGATACGCTTGGTCGCGCGCGCCGCCTGATTCTCGACCGTGCTGCCGCCGCTTGCCATATCCGCGGAAAACTCCTGGTCGCGGAACACGGTCAGCCCTTCCTTCAGACTCAGCTGGAACCAGTCGCGGCAGGTGACGCGGTTGCCCGTCCAGTTATGGAAGTACTCGTGGCCGACCACGGCTTCGATGTTCGAGAAGTCGGTGTCCGTCGCGGTTTCGGGATTGGCCAGCACGTACTTCGTGTTGAAGATATTGAGGCCTTTGTTTTCCATCGCGCCCATGTTGAAGTCGCTCACGGCGACGATCATGAAGCGGTCGAGATCGAGTTCCAGGCCGAAACGCTCTTCGTCCCAGCGGATCGAGTGAATCAGCGAATCCATTGCGTGACGGGTCTTGTCGAGATCGTGCGGCTCGACCCAGACCTGCAGCAGTTTTTCCTTGCCCGAGCCCGACTTCACACGCTCTTCCAGCGCGACGAGCTTGCCCGCGACCAGCGCGAACAGATAGCTCGGTTTCCTGAACGGATCTTCCCAGCGCGCGAAGTGGCGGCCCTCGGGCAGGTCGCCCTGTTCGAGCAGGTTGCCGTTGGACAGCAGCACCGGATACGCGGCCTTGTCGGCGCGCAGCGTGACCGTGTAGGTCGCCATCACATCCGGGCGGTCGAGGAACCACGTGATGCGCCGGAAACCTTCGGCCTCGCATTGGGTGAAGAAGTTGCCACTCGACACATACAGGCCCGACAGCGTCGTGTTCGCCGCTGCATTGCAGATGCCCGTCAGCGTCAGCTCGAACGAATCGGGCACGTTGTCGACAGTGAGGCCGTGCTCGTGCGCGTGAACGTTGGCATACGGCTTGCCGTCGATCGATGCCTCGACGAACTGCAGTGCCTCGCCCATCAGTTCGAGATGCGTGGCGCGCACCGCGTCGGGATTGCGGCGGATGCGCATCGTATTCCTGACGACCGTACGCTCGGGCACGAGATCGAACTCGAGCGCGACGGTATCGATGAGAAAAGCGGGCGGCGCGTAGTCGGCGCGGCGGATCACTTGAGGCGTTTCGGTATCGGCCATGGTGTCGTGTCGGGAATAAGCTCGAAGCCGGCGCGTTATATCCATACTGGTAGATGCGCGCCGGGTGATCGGACCATTGTACAAAGCCTCGGCCGATCGTGCGGACAGAACTTTTTACCGTCTTGTCCGGTCAGCGTATTATCGGGCCGCTCGCGCGGCAGGCGCGAGCGACGATACCAATGAGGACGACCATGAAGCTCGACCGATTGACCCGCCAGGCCGCATTCGTGCTTGCGGCATTCGCCACGCTGCTGGCTGGCTGCACGACCTATGTGACGTCGCAGGTGACGGCCTTTTCCGACTGGAGCGGCAGTGATGCGACGCGCACTTACGCGTTCGCGCGCACGGCTGATCAGAAGAACAGTCTCGAGCAGGCCACCTACGAACAGATCGTCGCAAACGAACTCGCGCTGCATGCGTTCCGACAGACCGACGAGCGCGAAGCGCACTATCTGGTCGCACTCGCGTATGGCATGCGCTCGGATACCGTGACGGTGTCGCAGCCCGCCTATTACTACAGCGCGTGGCCCGGTCCGTACTACTGGGGCCGTCCGTTCGACCCGTGGGGACCATGGGGTCCGTGGGGCCCGTATTCGGGGGGCTATGTGAATCAGAGTTATCCCGTGTACACGCATCTGCTCGGCATCCGCATCACGGATCGCGCTACGGGCAAGGAACTCTATAACGTGACGGCGCGCAACACGGACGAGCAGTCTTCGCTGATCGCTGCGATCCCATATCTCGCGCGCAGCGCGATGTCCGATTTCCCGCTGGGCAACGGCGTGGTACGCACCGTCAAGCTGCCCGTCGACGGGAAGGGCGGGATTTCGAACGAAGTGACCGCGGACAATGCTGCGCCGCCGGTGCCAGCCTCGGGTGCAAAGACGGTTCAATAAGCAGCGCGGTTCAGGAAGCGGTTCATTACGCGCTGTCCACAAGAAAACGGCCGCATCGTGTGAGCGATGCGGCCGTTGCTTTTTACCGGAGCGATTGCCAGATGGCCCGGCAGGCGGTCAGACGCCGATGCCCATCAACGCCATCGCGCCGAGCACGACGAACATGACTGCAGCGATTCCGTGTACGAGTTTGGTCGGCAGCTTGTGCGCGAAGCGGTCGCCGAGCAGGATCGCCGGCACGTTCGCGAGCATCATGCCGAGCGTCGTGCCCGCAACGACACCGAAGAAATCATGGAAGCGCGCGGCCAGCGCGACCGTCGCGATCTGCGTCTTGTCACCCATTTCGGCGAGAAAGAACGTGACCACGGTTGCGCCGAACACGCCGAAGTGCGTGCGATTGGTGTTCGCCTCGGCGTCGTCGAGCTTGTCGGGCACGAGAATCCACAAGCCCATGCCAATGAACGATGCCGCCAGCGCCCAGCGCATCACGGTCGGCGTGACGAGCGAGCCGAGCCACGCGCCGAGCGCGCCGGCGCCCGCATGGTTGATCAGCGTTGCGACGAGCACGCCGAGAATGATGGGCAGCGGCTTGCGGTAGCGGGCAGCGAGGACGAGCGACAGCAGTTGGGTCTTGTCGCCAATTTCAGCCAGCGCGACCGCGCCCGTCGAGATCAGAAAGGCTTGTTCCACGTTTTGATAGATTCCCCGGGCCGAGATATGTGCGAGCGACGACCCACAACGCGCCGGGCCCTAAAGCGGCGGTGGTGGATCATCGGTCTCGCCAGGCCAGAGGCTGCGTCTGCCATGGCCATACGGCCAAGTCTGTTGACAGGCGCCCCCGCAAATCACGCACGCTGCGCTCGGGGCCAGAAGCTGGGCCGTTGCGCGGACATGAAGCGGGGCGGCTACTCCCCAATGAGGGGCGCAGTATAGCACGGCAGCTTGCGCAAAGGCGACGACTCAGCGCTATTTAGTCTCGCCTTTAGTTCGCTTACAGCAAGTCCATTGCAAAATCGGGCGCGATTATCGTTTTTTCTACGGATTCGTCGCGCGCTGCCAGCGCGAATGGAAACGTTACAAGCGGCGTGAATGTCTGGCGTGCTGGCGCGCAGCCAGGCCGGGAGAAAGGCTGCATGGACGGGCTGCGCAAGGCTTGGGAACGCTTCCGTCGCGCGCAAGAGACGGATACAGATAGATACGTCTTTTCTGGCTGATTTCGGCCAGAATGCTCTGTATCATTTCGGGCGGTCTACGTAATGACCAGACAAAAACCTGTTTTGGCGTCCCGCCCCTAAATAATCACCGCTGCGTGCCGTTATTTGGGTGACTCCTTAAAATAAAAGTGGACTCACCGAACTGGCGCAGCGCCTCGCCCCGGAGTAGCGCGCTTCACGTGCTGTCGATGGCGAGCGCGCCTCTGGCGTCAGCAGCCTTCACGCGCGAACACCGATATGCCCGATCTGCACTGGACTATTCCGGTTGCTCGCTGGTCTTCCTGGCCTGCCGTCGCAGCCGCCGCACCCGATATTGGCTTTATCGAGCCGATGGTGCGGCGTCGCCTGAGCACGCTGTCGCGTATCGCGCTGAAAGTCGCGCATGATTGCGCCGCCGACCGGCCGAACGTGCGCATCGTATTCGCGTCGCGCCACGGCGAGCTGCGCCGCACCACTGATATCCTGCGCAACATCAGCGCAGGCGAGCCGGTGTCGCCAACGGCCTTCAGTCTTTCCGTGCTCAACGCGATGACGGGTGTGTTCGGCATTTCGCGCGGCGACCGTACGGCTGCGAGCGCGCTGTCCGCCGGTGCGGAGACGCTCGGCTACGCGCTGCTCGAAGCGCACGCGCAATACGCCACGGACACCTCGACCCCCGTGTTGCTCGTCTACGCCGACGAACCGGCCGATCCCGGCTACGGCACGATCGACGAAGAGGTGCAGGGCGGCGCGGTCGCAATCCTGCTGGATGAAGCCCCGGCGGGCCGCCTGTCCTGTTCGCGCACGGCCGTCGCCGACGCCAATGCATCGCCCGAAGGCGCGGGCACTCTCTTTGCAACTCAGAGTCAGGCTGTGCATCACTGCCTCGACACGCACGCAGCTGCGCAATGGCGCGGCGAATATGCGGTCTGGGAATGGAGCTGGGATGAAGGCGTGGCTTGACTACCACTGGCGCCTCGTCGCGACGGCGCTCGCATTCACGGCGTTCGGCATCTGCGGACTCGGCTTTTCGCTGATCCTGTTTCCGATCGCGTGGATCTGGCCGCATCGCGCGTCGAAGCAGCGCGCGATCACCGCGATCATTCACGCGTTCTTTCGCGCGCTGGTCGCCGTGCTGAAGTGGGCCGGCGTGATGGAACTCGACGCGCATGGCGTCGCTGCGCTGCGTCGCAAGGACAACGAGCCGGCCATCGTGGTCGCGAATCATCCGACGTGGCTCGACGTGATGGTGCTGCTGTCGCTGACGCCGCGCGCGTGCTGCGTCGTCAAGAGCGCGCATTGGGGCAACCCGTTTTTCTGGGGCGTGGTGCGCGCGGCCGAATACGTGAGCAACGCCGATCCGCTTGAGCTCGTCGAAGCGGGCGCGCGGCAACTGGAGCGTGGCTACACGATGATCATTTTTCCGGAAGGCACGCGCAGCCCGGCGCGCAACCGGATGCATGCGTTTTCGCGCGGTTTCGCGCACATGGCGCTCAAGTCCGGCGCGCCGATCCTGCCGGTACTGATGGATTGCGATCCACCCGCTTTTACGAAGGGCATGCGCTGGTACAACGTGCCCGAGCGTGCGTTCCGCATGCGCGTCAACGTGCTCGAGCCTCTCGGCGCAGACGCGCTCGCGGCGCACGACGAACCGCCCGCGCTGGCCGCTCGCACGGTGACGAGCGCCATCGAAGCACATATCACCCAGCACCTGTTCGACTATGGATTCTTTAAAGCTTGAAATCAAACAGCTTCTGATCGAAGCACTCGATCTGGAAGACCTGACGCCCGCCGACATCGACGACGATGCGCCGCTCTTCGATACCGACGGGATCGGTCTCGATTCGATCGACGCACTCGAAATCGGCATCGTGCTGCGCAAACACTATCAATTGACGATCGCGGCGAATGACGAACGCACGCGAGAGCACTTCCGCTCGATCAATTCACTTGCGGCGCTGGTGGCGAGCCAGCGCGAGCTTGCGCATGAATCGGGCGATACCACAAAGAAAGGGGAATGACCGTGACCGACACCGAGATCCTTGAGCGCATCCGCGCCATCTTCAAAGAGAACTTCGCCATCGAGCCCGAACGCGTGACGCCCGAAGCGCACCTGTTCGAAGAGCTCGATCTGGACAGCATCGACGCCGTCGATCTCGCGATCAAGTTGCAGGAGATGACGGGCCGCCGGATCAAGCCCGAGGAGTTCAAGTCGGTGCGCACGGTTGGCGACGTGATCGCGGCGGTCGAGTCGCTGCTCGCGGCGCAGGGCTGATGCACACGCAACGTTCGCACGCGCAGGGCGCCTCGGACGATAGTCAGGCGCCGGGCGCAACGCAAGCCGCAACGCCAGCAGCCGTGCAGGCAACGAACGACAGCGAGCGCCCGCGTAGCTGGGCGGGCTTCGCGCTGGGTGTGCTCGCAAAGCTCGCATATCCCGCTGTCATTCTGTGCGCATGGTTCTGGGACGCGCCGCGCTTTGTCGGCTGCCTGCTGTTCGCGCTGTTGTGGCTGCAGCGCTGCGCGGGCACGGGCGCGTTCGGCGCGTCGCTGCGCAAGCTCTCGCGGGTCGACTGGGCGGTGGCGTTGATGCTGAGCATCGCTTCCGCCGCCATCGTGTGGACCAATAGCGAACTGTTGCTGCGCATTTATCCGTCGTTGGTGAATCTCGGTTTGCTGATCGCGTTCGGCGCAACGCTCGTGCGCGGCCCGACGATGATCGAAAAATTCGCACGCATCGGCACGCCCAATCTGAGCGAGCCGGCGATCCGCCACACGCGCCGCGTGACGCAGATCTGGTGCGCGTTCTTCCTCGCGAATGGCGTGTTCTCTCTCTACACGGCGCTCTACTGGCCGCGCGAAGCGTGGTCGCTGTATAACGGCGCGATCGCGTACGGTCTTATCGGCCTGCTGCTGGCCGGCGAAATTGCGTGGCGGTATCTCGTGATCCTGCCGCGCGTGCGACGCTCGGAGGCGGCATGATCGCGCTGCACGATCTGCTGTCGTGCGAGCGCGCTGGGCACGTGCCCGTCTGTCGTGACGACGAAGCAAACCAGACAATCGATTTCGCAGCGTTTCGCGCGCGGGTCTTCGCCATCGCTTTGCAACTGCGTGAAACGCGGGCGCACCGCTACGCGCTATGCATCGACGATCCCTTCGATTTCGCGTGCGCGCTGTTCGCGCTCTTCGCCTGCGGCAAGACGCCCGTGATTCCGGCGAACGCGACGCCCGGCTATCTCGCCGATCTCGCCGATGCCTACGACGCCGTGCTCACGGACGCCGACGTCCGCGCGCATGTCGCAACGCAGGCATGCGCCGAAACGCCGCTAAGAATAGATCCGAACGCGCCGCTCACGCTCTACACATCGGGTAGCAGCGGCACGCCGAAGCCGATTCACAAGACGCTCGCGCAGTTCAACGCCGAAGTACACACGCTGGAGCGCGAGTGGGGCGAACTCGTCGGCGATGCGACGATGCTCGCGAGCGTCCCGCATCACCACATCTACGGTTTGCTGTTTCGCGTCATGTGGCCGCTCGCCGCCGGACGCGCGTTCGATCGCGCCGTCTGCATCGAGCCGCAGCAAGTGCAGTCGCGCATCGGGCAATGCGGCGCGGCCGTGGTCGTGTCGTCGCCCGCGCAACTGTCGCGCTGGCCCGCGATGCCCGGCTTCGCGGCATTGACGCCCGTGCCGTGCGCGTTCTTCTCGTCGGGGGGACCGCTTTCCGCCGAAGCCGCTGCTGAATATGCCGCCGCTTTCGGCAGCGCACCGATCGAAATCTACGGCAGTACGGAAACGGGCGGTATCGCGTGGCGACGTCAGAACGAGACGTCGGCGTGGCGGCCCGTCAACGGCGTCGAGGTGCAGCGCGGTGAAGACGGCGCGCTGAATGTGCGCTCACCGCATCTGGGCCATGACGACTGGCATCGCACCGACGACGCCATCGTGTTCGACGACGACGGCCGCTTCCGTCTGCAAGGACGCCTCGACCGCGTGATCAAGCTCGACGGCAAGCGTGTGTCGCTGCCCGAAGTCGAAGCGCGTCTCGCGTTGCATCCGTATGTCGCGCAGTCGGCGGTGGTGCGGCTCGCGGGAGCGTCGCGCGAACGTCTCGGCGCGGTGGTCGCGCTCAACGATGCGGGCAGCGCGGCGCTGCGCAATGAAGGGCGCGTCGCGCTCGCGAAGACCTTGCGCCGCCATCTCGCCGCCTATTTCGACGTGGTCGTGCTGCCGCGTCACTGGCGCTTTCGCATTGCGTTGCCGTTCGACGCCCGCGGCAAGCTGCCCGCTGCCGCCGTGGCCGCCGCTTTCGAGCCGCGCGACGACGGCTTCGAACTGCTGTCCGAAGCGCGCAACGGTGACGATGTCCATTACGAACTGCGCGTGCCGCCGACGCTCGACCATTTCGCGGGCCACTTTCCCGGCCTGCCTATCCTTCCCGGCGTCGTGCAGCTCGACTGGGCGATTCGCCTCGCCGCAGCGCACGTGACGGGCGTGCGCGAGATCGAATCCGTCGATCGTCTGAAGTTCACCGCGCCCGTGATGCCAGGCGCCGTGCTCGACCTGAAGCTGTCGCACGATGCCGCGCGGCGGCGCGTGCAGTTCGCGTATCGCGTCGATGGCCGCGACAGTGCGTCGGGCGTGATCGTGTATCGGGAGCGCGCATGAGCGACGCAGGTTTCAACGCGTGCATCGTCATTCCGATCTACAACCACAAGGACGCGATCGGCGGCACGGTCGAGCGTCTTGCCGTGCATGGATTGCCGATCTTCGTGGTCGACGACGGCAGCGATGAACCGACGCAAGCGGTGCTCGCGAAGCTTGCTTGCCAGCATCGCGAGCAGATGACGCTGCTGCGCCTGCCCGTGAACGGCGGCAAGGGCGCGGCCGTGATGGCGGGACTGCGCGCGGCGAAGCGAGCGGGCCATACGCACGCCTTGCAGATCGACGCGGACGGCCAGCACGACGCGAACGATGTGCCGCTGTTTCTCGCTGCCGCGCGCGCCGAGCCGGGCGCCGTGATTCTCGGTCGGCCTGTCTACGATGAGAGCGTGCCGAAATCGCGTCTTTATGGCCGCTATCTGACGCATGTGTGGGTATGGATCGAAACGCTGTCGCTGACGATCCGCGATTCGATGTGCGGCTTTCGTCTGTATCCGCTCGACGCCGCGTGCGCGCTGATCGACAGCGTGGACCTGCCGACGCGAATGGACTTCGACATCGAGATTCTCGTGCGGCTGTACTGGCGGCGCCTCGCGTTCCGCGCGATTCCAACGCGCGTCACGTACGCGATGGACGGCGTGTCGCACTTCGACGTGTTGTGGGACAACGTGCGCATCAGCGCGAGTCATACGCGCCTTGTGTGCGGGATGCTGTTGCGTCTGCCGCTGTTGCTCGCGCACAAGTTCATGCCGCGTAAGTCCGCCGCTTCGAATTCGAATGGCGACAACGCGAAATGGTGGCGCATGGCCGAGCGCGGCAGCCGCCTCGGCATGACGCTGCTCGCACTCAGTTGCAAGCTGTTCGGCATGCGCTTCACCGCGCTGTGGCTGCATCCCATCGTCGCGTATTTTCTGATGACGGGCCGCGCTGCGCGCTCTGCGTCGCGCACGTACTTCACGCATCTCGAACAGGCTGCGCAAGGCGAGCGCACGCCGCGCCCTGGCTGGCGTTCCGCGTACCGACAGATGCTCGCGTTCGCGCAATCGGGCCTCGACAAACTCGCCGCCTGGTCGGGCCGCATCGATTCGAACGACGTGATCTTCGACGATTCGTCCGCATTCGACGCGCTCGTCGCGAGCGGGCGCGGCGCGCTCGTGATCGGCGCGCATCTCGGCAACCTCGAAATGACGCGCGCGCTTGCCGTGAACGGCGGCCACGCGAAGGTCACAGCCATCGTCTACACCGAGCACGCGAAGCGCTTCAACAGCGTGCTGTCGACGGCGAACAGCGAGTTCGCGAAGCGGCTCATGCAAGTCAGCGACTTCGGACCCGAGACGTCGATGATGATGCAAGAGCGCATCGACGCGGGCGAGCTGCTGGTGATCGTCGGCGACCGTGTGCCCGCGCGCGAATCGGGCCGAACTACCGACGCGCAATTTCTCGGCGCGACAGCGCCGTTCGCGCAAGGGCCGTATGTGCTCGCGCATGCGCTCGGCTGCCCGGTGTATCTGTTCTTCTGCCTGAAAGAGCGCGACGAGCGAAATCGTGAGCGCTACCGGCTGTACTTCGAGCCGTTCGCCGAGCGCATCGACCTGCCGCGCCGCGAACGCGCGCAGCATATCGCCGCCTGGGCGCAGCGCTATGCGTCGCGCCTCGAGCACTATTGCCGCAAGGCACCTTATCAATGGTTCAATTTCTTCGATTTCTGGGCGCGTCCCCGAAAGACGATAACGGGTGGCATCCCACACGGAGACGCGAATGTCGGATCATGATCTGATCGACGATGCGCACGCACGTGCCGCGCACACGGCAACGCCGCGTGCGGTGGTGATCGGCGGACGCAAGCTGTCGATCGAAGAGGTCGTCGCGATTGCGAAGGGACGCGCGAGTGTCGCGCTGAGCGGTGATCCCGCGTGGCGTTCGCGCATCCAGCGTGGCGCAGATTTTCTGCGCCGTCATCTCGCCGCGGGCGAAACGGTGTACGGCGTGAACACGGGCTATGGCGACGCATGCGTCGTCGATGTGCCGATGGAACTCGTCGAAGCGTTGCCGCTGCAACTGACGCGCTATCACGGCTGCGGCATGGGCGCTTATCTCGACGATGCGCAGGCGCTCGCCGTGATCGCCGCGCGTCTGAACTCGCTCGCGTACGGCTTTTCCGGCGTGCGCCCCGTGCTGCTCGAACGGCTCGCCGATCTGATCAATCATCGTGTGCTGCCGCGTATTCCGTCGGAAGGCTCGGTCGGCGCGAGCGGCGATCTGACGCCGCTGTCGTACGTGGCGGCGGCGCTCGTCGGCGAACGCGACGTGATGTTTGATGGCACGCTGCGCGATGCCGCCGGCGTGTGGGCGCAACTCGGCCATGCGCCGCTGACGCTCGCGCCGAAGGAAGGTCTCGCGCTGATGAACGGCACGGCCGTGATGACGGGCCTCGCGTGTCTCGCGTTTGCGCGTGCCGGACATCTCGCGCGTTTGGCCTCGCGTTTGACGGCGCTGTCGACGGTTGCGCTCGATGGCCGCGCCGCGCACTTCGACGCGATGATCTTCGAAGCAAAACCGCACGCAGGGCAGGCCGAAGCCGCCGCGTGGATTCGCGCGGACCTCGCGGGCCGCGACGATACGCCGGGTCATCGCTTGCAGGATCGGTATTCGATCCGCTGCGCGCCGCATGTGATCGGCGTCGCCGTCGATGCATTGTCGTGGGTTCGGCGCGACGTAGAGAACGAACTGAACAGCGCAAACGACAATCCGCTGATCGACCCGGACGGCGAACGCGTGCTGCACGGCGGCAACTTCTACGGCGGCCATATTGCGTTCGCGATGGACGCGTTGAAGACGGCCGTCGCGAATCTCGCGGATTTGATGGACCGGCAACTTGCGCTGATCGTCGACGACAAATTCAACAACGGCTTGCCGCGCAACCTGACGGGTGCGAGCCCGGCGCGCGCGCCGATCAATCACGGTTTCAAGGCGGTGCAGATTTCGTCGTCGGCGTGGACGGCGGAAGCGCTGAAGCACACGATGCCCGCAAGCGTGTTCTCGCGTTCGACGGAAGCGCACAACCAGGACAAGGTCAGCATGGGCACGATCGCCGCGCGCGATTGCCTGCGCGTGCTCGAACTGACGGAGCAGGTTGCAGCCGCGCATACGCTCGCCACCGTGCAGGCGCTGAAGCTGCGCGTGCGCATCAACGGTGAGACGACCGTCCCCGCGCCGCTGCGTGCATTCGCTCAGGAGGTGGCCGCGATGTCGCCGTTCGTCGAGGAAGACCGCGCGCTCGAAAGCGATCTGCGCGCGTTGACGGCGCGCATTGCCGAATGCGCGCTGGTTGAAGGAGGCGCGCATCATGAATGAGCGCCACCAAGGCAAGACGTTGAAGGCGAGCGCGATCGTCGAAGTGCCGTTTCATGACGTCGACGCGATGAACGTCTGCTGGCATGGCCATTACCTGAAGTACTTCGAGATCGGCCGCGCCGCGCTGTTGCGTGCGTTCGACTACGACTACCGCGAGATGCAGGCGTCGGGCTATCTGTGGCCGATCGTCGAGGCGCATCTGAAGTACGTGCGGCCCGCGACTTACGGCCAGCGGATCGACGTGCGCACGGAGCTGCTCGAATTCGAAAACCGCTTGAAAATAGGCTATGAAATCGTCGATTGCGCGACGGGCACGCGGCTGACAAAGGGCTACACGATCCAGGTCGCGATCGATGCCGCCACGCAGGAAACGCAATTCGTGTCGCCGCCGGTCGTGTTCGAAAAGCTGGAGCGCGCATGGTCACGCTGACATTACGAGCCGCGTTGGTCGCTGCGTTGCTTGCTGTGGCGAGCGTGAGTTCATACGCGGCGACACAGCAGACGCAGTCTCAAGCGCAAAACGGCAACCCCGCGCTCGTCTCGCAGGTCGCGTCACGTCTTGCGCAGGCGAAGGGCGTGCGCGCGCAGTTCACCCAGACGCAGACGCTGTCCGCAATGAAGCAGCCTTTGGTGAGCACGGGCACGCTGGTGTTTTTCCGTGAGCGCGGCGTGATCTGGCGTGTCGATACGCCGTACAAGGCGATCTATGTCATCACCGACGCAGGCGTCAGCGAAGTCGATGCGAACGGCAAGCGCGTCAATACGAAAAGCGCGCAGGGCGTGCGCGGTGTCGCGCAGGTCTCGAAGATGATGCGCGCGATGCTCGGCGGCGATCTGTCCGCGCTGTATTCGCAGTTCGATGTCGACGCGCAAGGCACGCCGTCGCAATGGAAACTCGAACTGAAGCCGAATCAGCCGCAACTCGCGCAGTCGATCAAGGGCTTGCAGATGACGGGCGGCGAGTTCCTGCAGACGCTGCGTATCACGCTGGCGAACGGCGACGTCACGCAGATCGAGTTCGCGAAGAGCGAAGCGATCAACGATCTCGCGCCCGGCGAGCGCACGTTGCTTGGAGCACAATGATGCTGATGGCGCGACAGTGGACCAAGACGCAGTTGTGGGGCATCCGGGCCGCATGGCTCGTGCTCGCGCTCGTCGCTTCGCTGTACTGCGTCTTTCGTTTCATGGGCCCGTCGCCGCTGGAGACGAATCTGCTCGCGCTGCTGCCCGCGACGGAAGCCGATCCCGTCGCTGAAAAAGCCGTCGATACGCTCGCCAACGCTCTCGGCGACCGCACGGTGTTTCTGGTGACGAGCAAGGACGACGCGCGCGCGAAAGCCGCGGCGAAACAATTCGGCGCGGCGTTGCAGAAAAGCGGCGCGTTCGCGTCGGTGACGGCGGAGTTGCCGCCGTTCGACATGTCGCAGATCGGCGGGTTGTACATGCCATATCGCTTCGGCCTGTTGACGCGTGACGACCGCGACGCCGTTGCAAACAACACGGCATCGCTGCACGACGCGCTGATGCAGCGCATCTACAACCCGGTGCGCGGCCCACTAACCACGCAACTCGCCGACGATCCGTTCGGCTGGCTCGAACACTTCCTGAGCGGCTTGCCGCTCGCCACCTCGAATCTCGATCTCGAAGACAACATGCTCGTCGCGCATCGCGGGGACCTGACGAGCGTGCTCGTGGTCACGACGCTGCCCGGTTCCGCGTACGAATCGCAGACGCAGCGCGCGGTGCTGTCAGCCGTTGCGCAGGCGCAAGCAGCGCTGAAGTCGAGCTATCCCGATGCGAGCGTCGCGCGCACGGGCGCCGTGTTCTATGCGGAATCGGCGCGCAGCGCGTCGGAACGCGAAGTACATCTGATCGGCGTCGCGTCCGCGTGCGGCATCGCGCTGCTGATGCTGTGGGTGTTCCGTTCGCCGCGTCTGTTGCTGTTCGGCTTCGTGTCGACGACGCTCGGCATTGTTTGCGCGCTCGCCGTCACGATGCTCGTGTTCGGCAAGCTGCATCTGTTGACGCTCGTGTTCGGCGCGAGCCTGATCGGCGAGGCCGTCGATTATTCGATTCAATATTTCGTCGTCTATCTCGGCGCGCAGCGTGGCTGGAACGCACGGCAGGGCGCGCGCTCGGTGCGGCCTGCGCTGACTGTTGCGCTCGCGACGAGCCTGCTCGGCTACGCGATCCTCGCGTGGGTGCCGTTCCCGGCGCTCAAGCAGATTGCGTGCTTTGCGATCGCCGGGATCTGCACCGCGTTCGCGTCGGTGTTGTGGCTGCTGCCCGTGCTGCTCGTCAAGGGGCCGAAGCACGCCCAGCGGCGTCTCTTCCTGCGCGCCGCGACGCTGCTTGAACGTTGGCACGCGGCTATCGGCGGGCGGCGCGCGTGGATCGTCGCGGGCGTGCTCGTGCTGCTCGCGATACCCGGCTGGCTGCGCCTCACCAGCGACGACGATATCCATCTGCTGATCCAGCGCGATCCCGCGCTCGTCGCGCAGGAAGATCAGGTGCGCAATGCGATCGGCGTCGATAACACCGCGCAGTTCTTCGTCGTGCGCGGGCCGTCGGCGGAAACCGTGTTGCAGCGCGCGGAAGCGCTCGGCGCGAAGCTCAATGCATTGAGCGGCACGCAAGCGGTGAATGGCTGGCAATCGGTGACGCAGTTCGTGCCGTCGGCGCAACGCCAGGCCGACACGCGCAACGTGCTCGCGCAACAGGTGTTCAACGATCCCGCCGCGCTTCGTTCGATGCTGCTGCAAGCGGGCTTTCGCGACGAAGTCGCCGATGCATGGCTCGCTTCCTACGCGAAGTCGAACGCTGCGCCTTTGACGGTCGAGCGCTGGCTCGCTGCGCCCTGGTCGCAACCTTATCGTCATCTATGGCTGGGCGCTGTGGACGCGCGCGGTGAGCACGGCTACGCAGCCATTGTGATTCCACAACGCGTGACGCCGCAAAACGTCGCCGCGTTGATCGGCGCCGCGCATTCCGTCGATGGCGTCGTATCCGTCGACAAGGCCGCGAGCGTGTCGAAGCTGTTCGGCGCCTATCGCATAGACAGCGGCATCTGGCTTGGGGGCGCGCTGCTGCTCGTGCTGATTCTGCTGATGGTGCGCTACACGCCGCGCGGCGGCATCGCGACGACGCTGCCCGTGCTGCTCGCCATCGGCGTGACGCTCGCCGCCTTCGGCTACGCGCGCGTGCCGCTCAATCTGTTCAACTGCCTCGCGCTGATGCTCGTGCTCGGCGTCGGCGCAAACTATGCGGTATTCCTGCGCGAAGGCTGTCTGCGTGACCACGCCGATCTCGGCGCGGTGTGGACGGGCGTGCTGCTGTCGGCGGCGACTACGCTGCTGTCATTCGGCATGCTGGCCTTAAGCGCAATGCCCGCATTGAAGAGTTTTGGCGCCACGCTGGCGCTCGGCATCCTCGTGTCGGTGCTGCTTGCGCCGATCGGCATGCCGCCTGGAAGAAGGAGAGTCGCATGACGCTGCCACCTGTTTATCTGCATGCGCTCGGCATGGTCAACGCGCTCGGCGGCGACGTCGCTTCGATCGTGCCCGCGCTCGAAGCCGCGCAATCGCCCGGCATGGGATTGATGCACACGGGCATCGGCGATGCGTACGTCGGCCGCGTGTCGACGCCGCTCGACATCGCGTTGCCCGCGACGCTCAAGCGCTTCGATTGCCGCAACAACCGCATGTTGCTCGCGGCGCTCGAACAGATTCGCCCCGAGATCGAGGCGGCGCGCGAGCGCTACGGCTCGCACCGGATCGGCGTCGTACTCGGCACGAGCACATCGGGCATCGACGCGGCTGAGGTCGCCTTCGTCCACCAGGCGCAAGCGGGTGAGTTGCCCGACGACTTCAACTACCGGCAGATGGAGATCGGCACCGCCGCGCCGTTCGCGGCCGCCGCGCTGAATGTGCAGGGGCCCGCGTTCACGATTTCGACGGCTTGCACGTCGAGCGCTAAAGCATTCGTGTCGGCGCGCCGTTTACTGCAACTGGGCGTGTGCGACGCGATGATCGTTGGCGGTGTCGATTCGCTGTGCGAGCTGACGGTGCAGGGCTTTGCGTCGCTCGAATCGACGAGCGTGACGCGCACCAATCCGATGAGCCGCAACCGCAGCGGCATCAACGTCGGCGAGGGCGCCAGCGTGTTCCTGATGACGCGCGACGAAGACGAAGTGCGCCTCGCGGGCGCGGGTGAATCGAGCGACGCGCATCATGTGTCGGCGCCGGACCCGCAGGGTATCGGCGGCGAGCTTGCGTTGCGCGCGGCGCTGAAGGACGCGGGCATCGAGGCGTCGGCGATCGCATATGTGAATCTGCACGCGACGGCTACGCGCAAGAACGACGACATGGAAGCGCATCTGATGTCGCGCGTATTCGCGCACGGCGTGCCCGCGAGCGGCACGAAGCCGCTCACGGGGCACCAGCTCGGCGCGGCGGGCGCGACGGAGCTGGGCTTCGCGTGGCTCACGCTCGCGCGCGGTGACGTGGCGATGCCGCGCCATCGATGGGATGGCGAAGCGGACCCGGCGTTGCCCGAACTCGATCTCGTGCAGGACGAGCGGCGCATTCCGCGCGACCGCGCGCAATACGTGATGAGCAATTCGTTCGCGTTCGGCGGCAGCAACGTCAGCCTGATACTGGCGCGCTGAACGGCGCGAACGCACGCAGCAAAAAACATAACGACATGACGGCCACACCTGAGACCAGCGAAGCCTTTCCGCCCATCGACACGATCCTGCCGCATCGCGGCACGATGCTGCTCGTCGATGGCGTGAGCGCATTCGGCGACGAATCACTGACCGCGTACGCAACCGTGCGCGGCGACGCGTGGTACGCGGACGAAAACGGCGCGATGCCCGCGTGGATCGGCATCGAACTGATGGCGCAGGGCGTGGCTGCGCATGTCGCGCTGCTCGCGATGCGTGCGGGTGGCCGCGCGCGTCCCGGCGTGCTGCTCGGCACGCGCAGCTACAAGGCGCACGTGAGCGCGTTTGCGTGTGACGCGCGGCTGACGATCAGCGTGCAGGAAGTGCTGCGCAGCGACGCAGGCCACAGCGCCTACGAATGCACGATCGATCACGACGGCGCGCGTTGCGCGGATGCCGTCATCAAGGTCTTTCAACCGGGCGATTTTCAGACGTTCATCGAAGGGAGTATCAGTTCATGAGCCGGCGAGTTCTGGTTACGGGCGCCAGCCGCGGCATTGGCCGCGCGATTGCATATCAACTGGCAGCGGACGGTTTTGCGGTGTCCGTGCATTGCCGCACGGGCCGCACGGAAGCCGAGGCCGTCACGGCGGGTATATCCGCGCAAGGCGGCTCGGCGCGCGTGCTGCAGTTCGACGTGCGCGAGCGCGCCGTCTGCCGCGAAGTGCTCGAAGCGGATGTCGCTGCGCACGGCCCGTACTACGGCATCGTGTGCAGCGCGGGCGTGACGCGCGACGCGGCCTTTCCCGCGCTCACCGACGAAGACTGGGACGTCGTGATCGAAACGGGTCTCGACGCGTTCTATAACGTGGTGCATCCGCTGACGATGCCAATGGTCCGCGCGAAGAAGGGCGGCCGCATCGTGACGATCGCGTCGGTGTCGGGCGTGATCGGCAACCGTGGGCAGGTCAACTACAGCGCGGCAAAAGCGGGGCTGATCGGCGCGTCGAAGGCGCTCGCCGTCGAACTCGCGTCGCGCAGCATCACGGTCAACTGCGTGGCGCCGGGGCTGATCGAAACAGGCATGCTCGATGACATGCCGCTCGAACACGCGCTGAAGACCGTGCCGATGAACCGTGTCGGTCAACCGGCCGAAGTCGCGGCGGTGGTCAGCTTCCTGATGTCGGATGCGGCCTCGTACGTGACGCGCCAGGTGATCGGCGTCAATGGCGGGATGATCTGATGAAGCGCGTCGTCATTACGGGCATGGGCGGCGTCACGGCGCTCGGCAGCCGCTGGGACGAAATCGAAGCCGCGTTGAAGGCGGGCCGCAACGCGGTGCGGCGCATGCCGGAGTGGGACTACTTCGAGTCGCTGCATACGCGCCTCGCGGCGCCGCTGCCCGCGTTCGCTCAACCCGCTGACTGGCCGCGCAAGAAGACGCGTTCGATGGGCGCGGTGTCGATGTACGCGGTGCGCGCGAGCGAGCTGGCGCTCGCCGACGCGGGCCTCGCGAACGATGAATCGATCAAGGACGGCCGCATGGGCGTCGCGTACGGTTCGTCGTCGGGTTCCGTCGAACCGATCCGCGCATTCGGCACGATGCTCGAAACGGGATCGATGGCCAACGTCACGTCGAACAGCTATGTGCAGATGATGCCGCACACGACAGCCGTCAACGTCAGCCTGTTCTGGGACCTGAAAGGCCGCATCGTGCCGACCTCGTCGGCGTGCGCGTCGGGCAGCCAGGCGATCGGCTACGCGTATGAAGCGATCGCGACGGGCAAGCAGACATTGATGCTCGCGGGCGGCGCGGAAGAATTGTCCGGGCCCGCCGTCGCCGTGTTCGACACGCTGTATGCGACCAGCACGCGCAACGACGAGCCGCATCTGACGCCGCGTCCGTTTGACGCGAAGCGCGACGGTCTCGTGGTCGGCGAGGGCGCGGCCACACTCGTGCTCGAAGAATACGAACATGCGAAGGCGCGCGGCGCGACGATTCATGCGGAGATCGTCGGCTTCGGCTGCAATTCGGACGGCGCGCACATGACGCAGCCGACGGCGGCCACGATGGCGCGCGCGATGCAACTCGCGCTGGAAGACGCGAAGCTCGACGCGAACGCGATTGCGTATGTGAACGCGCATGGCACGTCGACGGATCGCGGCGACATCGCGGAAAGCCAGGCGACGGCGCAGACCTTCGGCGAGCGCATGCCGATTTCCTCGCTGAAGAGCTACGTTGGCCATACGCTCGGCGCATGCGGCGCGCTCGAAGCGTGGTGGACGATCGAGATGATGAAGCGCAACTGGTACGCGCCGACGCTCAATCTCACGGAAGTCGATTCCGCGTGCGCGCCGCTCGATTACATCATGGCCGAAGCGCGCAGCATCGACGCCGACTTTGTGATGAGCAACAACTTCGCGTTTGGCGGCATCAATACGTCGCTGATTTTCAGGCGCATTCGATGAGCCGTAGCCGTTCGCAAGGCTTGCAGCGTGTCGTCGTCACGGGCATGGGCATCGTGTCGTGCATCGGCAATACGCTCGACGACGTGAGCGACGCGTTGCGCGCCGGGTGCAGTGGTATCACGCGCGTCGACGCGTGGCGCGAGCGCGGCTTCGGCACGCAGGTCGCGGGCGTGGCGTCAGTGGCCGGCGAGCCGCCGTTCGAACGCAAGCTCGAACGCTTCATGGGCGACACCGCGCGCTTTGCCTGTCACGCGGCGCGCAAGGCGATCGACGATGCGGGCCTCGACCTCGCGTCGCTGCGCTCGCCTGACGTCGGCGCCGTGATCGGTTCGGGCGTCGGCACGATGTCGGCATACGACGACGCGATGACTATTGCGAATGTGCGCGGCGTCGAAAAAACGCCGCCGTACACGGTGCCGCAGGCGATGAGCAGCACGGCGTCGGCGAATGTTGCGCAGGTATTTGGCATTGAAGGCGTGACGTATTCGCCGTCGTCAGCTTGCACGACGTCGGCGCTCGCGATCGGCCAGGCGATGCAGTTGATTCAGACGGGGCGTCAACAGGTCGTGCTCGCGGGTGGCAGCGAATGCCTGCACGACAACATGACGCTGATGTTCGACGCGATGCATGCGTTGTCGCGCCATTTCAACGACACGCCCGTGCGCGCGTCGCGTCCGTACGATACCGCGCGCGATGGCTTCGTGATCGCGTCGGGCGGCGGCGTGCTCGTGCTCGAAGCGCTCGACCATGCGCTCGCGCGCGGCGCGCGCATCTACGCGGAGGTGACGGGCTTTGGCCACAGCACCGACGGCGCGGGCATGGTGACGCCGCACGCGCAGGGCATCGCCCGCGCGATGCAGGCTGCGCTCGACGAAGCGGGCGTGCGCCCGGACTACGTGAACGCGCACGCGCCATCGACGCCGCTTGGCGACATCGAAGAACTGCGCGCGCTGCAAACGGTGTTCGGTAACGACGTGCCGCCGTTTTCGTCGACGAAGGGTTTGACGGGGCATCCGCTCGGCGCATGCGGCGCGCACGAAGCGATCTACACGCTGCTGATGATGCGTGACGGTTTTATCGCGGGGACGGCGGGCATCGAACATCTCGAACCGCTCGCGCAGTCCATGCCGCTCGTGCAGGCCACGCGCGAAGCGCAGATGAATAGCGCGCTGTCGGTGTCGTTCGGCTTTGGCGGCAGTTGCGCGAGCCTGATGTTCGCAAGGATTTGACCGCCGCCTGTCGGGCTCAATCACAGGCAAGCAGGCAAGCGAAGCAAGCAGCAGTACGCAGAATAAACAACTAAAAGGGAAGTCGAAACAATGAAAACGAAAATCGCACTGGGGTTGGTGGCTGCCGTCGTGCTGACGCAGGCGGGTTGCACGACCAAAATCAAATCGCTGCCGATGCCGGCTGCGGTTCAGACGCAGAACGGGCAAGACGTCGCGCTTTACTTCGGCAACCAGACGCATGCGCCCGTCAAGCAGTCGTACGGCAACAAGGAATTTGCCGTACGCGTGCTGCGCAAGGTGGAGAACAGCCCGGAGGCCAACTGCAGTATCGCGCTGGAAAAGGCGGTGCAGGAACTGCGCGACTATGCGCGCGCGCAGCACGCGAACGCCGTCGTCGACGTCAGGACGCGCTTCCAGCATAACGAATCGGCTTCTTCGACCGAGTTCACCTGCGGCGCGAGCCTGAATGGATCGACGCTCGCGGTGCGCGGCGATGTCGTGATGCTCGAAACGCAATAACAATTCCAACCACGAGGGTCATAACCATGAAGCGTCACCTGATCTGTGCAGTTGCCGTCGCATGCCTCGCCTCGCACGCCTTCGCGCGCGACAGCGTCGAGAGCTATCCCGTCGCCGCCGCGCTCGCGAGCGAGCCGGGCAAAGTCGGCGACGATATCCCGCTGTATTTCGCGGGGCAGAAGCATCCGGGCGTCGTGAAGAGCTACGGCGAGTTCGCAACGAACAAGAAGACCAACGCGTTCGGCAAGAGCGACGAGACGGCGTGCCAGCACGTGTTCCTGTCGGCCGTGATCGAGTTGCAGGATCGCGCGCGCAAGGAAGGCGGCAACGCCGTCATCAACATCAAGAGCAACTACAAGAACGAAGTGCGCGAGAGCGCAACGGAGTTCACCTGCGGTGCGGGCGCGGTGATTGCTGGTGTCGCGTTGAAGGGTGATGTGGTGACGCTGAAGAAGTAACGGTTTTGATGCTTTGGGCGGCTGCAGCGCCAATTTGCTATGCAGCCGCTCGATGTGTCGTCAGTCTGTCTTGATTGCCGCGACGTTGACGAGCGTCTCGCGCCGCTTGCCGGGCTTCGGCGTGTAGATGCGCAGACGTTCGAGCAGGCCGAAGTCCTTGGCGCGGCTCCACCACAAATACGGCAGCGAGACGTTGTGCGCGCCGAATGTGAAGCCTCCGCGACGGATCATGTCGAGGTAACCGTCCGCGCTTTTTTGCACATGCATCGGATGACGGAACAGCAGGCGGATCACCCACGACTTGATGTAGGCATCCGTCGATTCGGCGAACAGCAGCACGCCGCCCGGTTTCAGCACACGGCGGAACTCGGCGAGCGCGCGTTCCTGCTCGACGAGATGATGGAAGGTTTGATGGCAGAACACGATGTCGGCGCTCGCATCGGGCAGCGGCAGGTTTGCGCAGTCGCCGTGCAGTACGTCGATTCCGGTTTCGCGGGTGTCGGCGTGCTGGAGGCAAACTTGCGCGGACTGTTTGGCAAGTGCGAGCGACGGCTCATGAAAATCGATGCCGATGATGTGTTGCGGCTTGAACGCCTGCGCGAGCAGCCGGAACGAAATGCCCTGTCCGCAGCCGACGTCGACGATCACGGGTGCAGCGGGCAGCGGCGTATCGATCAGGCGCTTGAGGTCGTTGATTGCGACGCGCAGCACATGGTGTTCCCACGTATGGGTGCGCAGGAACCAGACGCCGAATGCTGTTTCCGGTACGAAGGGTACGTCGTCCGGCACGTCGTTCGGTACGCGGTCCGTCATGCTGGATGATTCGGTGGACTGCACGTTATTCCCCGGTCGGTGATGGTCTTTAGGTTGTTTTTGATCTCGATGATTGTGCGACATTGTAATCGCTGGTAAGGATGGAAAGCGTTGCGTGCGCAATACGTTATGTGAAGGAAGATCAATGAATATGGATTCGTCGATGAATGCGTCGGTAGACGTGGCCATCATCGGAGCGGGCCCGTCGGGTGCCGTTGCGGCGGCGCTGTTGCGCAAGGCAGGGCATTCCGTGCTCGTGCTCGAGCGCCAGCATTTTCCGCGCTTCTCGATTGGCGAAAGCCTGTTGCCGCAGAGCATGGCTTACCTCGAAGAGGCGGGCATGCTGCAGGCGGTCGTCGAAGCGGGCTTTCAGTACAAGAACGGTGCGCACTTCGTGTATCGCGACCAGTCGTGCGCTTACGACTTTCGCGACAAGCATTCGGATGGCTGGGGCACCACGTACCAGGTCGAGCGTGCGACGTTCGACGATCTGCTGATTCGCTGCGCGGCGAAGCAGGGCGCCGACGTGCGCTTTGGCCACACGGTACACGCGATGAAGACGGGCGATGCGCCCGTGCTGGATGTATCGGACGAAGCGGGCAACGCGTATCAGGTGCATGCGCGTTTCGTGCTCGACGCGAGCGGTTTTGGTCGCGTGCTGCCGCGGCTGCTGAATCTCGAAGCGCCGACGCGCATGCCGACGCGTGCCGCTATTTTTACGCATGTGCGCGATGGTATTCCGGTCGACGCGCACGATCGCAACAAGATTACGGTTGCTGTGCATCCTGAGCATCGGGATGTGTGGTACTGGATGATTCCGTTGGCGAACGGGCGTTCATCGGTGGGATGTGTAGCGGAGGCTGCGTTTCTTGATGTGCCCGAGGCTGAGCGTGAGGCGAAGTTGCGGGCGCTGATTCAGAGTGAGCCGACGCTGAACCGTCTGATTGGCAATGCGCCGTTCTTGATGCCCGTGCGGCATATTGGCGGGTATTCGGCGAATGTCGAACGACTGCATGGGCCTGGGTTTGCATTGCTCGGGAATGCGGGTGAGTTTCTTGATCCGGTGTTTTCGTCGGGCGTGACTATTGCTCTGCGCTCCGCGCATCTCGCTGTTGGGACGCTTGAGCGTCAGTTTGCTGGTGAGAGTGTTGACTGGCAGTCTGCTTTTGATGTGCCGCTGCGCAAGGGGATCGATACGTTTCGTGCTTTCGTCGAGCGCTGGTATACCGGCGAGTTGCAGGACATCATCTTTTATCCCGAACAGACGCCAGGGATTCGGCGCATGATCAGCGCCGTGCTCGCCGGTTATGCGTGGGATGAGACGAATCCTTTTGTTGCGGATCCGGTGCGCAGGTTGAATGCGCTTTTTGAAGTGTGTAAGGGATAGGGTTTGGGGTTGGGTTTAGGCTTGTCTGCGACGCTGGGGTGGTTTGCTGGTTCTGCTGCTGGCATCCGCGTGATGTTATTGGTTTGCTAGCGTTGCCCCTGTGCGGGGCGGCACCTACTTTTCTTTGCCGCCGCAAAGAAAAGTAGGCAAAAGAAAGCGGCTAACACCGCCAGCCCGTGTTCTTATCCACGGGCCCCCAACGTCCCCACACTTCACACGGCAACGTCTCTGTTGGCGTGCGTTGCCAACGCTTTGAATGAACGCCTCACCCGCTTCGAATACCTGTACCCGGGCAAGCGGCAGCGAATGGTATGTGCCGCCCAGGTGGCAAACTGTGTGTAGGTTGTCGCGTCATATAGGGCAGCGCTCTTACGGGGTGGGACGCGTGCGCTATCGGTCCGGAGTGAGGTGCGTGCAGTACTACGGCCTACACACAGTTTGCCACCTGGGCGGCGGTGGACTATCTGGCACGGCATGCTGCGACGCGGGTGTGTGAAGCGGGTGATGCGCTGGCTTGGAGCGTTGGCAACGAACGCGAGCAGGAAGGTTGCCGTGTGAAGTGAGGGACCGGTTGGGGGCCCTCAGGCAGGAAGAAGAGTTGGCGGTGTTAGCCGCTTTCTTTTGCCTACTTTTCTTTGCGGCGGCAAAGAAAAGTAGGTGCCGCCCCGCACAGGGGCGACGCTTGAAGCAGGCTAACAAATCGCGGATGCCAGCGAAAAGGCAAACGTATAAGTACGACGCGTGAAGCACGAAGGCATAGCGCGGATGCCAGCGCAAACCCACGCAACGCGCACCCAAACGCGTCGCAGACAAAAAACCTCAAGCAGCGATCCGCGCACTCCCGGCAACACTTTGCCGGCCATCATCACGCCGATGCACCCGCTGCCCAGCAGCATAAGTCTCAAACACAGCCCGATCATCCCCAAGCAGCGCAAACGCAAACAACAGCTCCTCGAGCGTCTCAGTCCGCTCAGTCCGCCGTGCCAACAACGGCGTAGCCTTAGGATCAAGCACCACAAAATCCGCCTCAGCCCGAGGCCTTAACGTCCCAACCCGATCGGCAAGATCAAGCGCCTCAGCCGCGCCAGCAGTAGCCAGCCAGAACATCCGCGTAGCGGTCAAATGATGCCCACCGAGCCGCGCAACCTTATGCGCTTCATTCATGGTCTGCAGCATCGAGAATGACGTACCGCCACCGACGTCAGTCGCCAGCGCAACAGGCATCCCCGATTCCCCAGCCTTGTCGAAATCAAACAGACCACTGCCGAGAAACAGATTCGACGTCGGGCAATGCGCAGCAACGGCGCGCGTTTCAGCCATGCGTCGACGATCTTCAGCATCGAGATGAATACAGTGCCCATACACAGCCCGCGGCCTCAACAACCCATAGTGATCGTAGATGTCGAGATAACTGCGATGACCAGGAAAAAGACCCGCGACCCACTTCACCTCATCATGATTCTCGGCGACGTGACTCTGAATGAACACATCAGGATGCAGCTTCGCCAGCGCGCCCGTCGCTTCGAGTTGGGCCTCCGTCGAAGTCGGCGCAAAACGCGGCGTCAGCGCGTACATCTGACGTCCCTTGTTGTGCCAGCGTGCAATCAGCTCGGCGCTGTCGTCGTAGCCCGATTGCGCGGTGTCGCGCAGAAACTCGGGGCAGTTGCGATCCATCAGCACCTTGCCGCCGATCATCCGCACATTGCGCCGCTGCGCTTCAATAAACAAAGCATCCGCCGATTGCTTATGCACCGTGCAGTAAACGAGTGCCGTCGTCGTACCACACGCAAGCAACTCGTCGATGAAAAAGCGCGCCGTGTCCTGCGCAACAGCAGCGTCGCTGAAGCCGCGCTCGGTCGGGAACGTGTACGTGTCGAGCCAAGGCAACAGTCCCGGCGCGGGCGACGCAATCATGTCCGTCTGCGGATAATGAATGTGCGTGTCGATGAAACCGGGGACGATCAGCTTGTCGCGCATCTCGACCACCTGCGTAGCGGGCGCGAGCTGCGCAGCGACAGACGCATACGCGCCCGCCGCGACGACATGTCCGTCTTCGACGATCAGAAGGCCGTCTTCGTTGAAGACTGCAGCATTGGACGATTGCGCAGGATCGCCGTTGAACGTCAGCAGTTGCGCGCGATAAGCTGTTTGAGTCATGGTGAAACCGTCTCCGAACTATAAGATCAAGCGGGGATCAAGCAGATGCGCGCCAGTGCGCATCGAGTTTGGCGATCATCGCGTCGCGCTCCGCAGGCGTCACGAACGACGCTTCAAAGCTATTGCGGATGATCGTGTACACCTCGTCGTCGTCGAGCTTGAGGGCGTCGATCGTCGCAAGGTAGTTTTCGTTGACGTAGCCGCCAAAGTAGGCGGGATCGTCGGAATTCACGGTGACGGCGACGCCCTTGTCGAGCAGTGCCTTCAACGTGTGTTTGGTCAGATCGTCGAACACGCACAGCTTCAGGTTCGACAGCGGACACACCGTCAGCGCGACGCGCGTATCGGCCAGCCGCGTGACGAGCGCCGGGTCTTCGATGCTGCGCACGCCATGATCCACACGGTCCACTTTCAGGAGATCGAGCGCTTCGTAGATGTACGACGGCGGGCCTTCTTCGCCCGCGTGCGCGACCAGCTTCAGGCCCTTGTCGCGAGCCTTGGCGAATACGCGCTCGAACTTCGACGGCGGATGGCCGCGCTCCGACGAATCGAGACCGACGCCGATTAGCCGGTGTTTGTACTGGTCGAACAACGGCAGCGCTTCGTCGAAGGTTGAGAGCGCATCTTCTTCGGACAGGTGCCGCAGGAAGCACAGAATCAGCTTGCTCGTGAGGCCGCGCGTTTCCGCTTCGGCCAGCGCACGCTCGATGCCCGCGACCACGGTCGCAATCGGCACGCCACGTTCGGTATGCGTCTGCGGATCGAAGAAGATTTCCGTATGCACGACGTTGTCCGCGAGTGCGCGCTCGACGTAGGCCATCGTCATGTCGTAGAAGTCCTCTTCCTTCAGCAGCACGCTGGCGCCCGCATAGTAGATGTCGAGGAACGACTGCAGATCGGTGAACGCGTACGCAGCGCGCAGCGCGTCGATCGAGTCGTACGCGAGCGTCACGCCGTTGCGTTCGGCAAGCTTGAAGATCAGCTCAGGTTCGAGCGAGCCTTCGATATGAATATGCAGCTCGGCCTTCGGTGCGCCGTTCGTCTTGAGAGCTAGCGGGGAAAGTGTGGTTGTCGTCATGGTCGGTCAATGATTCGGGTTATCGGTTGATTTATTCAACGCCCGATGGCTGGTCGGACGTCCCCCAATGCGTTCGATGCATGTTCGATGTTCAGGCTGTCTGCGCCGCATGTGCCGCATTGGCCTCGACGGCTTGCAGCAGTTGCGCCGCCGCCGAAATCGCGATGATTTCCGGCGACTTGTCGACGATGCCGTCCACGCCGAGCGGACATTTCATCCGCGCAATCGCGGCTGGATCGAAACCCCGTGCCGCAAGCCGGTGCTCGAACTGCTTGCGCTTCGTATGCGAGCCGATCATGCCGAAGAACGCGAAGTCGCCGCGCCGCAGGATGCGCTCGGCGAGATCGAGATCGAGCGCGTGGTTGTGCGTCATCACGATGAAGTACGTGTGCGGCGTGGCCTTGTCGATGGCTTCGTCGGGTGCGTCGTTCGCTTCGATCGTCACGTTCGTCGCGCCCAGTGTGTCGGGTGCAGGGAACTGCGCGTCGCGTTCGTCGACCCAGTGGACGTGGCAGGGCAACGTCGCGAGTACGCGCACGAGCGCGGCGCCCACGTGCCCCGCGCCGAACAGCACGACGGGGAAGTCGCGCGGCGCGATGGTCTCGGTGAGCAGCGCGCTGCTGTCGTCGAAACCCGCGCCGTCCCACAGCAGGCAGTCGGCGCTTTCGACGCCCGGTTCCGGATCGGACAGCATCACCGCATCGGGTGCGGGCCCGAATGATACGCTACGCACCATCGAATGGCCCGCCGCCACGCGCTTGGCCAGCGACGTCACCCAACCCAGGTCGCCGATATCGAGCCGCTCGAACGCGAGCACGACAGCGCCGCCGCAGCATTGGCCAAGACTCGGTCCGAGCGCGAAGCGTTCGAGCCGCCGCATGTTCGGCGCGCGCATGCCGTCGCGCAACACGCGGCGCGCGCTTTCGATCGCTTTCCATTCGAGATGCCCGCCGCCGATCGTATGGCGCGCGGAATCGCGTGTGACGATCATCTTCGTGCCGGCGTCGCGCGGCGCCGAGCCTTCGGCGCGGGCGACGGTCACGAGCACGACGGCGTCGCCGTGCGCGAGCAGTTGCTGCAGATCGGTGAGCCAGGCATGCATCCGGCGGTTCTCCATACGAAGCCGCGCGGGTTGGCCGCGCAGCCGGTTGATCTTCTGTGCGTTGCGGTCGTGTCGCGCGGCACGTTGTGCGTGTGTGTTGCTATGCCGTCGTGCCCGCGCCCGCAGGCTCTTGCGACGTTGGACTGGCCGCTGCGGCGATTGTTGCAACAGGCGTGCTTGCGTTCAGCGCATCGATCGCATCGAGGATGGCTTCGGGCGTCGCGGGCGCGCGCAGCGGTGGCGCGTGCGGTGCATCGGGCGCGGTGGCCGCGACAGCATCGCGGATCGCGAGGAACACCGAGAACGGCAGCAACAGCGGCGGCTCGCCGACGGCCTTCGAGCGGAACACGGTCGGCTCCGCATTCGGGTTGTGGTACAGCTTCACATTGAACGCGGCGGGCGTATCGCTGACGGCGGGAATCTTGTACGTCGACGGCGCGTGCGTCATCAACCGGCCGTCGCGGTTCCACCAGAGTTCTTCCGTCGTGAGCCAGCCCATGCCCTGAATGAACGCGCCTTCCACCTGGCCGAGATCGATGGCGGGATTGATCGACTGGCCGGCGTCGTGCAGCGCGTCGGCGCGTACGAGTTTCCATTCGCCCGTCAACGTATCGATCACGACTTCGGATACCGCCGCGCCATACGCGAAGTAGTAGAACGGATGGCCCGTCAGCGTCTTCGCGTCCCAATGCACTTTCGGCGTCGCATAGAAGCCGTCGGACCACAACTGGATGCGCGCGAGATACGCCGCACCGACCAGTTGCGCAAACGGCATCGCCGCGCCGTTCGCGCGTACTTCGCCGTTTTCGAAGGTCACGTCTTTCGCTTCGCCGCCGAGTTCCTTTGCCGCCAGCACCGCGAGGCGTTCACGGATCGCGTGCGCGGCCGCTTCGGCGGCCTTGCCGTTCAGGTCGCTGCCCGTCGATGCCGCCGTCGCCGATGTGTTTGCCACTTTCGATGTATCGGTGGCCGTCACGCGCACGCGCGAGAGCGGCAGGCCGAATGCGTTCGCGACGACTTGCGCGACTTTCGTATTCAGCCCCTGGCCCATCTCGGTGCCGCCGTGATTCACGAGCGCTGAGCCGTCCTTGTAGACATGCACGAGCGCGCCCGCCTGATTCAGGAACGGCACGTTGAACGAGATGCCGAACTTCACAGGCGTATACGCGATGCCGCGCTTGAGCACGGGGCTCGACGCGTTGAACGCGGCAATCGCTGCGCGCCGGGCTGTGTAGTCGCTCGATTCGATCAGTTCATCCGTCAGCGGCGCGATTACGTTGTCTTCGACGGTCTGGCCGTACGGCGTCACATTGCGGTCTTCGATGCCATAGAAGTTCGCGCGGCGCACGTCGAGGGGATCGCGCTTCAACTCGCGCGCGATGCCGTCCATCATCACTTCCATCACGAGCGCACCCTGCGGGCCGCCGAAGCCGCGAAACGCGGTGTTCGATTGTGTGTTCGTCCTGCACGGTAGCGCGACGATATCGACGTCCGACAGGTAGTACGCGTTGTCGAAGTGGCACACGGCGCGAGTCGCGACGGCGCCCGACAGATCCGCCGAAAACCCCGCCCGCAACGCAATCTCGACGCGCGCGCCGAGAATGCGGCCGTCGTCGTCGAAGCCGGCTTCGTATTCGTAGATCGCGTCGTGACGCTTGCCCGTAATCATGAAGTCGTCGTCGCGATCGGCGCGCAGTTTCACGGGGCGGCGCAACCGGTGCGCCGCCAGCGACGCCGCACACGCAAACAGCGCCGACTGCGACTCCTTGCCGCCGAAGCCGCCGCCCATGCGCCGGCATTCGCACATCACACTATGCGTCGGCCAGCCGAACATATGCGCGACGACGTGCTGCATTTCGCTCGGATGCTGCGTCGAGCTATAGACGAGCATGCCGTCCATTTCCTTTGGCACGGCATACGCGACCTGGCCTTCCAGATAGAACTGCTCCTGGCCGCCGACTTCGAAGGTGCCCACGAGCCGGTGCGGCGCTTGCGCGATCTTCTCCGCGGGCGTACCGCGCTTCAGGTGCAGCGGCGGCAGCACATATTGCTTCTTCGCTTTCGCTTCGGCGGCAGTGAGCACGGCTTCGAGCGGCTCGTAGCGCACGACGTCGTCGCTCTTCGCGAGCGCCGCCGCGCGCCGCGCCAACTCATGGCTCTGTGCGACGACGATGAAGACGGGCTGGCCGAGATACAGCACTTCGCCGTCGGCGAGAATCGGGTCGTCGTGCAGCACGGGGCCGCAGTTGTTTTCACCGGGGATGTCGTCGACGGTCAGCACGGCGACGACGCCGGGCGCCGCGCGCACGGCATCGAGATCGAGCGACACGATGCGCGCATGCGCATGCCGCGACAAACCGAGCGCCGCGTGCAGCGTTTGAGCAAGCTCGGGGATGTCGTCGGTGTAGGTGGCTTCGCCGCTCACGTGCAGCGTCGCCGATTCATGCGGCAGCGGCACGCCGATGGCGGCTTGCGCGTCGTGTGCGGCAAGCGATGCGTGATGCACGAAGGCTTCCGTCTGCTTGTTCATGGCCTCTGCTCCTGCGCGCTCGCGGCTGCATCGAATGCGAACGCGTTGACGTCGCACAGCGCGAGCGGATTGGCGTCGCGTGTTTCCAGATGGAAGCGCCACAGCAGATTGCGCGCGACTTTCAGCCGATAGGCGCTGGTCGCGCGCATGTCGGTGAGCGGCTGATAGTCGGCGGCGAGCGTGTCCATTGCGCGTTGCGTGGTGGCGGCGTCCCACGGCGCGCCTTTGAGCGCGGCCTCGGCGTGCTGCGCGCGCTTAGGCGTCGCGGCCACGCCGCCGAACGCGATGCGCGCATCGGCGATCACGCCATCGGCGATGCGCAGCGCAAACGCGCCGCACACGGCCGAGATGTCCTGGTCGTAGCGCTTCGCGACCTTGTACGTGCGAAAGCGCAAATCCGGCGCGGGACGCGGCACGCGGATCGCCGCGACGAACTCGCCGGGTTCGAGCGCTGTCTTCTGGTAGCCGACGTAGAACGTATCGAGCGGCAGCGTGCGCGTCTTGCGCTCGCGCTGCAGCACGACAAGCGCATTGAGCGCGATCAGCGCCGGCATCGAATCGCCGATGGGCGAGCCGTTCGCGACGTTGCCGCCGAGCGTGCCCGCATTGCGGATCGGCAGCGACGCGAAGCGCGTCCACAGTTCGGCGAGTTCCGGATAGTCGGCTGTCAGCGCGGCATACGCGTCTTCCAGCGACACGGCCGCGCCGATCGTCAGCGTCTGCGCATCGCGTTCGATTGTCTTCAGTTCGGCGACGTTGCCGATATACAGGATGTCGCCGAGATCTCGGAACTGCTTCGTGACCCACAGGCCGACGTCGGTGCTGCCTGCCAGCAGCCGCGCATGCGGATGCTGCGCGCGCAGCGCGGCGAACGCGTCGAGCGTGACGGGGGCGAAGAAAGCTGGCGTGCCGTAGTCGGTGCCGCGCGTGTCGGGCGCGCGGTATTCGAAGGTGTCGTTGCGCTGGATCGATTGCAGTGCCTTGACGACAGCGGCCCGGTCGAGCGCGACGCGCGGATACTGCTGCTCGTCGAACATTTTCTGCGACGCTTCGACGATCGGCCGGTAGCCGGTGCAGCGGCACAGGTTGCCGGAAAGGGCGGTGTTGATTTCGTCGCGTGTCGGCAGGCCGGCGCCCGCGGGCTGGTTCTCGTACAGCGCCCACATCGACATCGCGAAGCCCGGCGTGCAGAACCCGCACTGCGAGCCGTGGCAGTCGACCAGCGCTTCCTGAACCGGGTGCAGGGCGCCGCTCGCGGTGCGCAGGTCTTCGACTGTGAAGAGCGCCTTGCCGTCGAGGGTCGGCAGGAACTGGATGCACGCGTTGACGGCTTTGAGCATCAGTTGCCCGCGCGAGTCCAGTTCACCGACGACGACCGTGCAAGCGCCGCAATCGCCTTCCGCGCAACCTTCCTTGGTGCCCGTGCAGTACAGGTCTTCACGCAGGTGCTGGAGCACGGTGCGCGATGCGGGCGCGCCGCTGATCTCGCGGACGGTCCCCTGGTGATAGAAGCGGATGGTTTGCGTTGTCACGGCGAATCCTGAAGACATTGCGGACCGGGCGCGCGTTACGCATGGGGTCGAGCCGTAGCCGGCCTCGCGCACGTAGATCGCCATCCATGCTCGAACATAACACCACTTTGTCCCAAAAATATTTCCTCGTTCGAATGGGGGTTATTCGGTGGCGGTCATGAGGGAGGCGGGCTTGGTGCGCTTCGAGCGCGCGGATTCCGCGCGGAGCCTTATGGGGCGGTGCTTCGATGTGTACAGGTGTTGATGCCTGACAGGCGGGGGTGTGGCGGTATGCATACAGCGTCGACCTTTGCAGGTAGCCGGGATTTGGTTTTTGCAGCGCAAGATGCTGGTGGATTTTTGGTTTTTTGCTGGCATCCCGCGTTGTGGTGTTTGCTGCGCATGGCGTTTGGTGCTTTTAGCCTTTGCGCCGGCATCCGCGTTTTGCCTTCGTGCTTCAAGCGTCGCCCCTGTGCGGGGCGGCACCTACTTTTCTTTGCCGCCGCAAAGAAAAGTAGGCAAAAGAAAGCGGCTAACACCGCCAACATTTCTTCCTGCCTGAGGGCCCCCAACCGGTCTTACGCTTCACACGGCAATCACGTGACGCAGGTTAGTTGCCAACGCTGTGAATAAACGCCTCACCCACGCCACACACCCGTACACGTGTTAGCGGCAGCGAATGGTATGTGCCGCCCAGGTGGCAAACTGTGTGTAGGTTGTCGCGGCGTATAACTCGGCGCTCTTACAGGGTGGGACGCTTGCCCTGTCGGTCCGGAGTGAGGCGTGCGGAGCACCTAGGCCTACACACAGTTTGCCACCTGGGCGGCGGTGGACTATCTGGTACGGCATGCTGCGACGCGGGTGCGTGAAGCGGGTGCTGCGCAGCGCAGGAGCGTTGGCAACGAACGCGAACAGGAAGGTTGCCGTGTGAAGTGAGGGACCGGTTGGGGGCCCTCAGGCGGGGAGAAGTGTTGGCGGTGTTAGCCGCTTTCTTTTGCCTACTTTTCTTTGCGGCGGCAAAGAAAAGTAGGTGCCGCCCCGCACAGGGGCGACGCTTGAAGCACGAAGGCAAAGCGCGGATGCTGCCGCAAAGGCCAAAAACACCAAACGGCAACGCGTGAAGCACGCTAACAAATCGCGGATGCCGCCGCAAAGGCCAAAAACACCAACCGGCAACGCGTGAAGCACGAAGGCAAATCGCGGATGCCAGCGAAGAAAAGGCAAGCCGCGAATACCGGCAAAAAGGCAACCCGCGGGCCAACACACCAACGAAACCGTTGACGACTTGAACCCGCGTTCCCCAGAAAATCCTAGGCAACCCCTTCTTACCGCGCGCGGCGATTCCGCCACAGACTAAACGCCAGCGCGACAAACGCAACAACGAACCCGATCAGCGACCAGCCAGGCAGGGAAATACCGAGAATCGGCGGATACGGTGTTTCGCACAGACCAGCGACCTTGAACACGCTCGGCAGCCAATGAGCGGGCGGCAGGCCGTCGACGATCGGCTGCAACGCATCGAACCCGCAGCTGAAGTTCGGATGCGACTGCACATACACGTGCCGGGCGGCCGTCAGCAACCCGCCGAGCGCCGACAAAAGCGCGAGCAGCTCGAGCAGCCTGACGCCCGTCCAGCCGCGCAGCCGCGCGCCAAGAAACGCGAAGATCGCGATCAGCAGATAGAAATAGCGCTGGATGATGCACAACGGGCAAGGATCTTCGTGCTCGACGAACTGCAGGTACAGCGCGCCCCCCACGAGCGCGAGACAGACGAGACCGAGTAAAACGAGCAGACTGCGCTCGCGGCGCAATGTAACGTTATCGATAATCATGATCCTGCTAGCGGTGGAAGTTCGGTAAAAGGTGCGGCGATTCTAGCCGAAGCACACGGCACATGCCGGGGCCTCCGCAAGCGACGCCGCCCATGGCAACAAATCTCAGCGAATCGTATTCAGTACCGCTTCGACGGCCCGTCCTATTCCCAGCAGCGCGTCATCCGCGTGCGGCGCGGCGGCCAGCATCAGCCCGACAGGCGCGCCGCCACGCGGATGACAGGGCAGCGAAATCGCGCACGCATCGAGGAAATTGAACGCGCTCGGGTTGCGCAGCACGAGGCCGTTGGCGCGGAAGAACGCCTCGTCGTCGTCGACCAGGCCGGCTACGCGCGGCGGCACGATCGGCACCGTCGGCGCGACGACGGCGTCGAAGCGCTGCCACATCGTGCGCGCCTCGGCAAGCACGGCGGCGCGTTCGGCGAGCAGGTCGAGATAGTCGGCGGCTGTCGCCGGCTGGCCCTTCAGGATGCGCGTGAGCACGCGCGGATCGTACGCGTCGCGTTGCGTTTCGAGCAGCGGCCGGTGCCACGCGTAGGCTTCGATCGGCGAAAAGCCGAAGCGGTTGATCGTGACGAGCCGGTCGAGCGGCGCAAAGCGCACGTCGCTGACGATCGCGCCCGCCGCCTCCAGATGCTTGAGCGCAGCGTCGTAGGCCTGCGCGACTTCCGGCTCGATATCGTCCGTGACATAGTGATTCAGTACGCCCAGCCGCACGCCTTCCAGCGGACGGGTGGCGGGAACGACGGGTTCCAGCCCGGCGAGAATCCGGTCGACCAGCGCGCAGCACGCGACCGTCGCGCCGATCGGGCCGAAGGCGTCGAGCGTCGGCGAAAGCGGCACGCCGCCTTGCTTGGGCACGCGGTCGGCGGTCGGCTTGAAGCCTGTCAGGCCGCATAGCGCGGCAGGAATGCGCAGCGAGCCGCCCGTGTCGCTGCCGAGCGCGACGGCCGCCATGCCGTCCGCCACCGAAGCCGCCGCGCCCGACGACGATCCGCCCGACACCCGCTCGTCGCCCTTCGCGCCGCGCCGGTAGGGCGACAGCGGATTGCCGTAGTGCGGGTTGAGGCCGAGGCCGGAGAACGCGAATTCGCTCATGTTCGTGCGTCCGACGATCACCGCGCCCGCGCGCTTGAGCCGCGCGACGGCAGGAGCGTCGGACGTGGCGGGCGCGGCGTTCGCCAACACCTTCGAGCCGGCGCGCGTCACTTGGCCTTCGATGTCGAACAGGTCCTTCACCGACACGGGAATGCCCGCGAGCGGCGACAGCACGGTCCCCGCCGCGCGTAGCCGGTCGTGCGCGTCGGCCGTGGCGCGGGCGTTGTCGGCGTCGACCCGCATGAAGACGGCCTCGCCCTGGCCGGCGGGATCGGCGATGCGTTCGAGCGCTGCTTCGACGAGCGCGCGGCTTGTGGTGCGGCCGGCGGCGAGATCGGCGGCAAGCTGGGCGAGCGGCGGGAAGGGCGTGGATTCAGGTGACGTGGCGGTGGTCATGGCGTGAGATCGAAGGTCGGCAGTCGAGAACCGTATTGTGACGCGTCGTGCGCGATCGGCGCGAATGCATCAAGACCGCGGAACGCCGCGTGAGTTTCGCCGAAAGCCGCTGTTTGTATCCTTTCTTCGTGCTGCGCTAAATGGTTTTTAACCGTTCGTGCGTTACCATCGCGTTCTGGATTACTTTTTGTAAGGAACAAGACTATGCACCACGGTATCGGCTTCATTCAGGATCTGGCAGTCGTAATGGCGCTCGCCGGCGTTGTTACCGTGCTGTTCCATCGCCTGAAACAGCCGGTGGTGCTCGGCTATATCGCGGCGGGCGTGATCATCGGGCCGTACACGCCGCCGTTCCAGCTGATTCACGACGAGCAGACCATCCAGACGCTCGGCGAACTCGGCGTCGTGTTCCTGATGTTCTCACTCGGGCTCGAGTTCAGCTTGCGCAAGCTGTTCAAGGTCGGCGCGACGGCCATCGTCGCCGCGCTGTCGGAGATCGTGCTGATGCTGTGGATCGGCTACGAGATCGGCAGCGCGTTCGGCTGGAATTCGATGGATTCGCTGTTTCTCGGCGCGATCCTCGCTATTTCGTCGACCACCATCATCGTCAAGGCGCTCTCCGAACTCGGCCTCAAGCGTGAGAGCTTCGCGCAACTGGTGTTCGGCATTCTGATCGTCGAGGACATTCTCGCCATTGCGATGCTGGTGCTGCTGTCGGGCATCGCGCAGACGGGCGAGCTGTCGGCGGGCGTCGCGTTCGTCACGCTCGGCAAGCTGCTGCTGTTCATGACGGTGTCGCTGGTGGTCGGTATTCTCGTCGTGCCGCGCGCGCTCAACTACGTCGCGAAGTCGCAGAGCGACGAGATGCTGCTGGTCTCCGTGCTCGGCTTCTGCTTCGCGTTCTGCCTGCTGGTCGTCAAGCTCGATTACAGCATCGCGCTCGGCGCGTTCCTGATCGGCGCGATCATGGCCGAGTCGCGTCACCTGCACCGTATCGAGCATCTGATCGCGCCGCTGCGCGACGCGTTTTCGGCGATCTTCTTCGTGACGATCGGGCTGATGCTCAACCCGGCCGTGCTGGTCGACTACGCGTGGCCGATCGCCGTCATCACGGTTGCCGTGATTCTCGGCAAGATCGTCTCGTGCGGGCTCGGCACCTTCCTCGCGGGCAAGGACGGGCGCACGGCGATGCGCGTCGGCATGACGGTGTCGCAGATCGGCGAGTTCTCGTTCATCATCGCGTCGCTCGGTCTCACGCTGAAGGTGACGAGCGCGTTCCTCTATCCGATTGCCGTCGCCGTCTCCGCGCTGACGACGCTCTTCACGCCGTACCTGATCCGCGCGGCCGACCCGCTCACGCAGCGCCTCGGCCGCGCGATGCCGCGCACGGTCGCCAACGTGTTCGGTATGTACGGGCAGTGGCTCGGCAGTTTGCGGCCAGCTTCCGGCGAGCCGACCGTGTTCGGCCTGACGCGTCGGATCATTCTGCAGATCGCGGTCAATCTCGCGATCGTCGCGGCGATTTTTCTGGGTGCGTCTTATGGGGCGCCTTACGGGAGTGGATTCATTGAGAAATGGCTGCCTTCCGAGCCGATGCAGCGCGTCGTGCTGTGGAGCGCTGCGCTGCTCGTCTCGCTGCCGTTTCTTGTCGCCGTCTACCGGAAGACCAAGTCGCTTGCGCTGCTGCTGGCCGAAATCAGCGTTCAGCCGGCGAAGGCAGGGCGCTTCACGAGCGCGATCCGCTACGCCATTTCGGACCTCGTGCCTGTCGTGTCGATGCTAGGCGTGTTTCTGCTCGTCGCCGCGCTGTCGAGCACGATCCTGCCGCCGACGGGCCTGCTCGTCGCCGTGCTGGTCGTCGCCGCGCTGCTGCTGACGCTGTTGTGGCGCTGGTGCGTGCGAATTCACGCGACGATGCAGATCGCGCTGCGCGAAACCTTCGACGAGCAGCCCGATCCATGATGCGGTACGCCTGTGTCGCGCCGATTGAGACACGTTCGCGCGAGGTTGCATGTTGTGTCCTGATGTGACGAATTGTGTGCTGGTTTGCCCCGGTGGGGCGCGAGGCGGATAATGAGACATGTCTAATCGTTCGCGCGCGAAGACGCGTCTGTCAAACAGTCATGAGCGAGAACAACTCCGATAACGCCGGCACACCCGGCACACCTTCTCCTTCGACGAGCCAATCCGGCGCAGCCGGGTCGCCATCGTCACCGGCCCCTTCGTCGACTCCCTCGGCCCCAACGCCCACGCCCACTCCCGCACGGGAAGCCAAAGAAGCGGCTTCCACCGATTCCCCCGAAAGCGCCTCCAACGTGACGCCCGAGAACGCCGCCGCCGCGCAGCGACGCGACGCCGAACAGGCACGCGCGAGCGCCGCGCAGGCGAGCGCGCAGCAGGAAGCGGCGGCGCGGGTGCAATCGGTCGTGTCGAACGCGGAACGGGCGGCGGCGACGGCGGCGTCGGCGAACCCACCAGCCGCGAGCGCTGCGTCAGGCGCGACGTCTGGTGCAGCGGACGCGGCGGCTAAGGCGCCTGCGGGCGGCGAGCCGGACGGCACGCTCGGCGCGTCGGCCAAAAAAGACGGCGCTCCGCCGCCGGGCTTCGGCTCGGCACCGGATTTCAGCGCATCCAATCCGCCACCCGCGAGCGCCTATCCGCCGGGACCGCCTGCCTATCTGAAGCACAACGATTCGGCGTGGTCCGTGTTCGGACGGATCATTGCGGCGCACGCGCGGCAGATTTTCGACCGCGCGGGCCGCAGGATCACACAGCGGACGTTGCGCATTGGCGTGTCGGCGCGGATCTTCCACCCGGAGCCGGGCGCGAGAGGGTTGCGCGGGAAGACGCTGCAGTATCTGGAAGAGTCGATCGCGCACTGGGTGATGTCGCGCGACGTGCTCGTCTTCATGATTCCGACCGTCGGCCATCAGGGGATGCTGCACCCGAGCAATATCCGCCTGCGCGACTACGCGAAGCATCTGGACGGTCTGCTGCTGCAAGGCGGCGCCGACGTGTCGCCGCAGTCGTACGCTGAGGTGGCGACGCGTCCCGAATGGCCCGGCGATCGCGTGCGCGACATGTACGAACTCGAGCTGCTGCACGAGTTCGTCGAGTCAGGCAAGCCCGTGCTCGGCGTGTGCCGTGGTTGCCAGCTGATCAACGTCGCGTTCGGCGGCACGCTCTATCAGGACATCGCGACGGATGTGCCGACTGCGGGCGTCCACGTCAACGAGCATTACGACCAGCATCGGCATTCGATTCATTTCCCCGAAGGCTCGACGCTCGTCAACATGTTCCCCGGCCGGCGCGAGGCGATCGTCAACTCGATTCACCACCAGGCGGTCAACCAGCTGGGACGCGATCTCAACATCGAGGCGGTGTCGGGGACGGACGGCATCATCGAAGCCGTGCGTTACCGGCGTGCGCCGTTCGTGATGGGCGTGCAGTGGCACCCTGAGTTTCACCGCGCGGGCGGTCCCGAACTGCTCGATTGCACGCCGTTGCTCGATACGTTCCTGCGGGTCGCGCGCGAAACGCGTTTCTGATTGCTGCGTTTTCTGAGTCTTTCGATTTGACGCGAGCGGGCCGCTGATGGCTCGCTCGCGTTTTTCATTTCTATCTGTCGAACGTCTGCGCGACTCCTGTCGCAAACTCATTAGTTTGAGAAAACAACCGTCGTTTTTACGATCTTTTGCGTTTGCGCATCGAATTGCTTAGTTGTCCGTTCATCTCGATTTAAAGTCCTGTCACAGCGCGTCAGAAAGGGCATATTCCTTGCGATAATCCGAGGCTGTTTCTGGATACGCATGGAGTATCGACGTATGAAGTACCCCTTGGATCTGCGCCGCATGGTATTGCTCACGCTTGCTTGCGCGCTCATGCATGGCGGCGTCGCGCTGGCGGCCGGCAAGTCGGCGGCAGGCGTGGGCGTCGTGCGCGCGGGCTCGGGCGCGGCGAAAGGCGCACAAGTCGACGCGCCGGACACTCAAAGCGATGCCGGCTCCGCCGACGATACGGGCAGTGCGGGCAGTGCCCCCGGTCTCGACGCGAATGTCGACGCAAGCGGCAGCGTACAAGGCGAAGTCGCCGATCTGATGCAACTGATCCACGACGGCGGCCTGACGGAAATGCGCACCACGTATAACGGCCGTTATGGCGCTTCGCTGTTCTTCCACGCGCAGAGCATGACGTACTACGTCGCGCTGTTTCAGGACAAGCACTTCTGGCGCGTTATCAGGACATCCGACGAGGCGCGGGCCGAATCCATCTATACCGGCTTCGCGCGGCAAACGGCGCAACTCGCTGACGTCGAGATCCGCCGAGCTCAGTTGCAGGCCCAGAAGGCATCGATCGAGCGGGTGATCGGCGAGTCGCAGGCGCGCGCGCAGCGGCTGCAAGCGGATATCGAAGTGGCGCGCGCCCAGGAAGCGAAGGTCGCCGATTATCAGCGGCAAACGCAGGACGAAACGCTCGCGCTGCGTGACGAAAAGGACAAGGCTCAGGCGCAATTGCGTCAGTTGCAGCAGCAGGTGCTGCAGTTGCAGCGTCAGACGGAGGCCGGGCTGCCGGGGAACCGGTGACGGCGTTTGCTGCGTGCAAGCTTGCAGACGCCGGCACTGCCTGTTGGCAGCAAAACGCAGCATGGTGTCGTGACAGAAGAAGCGAAGGGCTGAGTACAGAATTTATCTGGACTCAGCCCTTTTTTTTGAGACTGATTCGGATGGGTCGCCGCTCGCGGACTTACTTCGAAAAGCTATCGGGGACTTCGGTGACGCGCCGTTGTGACATGTGGTTCATCCACTCGGTGCTGTTGGTGTTCACGCGGTCCTGGCGGATCGTGACCGGCGCGACATTCCGTACATGCGTGCTCGCCGACATCGTGACGGAATCATAGTCGCCATTCAGGCGCGCCGACGGCGCGAGAGGGGAGTAGTCGCCAGCCACAGATGGCAAGTGACGCGCGCGATGTCCCGTCGAAAGCCGTGCTTCCGCCGATGCCTGCAAGTCGTGACGCGGCGTGATGTCCAGCGTGCGGGCCGCTGCATGAGGCACGCGACGCGCGCTCGTATTCGCAAACTGGTTGCGCTCGCGCTTCGTCGAGTTAACTTTGCGTACATCTCGCGCCGAACGATCGATGCCCGACGGCTTAGCGCTCCTTGGCGGAACGCTTGCATGGGCATCGACAGTGCGCGTAGCGACGGACGACGTACGATCCGCGGTGATTCTCGACGCTTTAGGAGCAGGCGTTTCGTAACCAGTAGCGGGCGAAGCGGACGCATGTGTCGTTGCAGACGCGGTACGCGTGGAGGGAACATGTCCGGCGTCACTGCCCGACGTGTTGATCGTCGTGCGCTCGTCCAGTTTGCGCGCCGTCAGATCACCGCGCGTGCGATTCCCCGCGACGGGAGCATCCGCCGGGCGCTCGATATTCCCGGAACGGCTATGCACGTATTCAGCCTGATTCGCAGCGGCATTGAGCGTCACCTTGGGCGCTGCGGCGAGCGTCGGCGACGCAGTCTGTCGCGGATGGTTCGCCATCAGCCACGCAATCGCGGCCACGCCACCGATTGCGCATGCGCCGCCCGCAAGCGTGTTCCATTGACGGCTCTCACGAGCCGGCGCGCGCATCGGATGACGCATGCCCAGTGGAATCGGGCTGGGCATCGCGGCAGGTGCCAGCGTGGCGGAGGGCTTTCGCAGACTGTCCGGATCCCAACGGCACATGGCGCGGATAGCGTCGGCACTCAGGCAAAAGGTGCGCAGCATCGCGGCGTACAGCGCCTTCAGTTCCGTGCGGAAGCTGACATTGGGCGGCAGCAGCGCCCATTCGCGGCCGAGCGAGCGCGATACCAGCTCAAGAGGGCGAAGGCGCGGCATTCTGATTTCGCCGACTACTAGTGTGAGTGGGGATGTCGACACGTCTTCGCCTCGTTCTTGTTCGTTTGTTTGGCCTCGAAGCGGCGGACGACAGCAGATGTGAACGCAACGCACGTTCACGGCCCGGTCGAGGCGTTGGGTCGCGGTATCGTGGCAGACGGTTGTCGATTCAACGATCGGAGAACTCTTAAATACTTAGTTATCTTAATAATGTGTCGATTCGCGATTCAGCCGGTAGACATATCTCAATGCCGTGATATCGACTCCGCCCATATGATCGGGCTCGGCGCCCGAAAACTGCCAGCCTTGCCGTTCGTAGAACGCGATCGCGGACGCATTGCCTTCCAGCACATAGAGATACAACTGCGCCTCGCCTTGCTCGCGTGCCCAGTCCTGCGCGGCGCGCATCAGCAGCTTGCCTGCGCCGATTCCCTGGTGCGCGGGTAGCGCGTGCAGATTGTCGAGCAGCACGCCCAACGGCGAATCCGGCTGGCGCTCGACGCATACGAAGCCGATCGGCTCGCCCGCACGCTCCGCGACCAGCACGGTCCGCCGTTCGGCGCCTGGCGCCGACATCCGCGCGCGCCAGTACGACGCTCGCTCCAGCGTGACCTCGCCGTCGAGAAATGCATCCGGCAGCAGCCCGCGATAGGTCGCCTGCCAGCTCGCGCTATGGATGGCGGCGATGAGATCGGCGTCGGCCTCGGTCGCGGGGCGCAGCGTGAGGGACGAAAGAGCGGGAAGCGAAGCGGAATCGGACATTGCGGCGGTAGTGCGCGGTAGAAAGGAGCGGATTGGCCACCAGCAGGCGGCAAGAGAGTCACAGAGAGTCACGATACGGCGCATGTCGCCCGGCGTCACCTGGCGCGGCTTGCCGGTCGAAAGCCGTATCGGAAGAATTTTCTTGGAAGTGCGTGTTTGTAAGCAAATTGTATTAAATGCACGTCCTTCAGAGTAACGTTATTATCACGTCAGGCCCATGTCGTAAGCGAAATATCACGTTTACCCTGATATCTCGACAGCATTTGCCGCATGAGAATACCGCGCCCACGCAAAGCGCCGCGCCCCGACGGGCGCAGACGCGACCCGGCCGAGCCGGACTGGGCATCCGCGCTGTTCCGGCGGACCGTTTGAACTGCCCAACGCTGTCTGTTCCTGCAGGCAGCGGGCTCATTTCGAGAAAGTCATGGCAACTGCATCCCATGCTCAAGTAGCGACGGACGAATCCAAGGTCCGTACCGTATTCCGCGTCGTCAGCGGCAACTTCCTGGAAATGTACGACTTCATGGTCTACGGCTACTACGCCGCTGCGATCGCGAAGACGTATTTTCCGAGCGGCAATGAATTCGCATCGCTGATGCTATCGCTGTCGGTGTTCGGCGCGGGCTTCCTGATGCGTCCGCTCGGCGCGATCGTGCTCGGCGCGTACATCGACCATCACGGCCGCCGCAAGGGCCTGATCCTGACGCTCGCGCTGATGGCGCTCGGCACGCTCACCGTCGCGTCGATCCCGGGCTACGCGACGATCGGCGTGCTCGCGCCCGTGCTCGTGCTGATCGGGCGGCTGCTGCAAGGCTTCTCGGCGGGTGTGGAACTGGGCGGCGTGTCGGTGTATCTGTCGGAGATCGCGACCAAGGGCAACAAGGGCTTCTATTGTTCGTGGCAATCGGGCAGCCAGCAGGTGGCCGTCGTGTTCGCCGCGCTGATCGGCGTGATCCTGAACCGCATGCTGCCCGCCGACCAGATGACGTCATGGGGCTGGCGCGTGCCGTTCCTGATCGGCTGCCTGATCGTGCCGTTCCTGTTCATCATTCGCCGCTCGCTGAAGGAGACGGACGAGTTCCTTGCGAAGAAGCACCGTCCCTCCGTCAGCGAGATTTTTGCGTCGATGCTGCAGAACTGGGGCGTCGTGCTGGGCGGCATGGGCATGGTCATCATGACGACGGTGTCGTTCTACATGATCACCGCGTACACGCCGACCTTCGGCAAGGAAGTGCTGAAACTTTCGTCGATCGACACGCTGATCGTGACCGTCTGCATCGGCGTATCGAACCTGGTCTGGCTGCCTGTGTCGGGCGCGATCTCGGACCGCATCGGCCGCCGTCCCGTGCTGCTGACGTTCACGATCCTCACGATCCTGACGTCGTATCCGGCTGTGCAATGGCTCGTCGCCGATCCGTCGTTCGCGCGCCTTTTGATGGTCGAGCTGTGGCTGTCGTTCCTGTACGGCTGCTACAACGGCGGCATGGTCGTCGCGCTGACGGAAGTGATGCCGGTCGACGTGCGCACGGCGGGCTTCTCGCTGGCGTACAGCCTGGCGACGACGATCGGCGGCTTCACACCCGCCATCGCGACATACCTGATTCACTCGACGGGCAACAAGGCGGCGCCCGGCCTGTGGATGAGCGTAGCGGCCGTCTGCGGCCTGATCGCGACGCTCGTGCTGTATCGCACGCCGGAAGCGCGCAACCAGTATCGGACGGCGTAAGCGTTCGTTGCGCGGGGCGTGAGTCCCGCCTGGTTCTGAAGCTGCAAAGCAAAACCCCCGCATGCGTGCGGGGGTTTTTTATTTGATCGAAGGCTTCGGCAAAGCAGCGCTCAACTGCGTAGCGCCGCCGCCACCTCGTCGACGACCTCGCCCCACGCGCCAGGTCGCGGCTGCCGCACAAGCCTCGCGGACGGATACCACGGGCTGCGGGTATCGCGCGTGAACCAGCGCCAGTCGGCGGCGAACGGCAGCATCAGCCAGAGCGGCTTGTCGAGCGCGCCCGCCAGGTGCGCGATTGCCGTGTCGACCGATACCACGCCGTCTAGCCTCTCGATGATCGCCGCCGTATCGGCGAAGTCGCGGATACGCTCATCGAAGCGATGAATGTTTTTCGCATGCGGATGCGCGTCTAGCGCGGCGCGTTCGTCATCGCTGAGCGCGGGCTGCAGCACGATCCAGTCGATACCGTCGAGCGCGAACAGCGGTTCGAGCGCGACCAGCGGCAGCGAGCGGTTTTCCTGACGCTGCGCGCGTCCCGACCACGCAAGGCCGATCTTGCGCTTCGCCTGTCCGCCGAGCGAGCCTCGCCACGCGCGGCGCGAGGCGGCGGGCGCATTCAGATAGGGCGTGCGCGCCGGAATCGTGTCCAGCTCGGTGCCGAGCGCGAGCGGCAGGCTCAACAGCGGGCATTGCAAGTCGGCGCGAGGCCGCGGCGCGCCTTGCGCGATCAGCGTGACACGCCATTGCTGCGCCGTCGGCTCGAGCAGCGACAGCAGCTGCGGCTGCACTTCGAGCACGACACGCGTGGCGCGCTGCGCCACTACTTCGACGAAGCGCACGAATTGCAGCGTGTCGCCGAAACCCTGTTCGGCATGCACAAGCAGCGTGCGCCCGGCAATCGGCTCGCCGTTCCAGCGCGGCAGCGGCGCCGCGTCGGGCGGAACCGCCGCGTTTTCCAGCCGCCATTCGTATTCGGGCAGGCCGCGCTTGAAATCGCCTAGCGTGAGCAGCGTTACGCCGCGATTCATGTGCGCGATGGCTTGATCGGGCCGCAGGCGCAGCGCCTGCTCGAAAGCGCGCAGGGCGGCGTCGTACGCGCCGAGCGCGTGATGCGCGGCGCCGAGACTCAGCCAGGCGAGCGCGAAGTTCGGGTCGAGACCCACGGCGCGCTCGAAGCGCGGCCGGGCTTCTTCGTGACGGCCGAGCGAGGCGAGCGCGTTGCCGAGGCCGAACAGCGCGGGCGGCAGGTTCGTCTGCAGCGCGAGGACGGCTTCGAATTCGGCGACGGCCTCGTGATGCTGCCCCGTCGCGTCGAGCGTATTGCCCAGGTTGAAGCGCGCGGCGACGAAGCGCGGCTCGATCTTGAACGCCGCGCGAAAATGCGCGATGGCCTCCTTGGCCGAGCCGAGCGCATTGAGCGCCATGCCGATGTTGTTGTGCGCGCCCGCATGGCCGGGCCGCAGTTCGAGCGCGCGGCGGAACGAATCGACGGCTTCGCGGTGCCGGCCGAGCGCGTGCAGCGCATTGCCGAGATTGACGTGCGACGACGCGTCCATCGGCTGCAGGCGCAGCGACTTCTCGAACGCGTCGACGGCGTCTTCGTGGCGCCCGGCGAGCGCGTACGCATTGCCGAGGTTGTAATGCGCCATCGGAAACGTCGGCGCGAGCGTCAGCGCATTACGAAAGCGTTCGATTGCCTGGTCGAGCCGGCCGAGCGCCTTCAGCGCGTTGCCGAGGTTCAGTTGCAGCGCGGCGTCCTGCGGGCGCAAATCCGCGGCGCGGCGCACGAGGTCGGCCGCTTCTTCGTGCTGGCCTTGCTGATGGCGCAGCACGCCAAGCAGATGCAGCGCATCGACGTGGACGGGATCGAGTTCAAGCGTGGCGCGATAGTCGCGCTCGGCGTCGTCGAGCCGTCCGTCGCGATGCGCGCTGTAGGCGCGGTCGAATACTGGATGCATGACGCAGGCGAGGGTGTGAGGCAGGAAAACGCGCATTTTCCCATACTCGGCGCACGCCCCCCGACTTGACGCGGACAGTGTTGCTCAATAACATATGAACATCTGTTCAAATGTATGTATCGACTCTGTGTCGATACGGTGCTCTCTATGTCTACCGTGCTCTCTCTGAATACCGACGACCGTGTCGTGCAGATCGCCGATCTGTTCCGCCTGCTGGGCGACCCGACGCGCCTGCGCATCGTGCTCGCTTGTGTCGACGAGCGGCGCGCGGTGGGCGCGATCGCCGAATCGCTGAATCTGTCGCCTTCGCTCGTCAGCCATCATCTGCGGCTGTTGCGGGCGGCGCGCATCGTGCGCGCGGAGCGGCAGGGCAAGCAGGTTTTCTACGTCGCCGCCGACGGCCACATCAGCGGCATGCTGACCGACATGCTCGAGCACGTCGCCGAACCCGTCAGCGAATCCGCCGCCGACCTCACGCAGGATCACGCATGAAATACACCGCTCATCAGATCAACGGCACGACGGCGCAGCATCAGCCGAAGTCAGACGCGCACGTGCATACGGACGCATGCGATCATGCGGCGCACGATCACCCGCATGATCATGACCACGCGCCCGAGGCGGGCCGCAAGGCGTCGCACGATCATCATGGGCATGGTCACCATCACCACCATCACGCGCCCGCGTCAGGCCACGGACGCGCGTTCGCGCTCGCCGTCGCGCTGAACATCACGATCGTCGTCGTGCAGGCGATCTACGGCGTGCTCGCCAATTCGACCGCGCTGCTCGCCGACGCCGGACACAATCTCTCCGACGTACTCGGCCTGCTGCTCGCCTGGGGCGCGACCTGGCTCGCGACGCGCCGGCCGTCCGCGCGCTACACGTTCGGTCTCGGCGGCTCGTCGATTCTCGCGAGCCTGCTCAATGCGGGCCTGCTGCTGTTCGCATGCGGCGTGATCGTCGCGGAAGCGGTCGGCAGGCTGTTTCATCCGGCGCCCGTCGCGGGGCTCGACGTGTTTATCGTCGCGCTCGTCGGCATGGTCGTGAACGGCTTCTCGGCATGGCTCTTCATGCGCGGCCAGGAAGACGACCTGAACATTCGCGGCGCGTTTCTGCATATGGTCGCCGACGCGGCCGTGTCGGCCGCCGTTGCCGTCAGCGGCCTCGCCATTCTTTTTAGCGGCTGGACATGGCTCGACCCGGTGATGAGCATCGTCGTGGTCGCGGTGATCGTGTACGGCACGTGGGGCCTGCTGCGCGATTCCATCAAGCTCGCGCTCAACGGCGTGCCGCCCGGCGTCGACCTGCAGAAGATTCGCGCGTATCTCGCCGCGCAACCCGGCGTCACCGACGTGCATGACCTGCACGTGTGGGCGCTGTCGACGACGGGCAACGCGTTGTCCGCGCATCTCGTGATTCCGGACGGCCATCCGGGCGACATGGTGATCGACGGGATCGTCGGCACGCTGCGCGCCGAGTTCGACATGCACCACGCCACGCTGCAGGTCGACATGGGCACGACGCAGCACCGCTGTTCGCTCGATCGCGCGCCGCACGCGCACTGACCGATATGTCGCACGGTTGATGCGGGTTTGATGCGCCGCGTCGTCGGCCACACGGCAGCGAGCGGAACGCTCGGCGTACACTAACGAGCATGTCCGACTGCGGAGGTCTGCATGACGGGTGCTTCCTTCGACGTACCGCCCGTGCTGATCGTCGGCGCGGGGCCGACGGGGCTGGCGGCAGCCATGAGTCTTGCGCGTGCCCAGGTGCCCGTGCGGCTCATCGACAAGGCGCAGCAAGCAGATCCGCATTCGCGCGCGATCGGCATTCAGGCGCGCACGCTCGAACTGCTGGAGCAACATCGCCTCGTCGAACGGTTTCTCGAACTCGGTCATCGCGCGCGCACCGCGAATCTGTATTCGAACGGGCATCGGCTGACGCGGCTCGATTTCGATCCGCTGCAAACGCGCTATCCGTATCTGCTGTTTCTCGATCAGTCCGTCACCGAGCGCCTGCTGACGGAGCATCTTGCGACGTTCGGCGTGCAGGTCGAACGCGGCGTCGAGCTGACGATGTTCGCGCAGGGCTCGGCGGGCATCAACGCGACGCTGCAACGCGCGGACGGCCGTATCGAGACGCTGCACCCGTCGTACATGATCGCGGCCGACGGCGCGCACAGCGCGATCCGTCACCGCCTCGGCATGAGCTTCGCGGGCAAGACCTTCGAGCAGACCTTCCTGCTCGCCGACGTCGAAGCGGATACCGGCTGGTCCGACGACGAGTTTCATATCTTCGCGTCGGGCGCGGGGCTGGCGGCGCTCTTTCCGATGGGCAAGGGCCGGCATCGGCTGATTGCCGATCATCCCGCGATGCCGGCGCGAGAGCCGGCCGAAGTAGCGTCGGGCGGCGACCCGGCGCCGCTTGAGTCGATTCCCGCGCCCACGCTCGACGAATGCCGGCTGATCGCGAAGAGCCGTATTCATCATCCCGTCGAACTGAGCGACATGTCGTGGTCCGGCTACTTTCATCTGAATAGCCGGATGGTCGAGCAACTGCGCGCGCAGCGCGTGTTTCTTGCGGGCGATGCGGCGCATGTACACAGCCCTGCGGGCGCGCAGGGGATGAATACGGGCATCCAGGAAGCGTTCAATCTCGGCTGGAAAATCGCGCGTGTGCTGAAGGGCGACGCGCCCGACCGGCTGCTCGATACGTACCATCTCGAGCGCCATCCGATCGAACGCGACGTGCTGCGGCAGACGAGCTTCGTCACGCACATGGCGGAAGCGGACCACGGGCCGCTCAAGCTGCTGCGCGAGCGCGTGATGCCTGTGCTAGCCGCGCTGGGGCCGTTGCGCGATGCCGCGCGTCTGACCGTCAGCGAACTGTCGATTCAATACCGGCGCTCGCCGCTGACGCTCGAACGCATACTCGACGGCGGGCCGCGTGCGGGAGAACGTGCGCCCGATGCGCTCGTGCATGTCGTCGATGGGCCGTTGGGACGGGCGCCCGGTATTGGCTGCATTTTCGATCTGCATGATCCGGCGTTTTTCTCGCTGTTTCTGCTCGTCGATCCGCCGGAGGAGCCGGGAATGGGCAATGGCAAGATACTGTCGTTGCATCGCAAGCCCGTGCGTGCTGCTGATCTGGACCGCTTCGCGGCCGCGGTTGAAGATCTGCTGCCGGGGGCGGTGCGCGTGTGGCGGGTGTCGGATGTGAACGGCGAGGGCGGCGGGCCGTCGCTTAGTGAATCGTTTGGGCGCACGCGGCCTTCGTTCTATCTGGTGCGGCCTGATGGTTATGTGTGCGCGCGCGGGCGGCCGGGCTCAGATCTGAACGGGCTGTTGCGGCATTGCGAGGCGTGGTTCGCGAAAGGTGTGCCGAGCGAGCCGGCGTCGTCGTGACGCTGGAGTTTGCGCTGGCATCCGCGATTTGTTAGCGTGCTTCATGCGTCGCCCCTGTGCGGGGCGGCACCTACTTTTCTTTGCCGCCGCAAAGAAAAGTAGGCAAAAGAAAGCGGCTAACACCGCCAGTTCTTCTTCTTGCCTGAGGGCCCCCAAAGGTTCTTACGCCTCACACGGCAATCACGTGACTCACGTTAGTTGCCAACGCTTTGAATGAACGCCTCACCCGCTTCACACACCCGTACAGGTGTTAGTGGCAGCGAATGGTATGTGCCGCCCAGGTGGCAAACTGTGTGTAGGTTGTCGCGTCGTATAGGGTAGCGCTGTTACGGGGTGGGACGCGTGCTCTATCGGTCCGGAGTGAGGTGCGTGCAGGACTACGGCCTACACACAGTTTGCCACCTGGGCGGCGGTGGGCTATCTGGCACGGCATGCAGTAATGCGGGGGCGTGAAGCGGGTGATGCGCACCGCAAGAGCGTTGGCAACGAACGCGAACAGGAAGGTTGCCGTGTGAAGTGAGGGACCGGTTGGGGGCCCTCAGGCAGGGAGAAATGTTGGCGGTGTGAGCCGCTTTCTTTTGCCTACTTTTCTTTGCGGCGGCAAAGAAAAGTAGGTGCCGCCCCGCACAGGGGCGACGCGTGAAGCACGCTAACAAATCGCGGATGCCAGCGCAAAAACAAGCAGACCACCCCACACGTCGCAGACAACCAAAAAAAAAGCGTCCGCATCGCTTCCGATACGAACGCCCAAGTGCTGTTGCTATTGCGTGAACCCCGGCCGAAGCCCGGCAAACAAAGCGCCTTAAGCCGGCGCGGCTTCCTTCGGCGTCAAATCCTGGCGATGCCTGACCAGCGCCTCACGCACCATCTCGTGCAGTTCCAGCTCGACGCCCTCAGGATTCGCATGCAGCGTAGCCAGAATCGAGCGCCGCATACGCGGTTCCCAGAACCGCCGGATATGATCGGCAATATTGTCGATCGCCTCATCGCGGTCCGGCATCGACTCGAAGAAATCGCCGATGCGGTTCGCCATGTCGACCAGGTTATGTGCGTCCATTGCGTTGCCTCATTTGCCTGACGTGGTGGCCATCTCACGCTTGCTGAGATGCTCGAGCTGCTCGTTGTTGAAGCGCGAGTAATCCTTCTGCCATTGTGACGGCTGCTCGACAGGCATCACCTGCACGGCCGTCACCTTGTACTCGGGGCAGTTGGTCGCCCAGTCCGAACTGTCCGTCGTAATCACGTTGGCGCCGGATTCGGGGAAGTGGAACGTCGTGTAGACGACGCCCGGCTGCATCCGGTCCGCTACCTTCGCGCGCAGCACGGTGTAGCCCGCGCGCGACTCGATGCCGACCCAGTCGTCATCCTTGATACCACGGTCTTCGGCGTCGTGCGGATGAATCTCCAGACGATCCTCGTCGTGCCAGAGCGAGTTCTCCGTGCGGCGCGTCTGTGCGCCGACGTTGTACTGCGACAGAATACGGCCCGTCGTCAGGATCAGCGGGAACTTCTGATTGACCTTTTCCGGCGTCGCGACGTACTTCGTGATCACGAACTTGCCCTTGCCGCGCACGAACTCGTCGATGTGCATCGTCGGCGTGCCTTCCGGCGCGTTCTCGTTGCACGGCCACTGGATGCTGCCCAGCTTGTCGAGCTTCGCATACGACACGCCGTGGAAAGTCGGCGTGAGGCGCGCGATCTCGTCCATGATCTGCGACGGATGCGTGTAGTTCATCTCGTAGCCGAGCGCGCGAGCGAGCAGGATCGTCACTTCCCAGTCCGAGTAACCGGCCAGCGGCGGCATCACCTTGCGCACGCGCGAGATGCGGCGCTCGGCGTTGGTGAACGTGCCGTCCTTCTCGAGGAAGGTCGAGCCCGGCAGCAGCACGTGTGCGTACTTCGCAGTTTCGTTCAGGAAGATGTCCTGCACGACGATACATTCCATCGACGACAGCGCCGCGCCTACATGCTGCGTGTTCGGGTCGGACTGCACGATGTCTTCGCCCTGGCAATACAGGCCCATGAAGCTGCCGTGCAGTGCCGCGTCGAACATGTTCGGAATGCGCAGGCCAGGTTCCGGCTGCAGCGTCACGCCCCATTCGCCTTCGAACAGCGTGCGCGTCACCGTATCGCTGATATGGCGATAGCCCGGCAGTTCGTGCGGGAACGAGCCCATGTCGCACGAACCCTGCACGTTGTTCTGGCCGCGCAGCGGATTCACGCCGACGCCTTCGCGGCCGATGTTGCCCGTTGCCATCGCAAGGTTCGCGATTCCCATCACAGTCGTCGAGCCTTGCGCATGTTCCGTCACGCCGAGGCCGTAGTAGATCGCCGCGTTGCCGCCCGTCGCATACAGGCGCGCGGCTTCGCGCACCTGTTGCGCCGGCACGCCCGTCACGCTTTCCATCATTTCCGGCGAGTTCTCCGGCAGCGCGACGAAATCGCGCCAGTGCTGGAACGCGCGCGTCTCGCAGCGCTCAGCGATGAACGCCTCATTGAGCAGGCCTTCCGACACGAGCACGTGCGCAAGCGACGTGACCATCGCGACGTTGGTGCCCGGACGCAGTTGCAGGTGATGCGTGGCCTTCACGTGTGCCGTATCGACGATATCGATGCGGCGCGGATCGACGACGATCAGTTTTGCGCCTTCACGTACACGCCGCTTCAGACGCGAGCCGAACACCGGGTGGCCGTCGGTCGGATTCGCGCCGATCACGATGATCACATCGGATTTATCGACGGAAGCGAAGGTCTGCGTGCCCGCCGATTCGCCGAGCGTCGTCTTCAGGCCGTAGCCCGTCGGCGAGTGGCAGACACGTGCGCAGGTGTCGACGTTGTTGTTGCCGAACGCGGCGCGCACCAGCTTCTGCACCAGATACGTTTCTTCGTTCGTGCAGCGCGACGACGTGATGCCGCCGATCGAATCGCGGCCGTACTTTTCCTGGATGCGGCGGAACTCCGACGCCGCGTAGCTCAGCGCTTCTTCCCAGCTGACTTCGCGCCACGGATCGGTGATCTTCGCGCGGATCATCGGCTTCTTGATGCGGTCCTTGTGCGTCGCGTAGCCCCATGCGAAGCGGCCCTTCACGCACGCATGGCCTTCGTTCGCCTGGCCGTTCTTGTGCGGCACCATCCTCACGACGGTGTTGCCCTTCATCTCGGCCTTGAACGAGCAACCGACGCCACAGTACGCGCAGGTCGTCACGACGGAATGCTCCGCCTGGCCCAGCATCACGATGCTCTTTTCCGACAGCGTCGCCGTCGGGCAAGCTGCGACACACGCGCCGCACGACACGCACTCCGAATCCATGAACGGCTGGCTTTCGCTCGCGGCGACGCGCGATTCGAAGCCGCGGCCGGTGATGGTCAGCGCGAATGTGCCTTGCGTCTCTTCACAGGCGCGCACGCAGCGGTTGCAGACGATGCACTTCGACGGGTCGTACGTGAAGTACGGGTTCGACTCGTCTTTCTTGTCCTTCAGGTGATTCGCGCCGTCGAAGCCATAGCGCACTTCGCGCAGACCCGTGACGCCCGCCATGTCCTGCAGTTCGCAATTGCCGTTGGCGGGGCAGGTGAGGCAGTCGAGCGGGTGATCGGAGATGTAGAGCTCCATCACGTTGCGGCGCAGTCCTTGCAGACGGTCCGTTTGCGTGCGGACCTTCATGCCCGCTTCGACGGGCGTCGTGCATGACGCCGGATAACCGCGCCGTCCTTCGATCTCGACGAGACACAGACGGCACGAGCCGAACGGTTCGAGCGAATCGGTTGCGCACAGCTTCGGGATGTTGACGCCTGCCTCGGCGGCGGCGCGCATCACCGACGTGCCCGCCGGCACCGAGATCATCTGGCCGTCGATTTCGAGCGTCACGTCGACGTCGGAATGACGCAGCGGCGTGCCGTAATCGGTATCGTCCATCGGGCCGCGTTCGTTGCGCAGCGCGCCCGCCTTGCAGGCGCAGTTGCCGGAGCCGCAGCCGCCGGATTTGAAGGTGATCGGATCGGACATGTTGGGCTCCTTGGTCAGGCTGCCGCTTTCGGAATGGCGGTTTCGAGACCGAAGTCTTCGGGGAAATGGTCGAGGGCGGAGACGACAGGGAACGGCGTCATGCCGCCCATCGCACACAGCGAACCCGACACCATCGTGTCGCACAGATCGCGCAGCAATTGCACCTGCTTCGTCGACGTGTCGCCGTTGCGAATGCGCTGGATCACTTCGACGCCGCGCGTCGAGCCGATCCGGCACGGCGTGCATTTGCCGCACGATTCGAGTGCGCAGAAGTGCATCGCGTATTGCGCGAGATCGGCGAGGTTCGACGTGTCGTCGTGAATCACCAGGCCACCGTGACCGACGACGGCGCCGACCTTCGCGTATTCCTCATAGTCGAGCGGGATGTCCCACTGGCTCTCGGGCAGATACGTGCCGAGCGGGCCGCCCACCTGCACCGCGCGCGCCGGACGGCCGCTTGCCGTACCGCCACCGTAATCGAACATCAGTTCGCGCAATGTGCAGCCGAACGCGAGTTCGACGAGACCGCCGCGCTTCACGTTGCCTGCGACCTGGAACGGCAGCGTGCCGCGCGAACGGCCCATGCCGAAGTCCTTATAGAACGCCGCGCCCTTCGCGAAGATGATCGGCACGGTGGCGAGCGTGATCACGTTGTTGATCACGGTCGGCTTGCCGAACAGGCCTTCGAGCGCAGGCAGCGGCGGCTTCGCGCGCACGATGCCGCGCTTGCCTTCGAGCGATTCGAGCAGCGCCGTTTCCTCGCCGCATACGTACGCGCCCGCGCCCTTTGCGACGAACAGCTCGAAGCGGTGTTCCGATCCGAGCACGCTGTCGCCGAGCCACCCGGCGGCACGCGCCTTGACGATCGCGGCTTCGAGCGTGGCGATCGAATGCGGATACTCGCTGCGCACGTAGATATGGCCAACCGTCGCACCCGCCACGATGCCAGCGATGATCATCCCTTCGATCAGCACGAACGGATCGCTTTCCATCACCAGGCGGTCGGAGAACGTGCCCGAATCGCCTTCGTCCGCGTTGCAGACGATGTACTTCTGATTGGCCTTCGCGGCACGCACCGTGCGCCACTTGATACCGGCCGGGAACGCCGCGCCGCCACGGCCGCGCAGGCCGGATTCGATCAGCGCGTCGACGGCTGCGTCGCCGGACATCGCGAGCGCGTTATACAGGCCGACGATGCCGCCATTGGCGACGTAGTCGTCGGTCGAAAGCGGGTCGGTGATGCCGATGCGCGCGAACGTCAGGCGCTGCTGCTTCTTCAGATACGGAATCTCGTCGACGACGCCGACGTGCTTCGCGTGCGTCGCCTTGCCTTCGATAAAGCCCGCGTCGAACAGCGATGCGACCTCTTCCGCTTCGACGTTCGCATAGCCGATGCGGCCTTCGGACGTCTGCACTTCGACGAGCGGTTCCAGGTACAGCAGACCGCGCGAGCCATTGCGCACGAGTTCGATATCGATGCCGCGCGCTTTCGCTTCATCGACGATTGCCGTGGCGAGCGCGTCCGCGCCGAGCGCCAGCGCCGAGGAATCGCGGGGAACGTAGATGCGCGTCATACCGTTTCCTCCACACGTTTCATTGCCGCTGCGAGCAGTGCGTCAAACTTCTGCGGCGTTACTTTGGCGTGCAGCTCGCCGTTGATCATCATCGCGGGCGACAGCGCGCATTGACCGAGGCAATACACCGATTCGAGACCGACAGCGCCGTCGCAGGCGTGGTCATGGTCGTGGTTGTGTGCGTCGTGCTTGTGCGCGTCGAAGCGGCAACCCGTGCGCGCCTCGATATGCTGCGCGAGCGCTTCCGTACCCATGCTGCGGCATGCTTCCGCGCGGCACAGCTGCACCGTGACGGGCGCGGCAGGCGACTGGCGGAAGTGATGGTAATAAGTGATGACGCCATGGACTTCCGCCCGTGACAGGTTCATCGTCCGCGCGAGCGGCGCGACGGTGTCGGGCGGCACGAAGCCGACGTCGTCCTGAATGGCGTGCAGTAGCGCAACCAGCGACATGCCGGGTCGTGCGTGACGTTGCACGAGTTCGTCTGGCGCAATGGCGTTCGGTCGATTCACAGTGGGGCTCCTCCAAAGTCGATATATGCACTTGTTATTCATAACCCGCGCATCTATGCTTTGCTTGTTTGATATATCAATGCGAACGATAGGCGGGTGGATCGGCTTTCGCAATAGGAACTGCTAGAACATATATGATTCGAATCGAATGCCAGGCACAGCTCATTGTGCGGGACAGCAACGGCCAAACGTCCAGCCTGACTGACGCTATGCCGCTACTGTCCCTTGTGAACCAGACAGGCAGCATCGCGCAGGCTGCTGCGCTTAAGGGTTTGTCCTACCGTCATGCGTGGGGTTTGCTGCGCGCCATCGAGACTCAGCTGGGCGGCGCGCTAATCGAGAAAGAGCGTGGCCGCGGCTCGGCACTCTCGGAACTCGGGCGGGCAGTGTTGCGCGCGCAACGACTTTGCGGCGAGCGTCTGGATGGCAACATGCAGGCGCTGGCGAGCGAAGTCGCCGCCGATTTGAACCGCTGGCTCGCGCCGCCCGCCGAAGACGTGCGCATTCATGCATCGCATGGCTATGCGGTGGCGGCGCTCGTGACGGCGCTCGTCGCCGACGAAGTCCCCCTCGACATCAAATACCGCGACAGCGCCGAAGCGATCACGGCGCTCGCGCGCGGCGAGTGCGATCTGGCGGGCTTCCATCTGCCGCGCGGCGAGTTTCGCGCGGTGTGCGCGGATAAGTATCGCCAGTGGCTCGATCCGCAGCGACATGTGCTCGTGCATCTGACACGGCGCAAGCAGGGGCTCTTTCTCGCGAAGGGCAATCCGAAGGGGATAGGCGGTTTGACCGACCTCGCACGCGACGACATCCGGTTCGTCAACCGCCAGCATGGTTCCGGCACGCGGATGTTGATCGATCTTGCGTTGCGGCGCGTCGGTGTCGATCCGGATCGCGTCAACGGCTATGCGTCGACTGAACTCACCCATTCGGCGATCGCGGCTTTCGTCGCGAGCGGGATGGCGGACGTCGGCTTCGGCGTCGAGCCGGCGGCGCATCACTTCGGGCTCGACTTCATCCCGGTTGTCGACGAGGACTATTACTTCGCATGCGATCGCGCGCGCTTGGAGCGCGAGCCGCTGACAACGGTGATGTCGGTGATGCGCGGCAATGCGTTCCGGCAGAGCGTTGCGCATCTGGAAGGCTACGATCCCGGCGATTGCGGGAAACTGCTCGAACTGGAGGCGGGTTTGGAGGAGAGCGGGGCTTGAGACGAAGGGCCGGCGCGGGCCGTCGAAGGGTGGAGGGTAAGCGCCTGTAACAACGAATACGCCTGCCGACGCTGCGCTGCACGGCGCTTTGCGATAATCTCTACGCTTTCGTGATCCTGCCTTAATTGCGCGGCGTCGTCTGCCGCATCGATTCGATATGAAATATTTCGTTCCCGCTTGTGCTGCCGCCCTCACGGCCGGCGCGTTGTTTGCCACGATGTCCGTTGCTTTTGCGCAGAATTCGCCGGGCGTGCCGGGCGGTATCCTGACCGAAGAGTTCAAGTTGAACGAGCATCCGCAGATGCCGTTCGGTGCATCGGCACCGTCGAAGAAATATCAGAGCGACAAGCCTACGAAGCTGCGCAAGCGCGGCGACAACGGCGATCCGAACGGCTGCAACCTCAAGTGCCCTGAGGATCAGTAAACGACACAACGCACGCGTCGCCTTGCGGCGTCGCGTGCGTCATTGGAACGGCTGGCTGGATTACGGCTTCGCTGTGTGCCACACGTCCTTGAAGCCGTCCCCCTTCATGTCGCCGGGCTTCTCGTCCTTCGCGAAGCGGTAGAGCGGCTTGCCTTTGTACGCCCACTGCCGCTGGCCGTCCGCACCGTCGATCACGGTCCAGTCGCCCGAGGGCTTGTCGCTGGCTTCGGCGGCGGCGGCGGGCCATGCCGCCGCGCAACCGCCCGAGCAGGCGCTCTTGCCCGGTGTCGTGTCCTTGTCGAAGGTGTAGAGCGTGCGTCCCTGTGCGTCGACGAAACGTCCGTCCATGGTTTTCGGCGGCGCGGCGAAGGCGGCCTGTTGCACGGCGAGCGCGGCGATGAGAAGGAGAGTCTTGCGCATGATGCGGCTCCTGTTCTGACGTGTTGTGTATGGAGTGTATGCAATCGTTCGGTGGGTGCGCGCCTTAAATGCTTTGAATGTGCGCGCATCGAATAAACGGCTGGCGCGCCTTGTTATTCCATCTGTTGTTCGTCGAAAAACACCCGTCGCATGCGTTCAGGAAGGCACGTCTCGTTCGAGAGCGGGCCTTTTCATATCTGTTCGCACTGATCTGACCACGCTTTGGCTATCCCGGAAGCCTAAAAGGGGCGCGACCCGGACGGTATAATTCCCCTGATCTATCACGAGGCAATGCAAATTGCATTGCGCCGGCCTGCACTGTTGGACGCGGGCCGAGCGGCGAATTCAAGCCCTCGAATACGGGGAAGCCGAGTATGAAAATACTATTGACCAACTTCCATAAAGGTCGCGGAGGCGGTCACGACACATACGTCGTTTCTATTGCGCGGGCTCTGGCCGAGCGCCACGAAGTCTTCGTCGGTGCGCCAAAATCCAGCAGGCTGTTGCAGCATGCAAGCTGCGTTGCCAATATCCGCGCGCTGCCGATGGAGTTTCCCGCCAAGCTCGAGGAATTCGGGCGCTTTGTCGGCGCGATCCGCGAACTGCGCGCGCTGCTTAAGCGCGAGCGCTTCGACGTGGTTCATGTGAACGGCTCGCCCGATCATCGGCTCGTGATGTTGGCGACGCTATTCGCCTCGTTCAAGCGGCCGTATTGCGTCTACACCAAGCACAACACGATCCGCGTCAAGCGCGACTTCATGACGAAGCTCAAGGCGCGGCGCGCGACGCATCACGTGATCGCCGTGTCGAAGCCGGCGGCGCAATTGCTCGAAGGGTCGGTGTATGCGGATTGCGGGTTATCGGTGATTCCGAATGGCGTCGACATCCATTTCTATGCGCCTTTCGACGACGCAGCAGCCGCGCGCAGGCGCGATGCGCTGCTAGGCGTCGGGCACGCAGGAAAGCTGGTGATTGGGACCATTACGGGGTTCGACTGGTACAAGGGGACGATGGACATGGTGGCGGCCGTCGCCGCGTTGCCCGACGATCTGCGCAGACAGGTCGTGCTGGTCGTTGTCGGGACGGAGCCGAATGACGAGCAGCGCAAGGTCATCGACGTGCTGAATATGAACGAGCATCTGCTGATCAGCGGCTTCACGGACGACGTCCGCGACTACATCGCGACGTTCGATGTCGGCTTCATGGTGTCGTACGCGGTGGAAAGCAGTTCGTTCGCGTGCCGGGAGATGATGGCGATGGGGCGGCCGGTGCTCGTCACGCGGTACGCGAGCTTGCCTGAGAACGTCGACGATGGCGTCGACGGCTGGATCGTCGAGCCGCGCGACACGCAGGCGATGACCGGGCGCCTGCGCGCGATCCTCGCGAACCGCGGCGACTTACCCGCGATGGGACGACATGCGCGGGCGAAAGCCGAGCGGGAGTTCTGCAACAGCAAGTTCATTCAGGAAACGGAAGAGGTGTACGTGCGCGCCGCAGCGTGACGGTTCTGGCTCTGCCGACGTGGTGCGACTGGCGCGTGGCCCGCGCAGCGTGATGCTGCCGCGGGCTTTATTTTTGCGGGGAAGGGGCGTATCGCGCGTGGTTATGCGCGGACGAGCGTCGCGCCACAGGTCGTGATGTCGCCGATGTAGGCGATGCGCTTGCCGTTGTGCCGGCGTCGCCCGCTAGCGATGATCGGATATTTGCCGCCGCAGCGCGGACATGCGACCAGGTGACCGTCGAGCGCGATGGCGATACCTTCATCCGTCAGATCCTGTGTCGCCTCGACGATCTTGCCGCCGTGGTCGGTGGCGTCACCGAGGCGGGCCATAATGGGGTCGTCTATATTGGTCATTTTGTGCATCTCCCGTTTGGTTAGTTGTACTGGGCGGATAGGGCGTGCCGTCGGACTTGGAGACGGCCGTTCATTTGACGTCAGGTCAGCCGCAGTGACTATCAGAAAAGGTTGAAAACGGGGCGCGAACGAATGTCAAATGCGCGAAAGCGCGCGCCCGGGAGACGCGGTATAGGGTGGCCGAGCCGGCGCCCGTCGTACTCGCGTGCGGACGACGGCAACAAAAAACCCGCAGAGCGCTTCGCTGTGCGGGTTTTCGTACTGCGGCGTACTGCACCGTATTGAATATTGGTGGAGGCGGCGGGAATCGAACCCGCGTCCAGAAGTCCTCTACGACTAGTTCTACATGTTTAGTTCTGTCTTTTGATTTAACCGGAGCGACGCGGACGAACACGCTGCGCTACAGCGATTCACTAGATTTTCGACCCGGACGTCGTGACGCCGCCAAGGCTTAACTGACGTATATGACCTCTGTCGGTATTGCTACCGGTCTTGCGACACTAGCCCGTCAGTGAACTAGGCAGAGGACGGCGGCCCTTAGGCTGCCAGTGCGAACGTTTCGTCGTTTGCAGTTACGTTTTTCCCGCTGATTTACGAGGTTACGGGGCCTCGACATGCCCTAGCCGCTTCGCAACCCCTGTCGAAACCAGGTCGCCCCCGCAGAAGGAATGAGCCACGCAGGTGGCTCACATCATCATTTTACAGTAGCGGCGCTCGCGAGTCACGGCGAAACGAACGCGCCCTCCCGTACGCAGTGGATGCGTCCATTAACTGATGTCGCGCAGCAGGTTATGCAGTTCGCCCGTCGTCTTGACGACATGCTGGGCGTGCCATTGCGTAGGCGGAATGTCGTTGCCGCAATAACCGTACGCCGCCGCGACCGTCACCATGCCGGCCGCAAAGCCCGCTTGCACGTCGCGCAGATCGTCGCCGACATAGACGATCCGCTCCGGCTGCAGGTCCAGCTCCTTCGCGGCGTGCAGCAGCGGCGCGGGATGGGGCTTCGAATGCGGCGTCGTGTCGCCGCTAACGACGCAGCCCGCACGCGCGCCCAGCCCAAGCTGGGCGACGAGCGGTTCTGTCAGCCGCGCGACCTTGTTCGTCACGATGCCCCAGCGCACGCCGCGCGCGTCGAGGTCATCGAGAATGTCACCAATGCCTGGGAACAGCAGCGTTTCGATGCATAGATCCGCTTCGTAGTTCGCCAGGAACTCGTCGCGCATGGACGCGTAGTCGTGATGGTCCGGGCCAATGCCGAACGCGCCGCCGAGCAGGCCGCGCGCGCCCGCTGACGCGAGCGGGCGCAACTTCTCCAGCGGCACCATATCGAGGCCGCGCTCATGGCGCATCTTGTTGACGGCTGCGGCAAGGTCGGGCGCGGTGTCGGCAAGCGTGCCGTCGAGGTCGAACAGAATGCCCTGGCAAAGACCGATCGATGCTTCGTCGTCTTCGCGCTGTGGCAGGGGCGTGGGATCGCTCATTGAAGTAGGCGCTGGATCAGGCTTCGCGACGGCACGCGAGCATGTAGTTGACGTCGGTATCGTTCGACACGCCGAAATGGCGCGTGAGCGGGTTGTAGGTGATGCCCTTGATTTCGACGGTGTGCAGATCCGCCGCGCGCGCGAAGCCGGCAAGCTCCGAGGGACGGATGAAGCGGGCGTAGTCATGCGTGCCCTTTGGCAGCATGCGCGCGATGTACTCCGCGCCGACCACCGCAAGCAGGTACGACTTCACATTGCGATTGAGCGTCGAAAAGAACACCCAGCCGCCCGGCTTGACGAGCGTCTTGCACGCTTCGACGACCTTCGACGGGTCGGGCACGTGCTCGAGCATTTCCATGCAGGTAACGACATCGAACGACGCAGGTTCGCGGGCCGCCAGCGCCTCCGCAGCGATCTCCTCGTAACTTACCGTTACACCACTTTCAAGGCTGTGAAGATCCGCGACGCCCAGAGCTTCATTGGAAAGGTCGATTCCCTTCACATCGGCGCCCAAAGTCGCCATCGACTCCGACAAAATCCCGCCGCCGCAGCCGATATCGAGCACGCGCTTGCCCGCGAGATGCGCGTGCGAGTCGATCCAGTTGAGACGCACCGGATTCAGTTCGTGCAGCGGTTTGAACTCGGCGTTCGGGTCCCACCAGCGATGCGCGAGATCGCTGAATTTCTGCAGTTCGTGGGGATCGGCATTGGTCATGACGGATGCGGCCTCGAGGGCGGGAAAGCGGGTGGATCGGAGAAACCCTGAGTATATAGGGCTGCGCATGGGGCGGCAAAAAGCGCCCGGTCGCGCTTGTTGGGTGTCGTCTCGTGCGGTGGTTGACGCCGCGCAGACGGAGCATAAAAAAAGCCCCGCCGAAGCGGGGCTTTGGATACTGCGTTTTTTTGCAGCTTACTGCTTCGAAGTACCGACAACTTCGACTTCCACGCGACGATCCGGTGCGAGGCAGGCGATCAGTTGCTTGCGGTTCTTCTGGTTGCAGCCCGTCGTAACCGGGTTGCGCTTGCCCTTGCCTTCCGTGTAGATACGGTTGGCTTCGATGCCCTTGCTGACCAGGTATGCCTTGACAGCTTGAGCACGACGCAGCGACAGACGGTCGTTGTACTTGTCCGAACCGATGCGGTCGGTGTAGCCAGTGGCCACGACGACTTCCAGGTTCAGGCCTTGAATCTTCGATGCGAGATCGTCCAGCTTTTCCTTGCCAGCCGGCTTCAGAATTGCCTTGTCGAAGTCGAACAGCGTGTCAGCTTGATACGTGATCTTCTGGCTGGTGATAGCCGGAGCGACCGGTGCCGGAGGTGCCGGCGGCGTCGGTGCTTGTGCGACCAGTGCGCCATCGCACTTTGCGTTAGCCGTTGCCGGCGTCCAGAACGCGTCGCGCCAGCAAAGCTCATTCGTGCCGTTCATCCACACGTATTCGCCGGTGCCGTTCACCCAGTTGTCGTTGGTGGCTTGTCGCGACGCCGGCACCGACTGTGCCATAGCGGATGCAGCCATAACTGCGGTAGCTGCAATGAACGCGAGCTTTGAAAGTTTATTCATATTTCTCCTCTCGAAATTGAGATTACCGCAGGTTTACTGCGAGCCTGTTGACAAAGACCAGTCATACATTGCTCGAAGTATAACATCGGTGCGGAACAAAAGACGCTGTGCGTAGACTTCGAGCAGTGTCTAACTTTGTGCGTTGGCATTTTGCCATATCGTTCCCTTCCGACGATAAAAAAATCCGCCCCCTATTCATACGCCCGGTCGAATGTGGTGCATGCGCAACAGAAGGTGGCAAGTTCGTCAAGAGCCCGCCGGAGGCCGTTTCGGGCGGCTTGACAGGCAGCATTTTCCGGGCCCGGTCACCACGCTCGCGAGGCGCTTCCAGGTGCCGTTTTCGCGCGTCCCACTAATAGGTATACGCATGTCGCCGGGAGCGGATGCGGCGCATGGTAGAATCGCGTGATGCGCTGCGCTCGCAGATGCATAGGGGTAGGCCCAAGCGGTGAGGTGAAGAACGCGTTTCCCTCATCGTCTTCGCGCGTAAACGATACGGACAATGGATCAATTCGCCAAAGAGACTCTACCAATCTCCCTAGAGGAGGAAATGCGCCGCTCGTATATCGAGTACGCGATGAGCGTGATTGTAGGGCGCGCGCTTCCCGATGTCCGCGATGGTCTGAAGCCGGTTCACCGGCGCGTGCTGTACGCCATGCACGAACTGAACAACGACTGGAACCGGGCGTACAAGAAATCGGCGCGTATCGTCGGCGATGTGATCGGTAAGTACCATCCGCACGGCGACTCGGCTGTATACGACACGATCGTCCGCATGGCGCAGGACTTTTCGCTGCGCTACATGCTCGTCGACGGACAAGGCAATTTCGGGTCAGTCGACGGCGACAACGCCGCGGCGATGCGTTACACCGAAATCCGCATGGCGAAGATCGGCCACGAGCTGCTCGCCGACATCGACAAGGAAACGGTCGACTTCCAGCCGAACTACGACGGCAGCGAAAACGAGCCGACCATTCTGCCCGCGCGCATCCCGAACCTGCTGATCAACGGCTCGTCGGGCATTGCCGTCGGCATGGCGACGAACATTCCGCCGCACAATCTGACCGAAATCGTCGACGCCTGTCATCACCTGCTGAAGAACCCGGAAGCGACGATCGACGAGCTGATCGAGATCGTGCCGGCGCCGGATTTCCCGACGGCCGGCATCATCTACGGTGTCGCCGGCGTGCGCGACGGTTACCGCACGGGGCGCGGGCGCGTCGTGATGCGCGCGACCACGCACTTCGAAGAGATCGATCGCGGCCAGCGCATGGCGATCATCGTCGACGAACTGCCTTATCAGGTGAACAAGCGTTCGCTGCTCGAGCGGATCGCCGAGCTCGTGAATGAGAAAAAGCTGGAAGGCATCTCGGACATTCGCGACGAATCCGACAAGAGCGGCATGCGCGTCGTGATCGAACTGAAGCGCGGCGAAGTGCCTGAGGTCATTCTCAACAATCTGTACAAGGCGACGCAGCTTCAGGACACGTTCGGCATGAACATGGTCGCGCTGGTCGATGGCCAGCCGAAGCTGCTGAACCTGAAGGAAATGCTGTCGCATTTCCTGTCGCACCGTCGCGAAGTGTTGACGCGGCGCACTGTATACGAACTGCGCAAGGCGCGCGAACGTGGCCACGTGCTCGAAGGCCTCGCCGTCGCGCTTGCCAACATCGACGATTTCATCGCGATCATCAAGGCCGCGCCGACGCCGCCCATCGCGAAGCAGGAGTTGATGGACCGCCCGTGGGATTCGTCGATCGTGCGCGAAATGCTGCAGCGCGCGGAGACGGACAATGCTTCGTCGGGCGGCCGCGCCGCGTACCGTCCGGAAGGGCTGAACCCGGCGTATGGCATGCAGGCCGACGGACTCTACCGTCTGTCGGACACGCAGGCGCAGGAAATTCTGCAGATGCGCCTGCAACGCCTGACGGGCCTCGAGCAGGACAAGATCCTCAGCGAGTACCGTGACGTCATGGCGCAGATCGCCGATTTGCTGGATATCCTCGCGCGCCCCGAGCGCATAACTTCGATCATCTTCGACGAACTGGTCTCGATCAAGAGCGAATTTGGTGACGAACGCCGCTCGCGCATCGAGATGAACGCGACCGAACTGAACACGGAAGACCTCATCACACCGCAGGACATGGTCGTGACGATGTCGCACTCCGGTTACGTGAAATCGCAGCCGTTGTCCGAATATCGCGCCCAGAAGCGCGGAGGTCGCGGCAAGCAGGCGACGCAGATGAAGGAAGACGACTGGATCGACACGCTCTTCATCGCGAACACGCATGACCACATCCTGTGCTTCTCGAACCGCGGCCGCGTTTACTGGCTGAAGGTTTACGAAGTGCCGCAAGGGTCGCGCAATTCGCGCGGCCGTCCGATCGTCAACATGTTCCCGCTGCTGGAAGGCGAGAAGATCACGGTCGTGCTGCCCGTCAAGGAATTCTCGGCCGACAAGTTCATCTTCATGGCGACGGCGCTCGGCACGGTCAAGAAGACGCCGCTCGAAGCATTCAGCCGTCCGCTGAAGAAGGGCATCATCGCGGTCGGTCTGGATGACGGTGATTACCTGATCGGCGCGGCGATCACCGACGGCGAGCATGACGTGATGCTGTTCTCGGATTCGGGCAAGGCAGTCCGCTTCGACGAGAACGACGTTCGTCCGATGGGCCGTGAAGCGCGCGGCGTGCGCGGCATGCAGCTCGAAGACGGCCAGCAGGTGATTGCGCTGCTCGTCGCGGGCGATGAACAGGAGTCGGTGCTGACGGCAACGGAGAACGGCTACGGCAAGCGCACCCCGATCACGGAGTACACGCGCCACGGCCGCGGCACAAAGGGCATGATCGCGATCCAGACGTCCGAGCGTAACGGCAAGGTGGTCGCCGCGACGCTGGTCGACGCCGAAGCGCAGATCATGCTGATCACCAATACAGGCGTGCTGATCCGCACGCGTGTGTCGGAAATTCGAGAAATGGGCCGCGCTACGCAAGGTGTTACACTCATCAGCCTTGATGAAGGCACCAAGCTTTCCGGTCTGCAGCAGGTTGCTGAAGCGGAAGCAGACGTGGACGGCGATGCCGACGCGCCTGCGGACGAAGCGGGCGGGGACGAAAGCGAAGCGTCGTGATCCGCAGCGAAGCTTCTCAAGTAATGCGTAAAGCCACGCGGGCATGTTGAGCGCATCGGGCCGATGCGCCGCCTGCGCGGCGAAGCAGTTAGGTTAATTTCTCTTAGGGAGTAGTGATGCAAAAACGTTTCAAGCAGTTGATGGTTCTGGCCGCTTTCGTCCCGACCCTCGCGATGGCGCAAGCGCTGCAAACCCAGCAGCCGGCTCCGGCTGCTCCGGCTGCCGCTGCCCCCGTCGACCCGGCGAAGCAGGCTGCCATCAAGAATCTGCTCGACGCGATCGACGCACAGAAGCTGGTCGGCGCAATCGGCAACAGCGCGCAGATGCAGGCAAAGCAGCTCGTCCCGGCCATCCTGTCGGACGCGCTGTCCGAAAACAAGACGATGACGGACAAGCAAAAGCAGGCTTCCGTCCCGTCGCTGCAGAAGAATGCTGTGCCGAAGCTGGTGGACTCGGCAGGCCAGGTCTTCGCTACGGATTCGTTCAAGCAGGACGCGATGCAAGCTCAGTACGACGCCTACGCGAAGTACTACAGCACGCAGGAAATCAACGATCTGACGGCGTTCTACAAGAGCCCGACGGGCCGCAAGTTCATCCAGGTGCAAGACCAGGTTGGCCGCGACGTTGTGAACGGTCTGATGCAGAAGTACATGCCGCAATCGATCAAGGCAACGCGCGACCAGGCTGACAAGGAAGTCGCTTCCGTCAAGCCGGCGAAGTAAGCAGGTCGAACGAGGCTGAACGGCGTTCGAGGCGCCTGTCACGGGTGGCGTGAGAGGGAGTGCGACAATTCCCTTGAAACGCCGGGGTTTGGCGGGTTTCGAGCGTCAATGCGATAATGGCCGTTTGCGCTTGCGCGCAGACGGCCATTTTCTTTCAGGCGCGGTTTTCGGCTCTTTTCCATGCCGCGTGCCTGCTTCCCAGGGTTCTCACGATGCGCGTCTTCAATTTCTCCGCCGGTCCTGCGGCCATGCCCGAAGAAGTGCTGCGCCAGGCAGCCGACGAAATGCTCGATTGGCGCGGCAGCGGCATGAGCGTGATGGAAATGAGCCATCGCGGCAAAGAGTTCATGGCGATTCATGAAGAGGCGCTGACCGACCTGCGCGAATTGCTGCACGTGCCCGCGAGCCATCAGATTCTCTTCCTGCAAGGCGGCGGGCTCGGCGAAAACGCAATCGTGCCGATGAACCTGATGGGCCGCAAGGCGCGCGCGGACTTCGTCGTGACGGGCTCCTGGTCGCAGAAATCGTTCAAGGAAGCGCAGAAGTACGGCGCGGCGCACATTGCCGCAAGCGGTGAAACGGTCGACGGTTTCACGCGCGCTCCGGCGCGCGCCGAGTGGAACCTGTCCGACGATCCCGCCTACGTGCATCTATGCACGAACGAAACGATCCACGGCGTCGAGACCTTCGAGATCCCCGATCTCGGCGACATTCCGCTCGTCGCCGACGCGTCGTCGCACATCCTGTCGCGCCCGATGGACATCGCCAAATATGGCGTGCTGTTTGGTGGCGCGCAGAAGAATATCGGCATGGCGGGCGTGACTGTCGTGATCGTGCGCGAGGATCTGCTCGACCGTTCGATGGCCGTGTGTCCGTCGGCATTCGAATGGAAGACCGTCGCGCTGAACAATTCGATGTACAACACGCCGCCCACGTACGCGATCTACATCGCCGGGCTGGTGTTCAAGTGGTTGAAGAAGCAGGGTGGGTTGACGGCGATCGAGGCACGCAACGTCGAGAAGGCGAAGCTGCTGTACGACACCATCGATTCATCGAGCTTCTATCTGAACAAGGTGGAGCGCAACGCGCGGTCGCGGATGAACGTACCGTTCTTCCTCGCCGACGAGTCGCGCAATGAAGATTTCCTGGCCGGCGCGAAAGCGCGCGGGCTGGTGCAGCTGAAGGGCCACAAGTCCGTCGGCGGCATGCGGGCGTCGATTTACAACGCGGTGCCGCTCGAAGGCGTCAAAGCGCTTGTCGAGTACATGAGGGAATTCGAACAGCGCAGCGCGTGATCCTTCCGGTCGCTGCGCGCGCATCCTCTCCGAACTGGCCCTATACAGGACTCGAAGCGGTCCTTTAGAAGCATGGACGACGAACTCAATTCTCAACTCAAACCGCTGCGCGAACGCATCGACGCGATCGACGCGCAGCTCATCGCGCTGCTGAATCAGCGCGCGGCGGTCGCACTCGAAGTCGGCGAGGTCAAGAAGCACTTCAACGCGCCCGTGTTTCGTCCGGAGCGCGAGCAGCAGGTGATCGCGCGTCTGCAGGACATGAGCGCAGGCCCGCTCGCCGGCGAACACATCAGCGCGATCTGGCGCGAAATCATGGCCGCGAGCCGCGCGCTCGAAAAGAACATCACGGCCGCGTACCTTGGGCCAGCCGGCACGTATAGCGAACAGGCCATGCACGAGTACTTCGGTCAGTCGATCGAAGGGCTGCCTTGTTCGTCGATCGACGAAGTGTTTCGCTCAGTCGAAGCGGGTGGCGCGGAATTCGGCGTCGTGCCCATCGAAAACTCGACGGAAGGCGCGGTGTCGCGCACGCTCGATCTGCTGCTGCAAACGCAACTGCTGATTGGCGGCGAACTCGCGTTGCCGATCCATCACAATCTGCTCACGCTCAACGGCGGGCTGGCCGGTGTGACGCGCGTGTGCGCGCATGCGCAGGCGCTTGCACAGTGCCAGCGCTGGCTGGCCACGCACGCGCCGCATGTCGAGCGCCAGGCTGTGTCGAGCAATGCCGAAGCCGCGCGCATGGCGGCGGAAGATCCGACCATCGCGGCCATCGCGGGCGACCGCGCGGCAACGCAATACGGTCTTCAAGTCGCTTACGCGCTGATCCAGGACGACCCGCACAACCGCACGCGCTTTGTGATGATCGGCAAGCAGCCGACGGGCGCAAGCGGCTACGACAAGACGTCGCTGATCGTGTCCGTCGCGAACGAGCCGGGCGCGATGTTCAAGCTGCTCGAACCGCTCGCGCGCCACGGCGTGTCGATGACGCGTTTCGAGTCGCGTCCGGCTCGCGTCGGCACGTGGGAGTATTACTTCTACATCGACGTCGAAGGCCATCGCGACGACGCGTCCGTTACAGCCGCGCTCGCCGATCTAGGCCAGAAAGCAGACTTCCTGAAGATTCTCGGCTCGTATCCGCGGGCCCGCTGATACGTCCGACATCTCGTTTCGCAAACATTTCGCAACCAATAAGCAAGTCCAGGAATTATCCGGAGATACACATGACAACGTCTTTCGGTCCGTCCTACGTTCGCGCGATCGCGCCTTATGTGGCTGGCAAGCCGATTTCGGAAGTCGCGCGCGAATTTGGGCTGGACGAAGCGCGTATCGTGAAGCTCGCATCGAACGAGAATCCGCTCGGCATGCCGGAGTCCGCGAAAACGGCGATGGCGCAGGCGGCGAGTGAACTCGGCCGCTATCCGGACGCGAACGCGTTCGAACTGAAGGCCGCGCTTTCGGCGCAATACGACGTGCCCGCCGACTGGATCACGCTCGGCAACGGCAGCAACGACATTCTCGAACTGGCCGCGCATGCGTTCGTCGAGAAAAACCAGTCGGTTGTCTACGCGCAATACTCGTTCGCCGTATACGCGCTGGCGACGCAAGGCCTCGGCGCGCGCGCGATCGTCGTGCCCGCCGTGAAGTACGGCCACGATCTCGACGCGATGCTCGCCGCGATCAGCGACGACACGCGCCTCGTTTTCGTCGCGAACCCGAACAATCCGACGGGCACGTTCATCGACGGCGCGACGATCGAAGCCTTCCTGTCGAAGGTGCCGCGCCACGTCGCCGTGGTGCTCGACGAGGCGTACACGGAATATCTGAGCGCGGACAAGCGCTATGACTCGATCGCGTGGGTGCGCCGCTATCCGAACCTGCTGGTGTCGCGCACGTTCTCGAAGGCGTTCGGCCTCGCCGGTCTGCGTGTCGGCTTTGCCATCGCGCAGCCGGAACTCACCGATCTGATGAACCGTCTGCGTCAGCCGTTCAATGTGAACACGCTCGCGCAAGCGGCCGCGATCGCCGCGCTGAACGACAAGCCGTTCCTGCAAAAGAGCGCCGAATTGAATGCGCAAGGCTATCTCCGCCTGACGCAAGCGTTCGACAAGCTCGGTCTCGAATACGTGCCGTCGCACGGCAACTTCGTGCTGGTGCGCGTCGGTAACGACGACGGCGCGGGTAACCGCGTGAATCTCGAACTGCTGAAGCAGGGCGTGATCGTGCGGCCGGTGGGCAGCTACGGCCTGCCGCAGTGGCTGCGCGTGACGATCGGCCTGCCGGAAGAAAACGAGGCGTTCATCGCGGCGCTCGGAAAGACGCTGGCGACGGCCTGAGCGTTTCAATGCAATCCACGCGCCTCGAAAATAGCGAGGCGCGTTTTTTCTGTGACTGACGTGGCAGCGTTCTCTTTCGACAAACTGGTGATTTTCGGCGTCGGGCTGATCGGCGGATCGCTTGCGCGCGCGCTGCGCGAACGCGGCGACGTGGGCGGCGAGCGGCGGGTGATTGGCGTGGGACGGTCGGCTGCATCGACGGAGCGCGCGCTCGAGCTGGGCGTGATCGACGCGAGCGCCTCGCTCGCCGACGACGCTGCGCTGCGCGCTGCGCTGAAAGGCGCCGACGTAGTGCTGCTCGCGGCACCCGTCGCGCAGACGCAGCCCTTGCTGGAACGCATTGCGCCGTTTCTCGACCCGTCGACGATCGTCACCGACGCTGGCAGCACGAAGTCGGACGTCGTTGCTGCGGCGCGCGCGGCGCTGGGCGAGCGCATCGGCCAGTTCGTGCCCGGTCATCCGATCGCGGGCCGGGAATCGAGCGGCGTCGACGCCGCGTTGCCCGATCTGTACGTGAACCGCAACGTCGTGTTGTGTGCGTTGCCGGAGAACCAGCAGGCTTGCGTCGACCGTATTGCCGCGATGTGGCGCGCCACGGGCGCCAGCGTACACGCGATGCCGGCGGATCAGCATGACCGCGTGTTCGCGTCAGTCAGCCATTTGCCGCACGTGTTGTCGTTCGCGCTCGTTGAGCAAATTCTCAATTCATCCGATGCCGCGCTGAAGTTCTCCTTCGCGGCGGGCGGTTTCCGCGACTTCACGCGGATTGCCGCGTCGAGCCCGGAAATGTGGCGCGACGTCTGCGTGGCGAACCGCTCGGCGCTGCTCGATGAGATCGACGGCTACACGGCGGTGCTGGCGCGTCTACGCAGCGCGATCGAAGCCGGCGACGGCGCGACGCTCGAAGCCGTGTTCGCCCGCTCGCGCGCGGCGCGCAGCGAATGGCAGGAACGCGCAACGCCAACGCAAAAAGCGTCGCCCGAACGCTCAGCAACCGACGACGCGTCGAAATAACTGGACACTGGAATTCACATGGAACATCTCGATCTCGGACCATTTTCCCGTGCGTCCGGCACCGTCCGTCTGCCCGGCTCGAAGAGCATCTCGAACCGTGTGCTGCTGCTCGCGGCTTTGTCCGAGGGCGAGACGACGATCACCAATCTGCTCGATTCCGACGACACGCGCGTGATGCTCGACGCGCTCGAAAAGCTCGGCGTGAAGGTCAAGCGTGACGGTGACACCTGCGTCGTGACGGGCACGCGCGGTGCGCTCCCCGCGGCGCGCGCGGATCTGTTCCTCGGCAACGCGGGCACGGCGGTTCGGCCGCTGACGGCTGCGCTTGCCGTGAACGGCGGCGACTACCGGATTCACGGCGTGCCGCGCATGCACGAACGGCCAATCGGCGATCTGGTCGACGGGCTGCGGCAGATCGGCGCGAAGATCGATTACGAAGAGAACGAAGGCTTTCCGCCGCTGCGCATCCGTCCCGCGCAGATTTCCTTCGATGCACCCATCCGTGTGCGCGGCGACGTGTCGAGCCAGTTCCTGACGGCGCTCCTGATGACGCTGCCGCTCGTGAAAACGGAAAGCGGCGAGACGATCGTCGAAGTGGCGGGTGAGCTGATCTCGAAGCCGTATATCGAGATCACGATCGCGCTGATGGCGCGCTTTGGTATCAAGGTCGAGCGGCTCGGCTGGGAGCGCTTCACGATTCCGAACGGCGTGCGTTACCAGTCGCCGGGCAAGATCATGGTCGAAGGCGACGCGTCGTCGGCCTCGTATTTCCTCGCGGCTGGCGCGCTGGGCGGCGGACCGCTGCGCGTCGAAGGCGTGGGACGCGCGAGCATCCAGGGCGATGTCGGTTTCGCGACGGCGCTAATGAAGATGGGCGCGAACGTCACGATGGGCGACGACTGGATCGAAGTGCGCGGCGTCGGCAACGACCACGGCAAGCTCGATCCCATCGACATGGACTTCAACCTGATTCCCGACGCAGCGATGACGATCGCCGTCGCCGCGCTGTTCGCCGACGGCACGTCGACGCTGCGCAACATCGCGAGCTGGCGGGTGAAGGAAACCGACCGCATCGCCGCGATGGCGACCGAGCTGCGCAAAGTGGGCGCCAAGGTGCAGGAGGGTGACGATTTCCTCGTCGTCACGCCACCTGAAAAGCTGACGCCGAACGCCGCAATCGACACTTACGACGATCACCGCATGGCGATGTGCTTCTCGCTGGTGAGCCTCGGCGGCGTGCCCGTGCGGATCAACGACCCGAAATGCGTCGGCAAGACGTTCCCCGACTATTTCGAGCGCTTCCTCGCGCTCGCCCAACCCTGACCCGTCTTGACAACATTCGCTGCCTGTTCCCACGGGCGACTTTCTCGATGAAACCGACCCGTCCCTTTCACCAGACGCCCGTCATCACGATCGACGGCCCGACCGCATCCGGCAAAGGCACCGTGGCCGCCGTGGTGGCCGCCGAACTCGGCTTCCACCTGCTGGACAGCGGCGCGCTGTACCGGCTCGCCGCGCTCGCCAGCGTGCGCTACGACATCGCCGCCGACGACGCCGACGCCCTTGCAAACCTGATCGGCGAGCTCCATATCACCTTCCGCGAGGGCATTGCGCAGCTGGACGGCGTCGACGTATCGACCGACATCCGCGCTGAGAAAGTCGGCAACCGGGCGTCGGCAATCGCCGTTCATGCGCCCGTTAGAGCCGCTCTGGTGGCCCGTCAGCGGGCCTTTCGCAAGCAGCCGGGCCTGGTCGCAGACGGCCGCGACATGGGCACGGTGATCTTTCCGGACGCCGTTCTGAAGGTGTTTTTGACGGCCAGCGTCGAGGCTCGCGCGGCCCGTCGGCATAAGCAATTGATCCAAAAAGGATTTTCTGCTAATATGGATGACTTGCTCCGGGATTTGCGTGAACGCGACGAGCGCGACAGCAAGCGCACAGCCGCGCCGCTCAAGCCCGCAGCGGATGCACAGCTCCTCGATACCTCGGCATTGTCGATCGACCAGGCGGTCGAGCAGGTGACGCAGTGGTACAAGGCGCTGGTTCCGCAAAGCTGACCGCGGAATCTTGCATCGAAGTGTTTTTTTGTTGTTGTGTAGGTGCCTCGTGAGCAACACGAAGCGATCGTTTAACCCTTAACCCCGTATGGCTTTCGCTCCTTTGCCGTAGTGATGAACCGTGATGGTTCACCTGACGCTGCGAAAACCATGCAAATTCAGATTTTTATGTCCGACCTGCAAACCTCTACCCCGAATACCGAATCTTTTGCGGCTCTGTTCGAAGAGTCGCTGACCAAGCAAGACATGCGCGCTGGCGAAGTGATCTCCGCCGAAGTCGTGCGTGTAGACCACAACTTCGTGGTCGTCAACGCTGGTCTCAAGTCCGAAGCCTACATCCCGCTCGAAGAGTTCCTGAATGACGCGGGCGAGGTAGAAGTGCAGGCGGGCGACTTCGTTTCCGTCGCGATCGACGCGCTGGAAAACGGCTACGGCGACACCATCCTGTCGCGCGACAAGGCGAAGCGTCTGGCTTCGTGGCTGTCGCTGGAAAAGGCCCTCGACAACAACGAACTCGTGACGGGCACCATCACGGGCAAGGTCAAGGGCGGCATGACCGTCATGGTCAACGGCATTCGCGCATTCCTGCCGGGCTCGCTGGTCGACACGCGCCCTGTCAAGGATACGACGCCGTACGAAGGCAAGACGCTGGAATTCCGCGTCATCAAGCTGGACCGCAAGCGTAACAACGTGGTGCTGTCGCGCCGCGCTGTGATTGAAGCGACGCAAGGCGAAGAGCGCGCAAAGCTGCTCGAGACGCTGAAGGAAGGCGCGATCGTCGAAGGCGTGGTCAAGAACATCACCGACTACGGCGCGTTCGTGGATCTGGGCGGCATCGACGGCCTGCTGCACATCACCGACATCGCATGGCGTCGCGTGCGTCACCCGTCGGAAGTTCTGTCGGTTGGCCAGGAAGTCACGGCAAAGATCCTCAAGTTCGATCAAGAGAAGAACCGCGTTTCGCTCGGTATCAAGCAACTGGGCGACGATCCGTGGGAAGGCATTTCGCGCCGTTACCCGTCGGGCACGCGCCTGTTCGGCAAGGTCACGAACATCACCGACTACGGCGCATTCGTTGAAGTCGAGTCGGGCATCGAAGGCCTGGTTCACGTGTCGGAAATGGACTGGACGAACAAGAACGTTGCACCGTCGAAGGTTGTTCAGCTCGGCGACGAAGTCGAAGTCATGGTTCTCGAAATCGACGAAGACCGCCGCCGTATCAGCCTAGGCATGAAGCAATGCAAGCCGAACCCGTGGGACGACTTCAGCCGCAACTTCAAGAAGGGCGACAAGCTGCAAGGCGCAATCAAGTCGATCACCGACTTCGGCGTCTTCATCGGTCTGCCTGGCGGCATCGACGGTCTGGTTCACCTGTCGGACCTGTCGTGGAGCGAAACGGGCGAAGAAGCTGTCCGCAAGTACAAGAAGGGCGACGAAGTGGAAGCGATCGTTCTCGGCATCGACGTCGAGAAGGAACGTATTTCGCTGGGTATCAAGCAGCTCGAAGGCGACCCGTTCAGCAACTTCGTTGCAATGAACGACAAGGGTTCGATCGTTGACGGCGTGGTCAAGACGGTTGACGCGAAGGGTGCAGTGGTTCAGCTGACGGCTGACGTCGAAGGCTACCTGCGCGCTTCGGAAATCGCACAAGACCGCGTGGAAGACGCTCGCAATGTGCTGAAGGAAGGCGACAAGGTCAATGCGATGATCATCAACATCGACCGCAAGTCGCGTGGCATCAACCTGTCGATCAAGGCCAAGGATTCGGCTGAGCAACAGGAAGCGATTCGCGGCCTGGCAGCTGACACCAGCTCGGCAGCCAGCGGCACGACGAACCTGGGCGCGCTGCTGAAGGCCAAGCTCGACGGCCAGAACCAGTAAGCCTTAAGGGGTCTGCTGCAGTATGACCAAATCAGAATTGGTCGCCCAGCTGGCTACGCGATTTCCGCAACTTGTCCTCAAGGATGCGGATTTCGCGGTGAAGACGATGCTCGATGCGATGTCGGACGCTCTGGCGAACGGCCATCGCATCGAAATTCGCGGCTTCGGCAGCTTTGGCCTGAACCGCCGTCCATCCCGCGTCGGGCGCAACCCGAAGTCGGGCGAAAAGGTGTTGGTGCCGGAGAAATTCGTGCCGCACTTCAAGCCTGGCAAGGAATTGCGTGAGCGCGTCGATCGTCGTGCGGGCGAGCCTTTGAAAGCTGAATCCGCGGACGACGATCTTTAAGCTGGCTCTGTGTTGTATTCGCAGTCCAGGTCGAAGCTCGCCGTGGCTACGTCAGTCAGACGGCATTGACCAGAAAAAGCGCCTTAGGGCGCTTTTTTTTCGTCCGTTGCCGGGACCTTGGACGCTGCAACTGAGCGTACGAGGACATAGTTGACACTTCCCCCGGCCGCGCTCGAATCAGCCTTGTGCGTTCCATCAATGCGCGCAAGGCAACGCATTAACCCGTCGATTGCGCTCCATTTTCAAGCGGATAAACGACAGTAAGGCATCGTGATCCGCACGGCTGTGCCAGTCGACATAGGCTTCATTTACAATACGGGTCACTTCGGCGCGGGCAAACACCGTGGCGCGACGCGTCATCAAGCCGGCGTCATCCCGCAACCGCCGTCAAGAGATCAATACATGAAATTTATCGTCTGGCTGATTCGCGTGCTGGTGTTCGTGCTGCTGCTGGTGCTTGCACTGTCCAATACGCAAAGCGCTACGCTGAATTTCCTAGCCGGGTATTCGTGGCAGGCGCCGTTGATTCTGATCGGCCTCGCGTTCTTCGTCGTGGGTCTGCTGGCCGGTCTGGTGTCGTCGCTGCCGGCGATGTTCCGGCTGCGGATGGAAAACGGCCGGCTCAAGCGCGAACTGCGCGTGGCGCGCGAAACGCCCGCTGTCGTCGAAGAGCCGCCTATGCCGCCGCTCATCTAGCCCTTTCACGCCGCGCGCCACTCGCGCGGCCTCTTTCGCACTCCGCACATTCGCATGGATCTAGACCTCTGGTGGCTGCTCGTCATACCCGTCGCGTTCGCGTTCGGCTGGGTGGCTGCGCGTTACGACCTCAAGGCGCTGTTGTCCGAAAGCGCCAACCTGCCGCGTTCTTATTTTCGCGGACTAAACTTTCTGTTGAACGAGCAGCCCGACCAGGCCATCGACGCCTTCATCGAAGTCGTCAAGCTCGATCCGGAAACGATTGAGCTGCACTTTGCGCTCGGCAACCTGTTCCGCCGCCGCGGTGAAACGGATCGCGCAATCCGCGTGCATCAGAACCTGCTGAGCCGCGCGGACTTGCCTGTCAACGAGCGCGATCACGCGTTGTACGAACTCGGGCAGGACTTCCTGAAGGCGGGCCTGCTGGACCGCGCGGAAGAGACGTTCAAGGCGCTGCAATCGGGCGACTACGCACTCGGCGCGCAGCGCTCACTGCTCACGATCTATCAGATCGAGAAGGACTGGAACAAGTCGATCGACACCGCGCGCCGGCTTGAAACGATGGGCGCCGCATCGCTCGATAAAGAAATCGGCCACTTCCATTGCGAACTTGCACAGGAAGCGCTGCAGCAGAAGAAGCCGGACGAAGCCCGCCGTCAGCTGGATCTCGCATTGAAGGCGTATCCGCAGAACGTGCGCGCGACGATCCTGTTCGGCGACGTCGACGCAGCGGCCGGCGAGCACGAAAAGGCGATCGCGCAGTGGCTGCACGTGGAGCAACAGAATGCGGCGTATCTGCCGCTCGTCGCTGAAAAGCTGATGAAGGCCTACGAAGCGCTTGGCCGTCAGGAAGCGGGCGCCGACCTGCTGACGTCGTGGGTGGACCGTTATCCGTCGAACGATCTGCTCGACGTCGCGTATCAGCACGTGTCGGCGCTGCGCGGTCCCGAAGCGGCGCACGCACTCGCGCGCACGCAGATGCAGAAGTCACCGAATCTCGCCGGCATGACGCGCCTGCTCGAAGCGCAGCAGGCGGTGGCCGAAGAACCGCGCCGCAGCGAACTGGAGCTGATGCGCACGCTGATCCGTCAGCGCACCAAAAATCTGCCACGGTACACGTGCCAGAATTGCGGCTTCCGGGCGCGCCTGTTCTATTGGCAGTGTCCGGGCTGCAGCGGTTGGGAAAGCTACGCGCCGCGCCGCGTCGAGCCGATCACGGCGTCGAGCTGAGGTCAGGCATCCGCATGAACGCAGGCAGCAAAGCCGTCACGCAGCATCGAAACGCCGAACATTGAACCGGCACCATCTACCGGGAAGCGTATGAAAATCACCATTATCGGCACGGGTTACGTAGGTCTCGTCACGGGCGCGTGTCTTGCCGAAGTCGGCAACGACGTTTTCTGTCTGGACGTCGATCCGCGCAAGATCGACATTCTCAACAACGGCGGCATGCCGATCCACGAGCCGGGCCTGCGGGAGATCATCGCGCGTTCGCGCGCGGCGGGGCGCATCACGTTTTCGACCGATGTCGAAGCGAGTGTCGCGCACGGTGAAATCCAGTTCATCGCCGTTGGCACGCCGCCCGACGAAGACGGTTCCGCCGACCTGCAATACGTGCTCGAAGCGGCCCGCAACATCGGCCGCACGATGAACGGCTTCAAGGTGATCGTCGACAAGTCGACGGTGCCCGTCGGCACCGCGCAGCGCGTGCGCGCGGTGATCGCGGAAGAACTGGAGAAGCGCGGTCTCGCGGATAGCGCGCAGCATCGCTTTTCGATCGTGTCGAATCCGGAGTTCCTGAAGGAAGGCGCAGCTGTCGACGACTTCATGCGTCCCGATCGCATCGTCGTCGGCGTCGACAATGACGAAGACGGCGACAAGGCGCGCGAGAAGATCCGCCGCCTGTACGCGCCGTTCAACCGCAATCACGAACGCACGCTTTACATGGACGTGCGCTCGGCCGAATTCACGAAATACGCGGCTAACGCGATGCTTGCCACGCGCATCTCGTTTATGAACGAGATGGCGAATCTGGCCGATACGGTCGGTGCGGACATCGAAGCCGTGCGCCGCGGGATCGGCTCGGACCCGCGCATCGGCTATCACTTCCTGTACGCGGGCGTCGGTTACGGCGGCTCGTGCTTTCCGAAGGACGTGCAGGCGCTGATCCGCACGGGCAGCGAGATGGGCCACAACCTGCGCATTCTCGAAGCCGTCGAAGAAGTGAACCACGAGCAGAAGGAAGTGCTGGTGCGCAAGATCACGGACGCGCTCGGCGACGATCTCAGCAGCCGCACGTTCGCTGTGTGGGGTCTGTCGTTCAAGCCAAACACCGACGACATGCGCGAGGCGCCCAGCCGCCGCGTGATCGCGCAACTGCTCGCGCGCGGCGCGACGGTGCGCGCGTACGATCCTGTCGCGACGTCGGAGGCAAAGCGCGTGTTCGCACTCGATCTGGCCAGCGCGCCCGACCACCAGGCGCGCCTGCACTTCACGAGCACGCAGGACGAGACGCTCGCGGGTGCCGATGCGCTCGTCATCGTGACCGAATGGAAGGAATTCAAGAGCCCGGACTTCACCCATCTGAAGGCCGAGCTGAAAACGCCGTTGATTTTCGACGGCCGCAATCTGTATGAGCCCGAGGCGATGTCCGAACTCGGCATCGACTATCACTCGATTGGACGTCCGTATGCACGACCCGCTGAACATTCATCTGACTCCGACCGTGCCTGAAGGCGCGACGCTCGCGCCCGAAGTGGGCGTCATCGCGCGCGAGCGGCTGGCGGCGGCCCGTGTGCTGGTCGTCGGCGACGTGATGCTGGACCGTTACTGGTTCGGCGACGTCAATCGCATTTCACCGGAAGCGCCCGTGCCCGTCGTGCTGGTGCAAAAGCAGGAAGACCGGCTGGGTGGCGCGGCGAACGTCGCGCGCAACGCTGCGGCGCTCGGCGCGCAGGCGGGCTTGCTATGCGTCGTCGGACACGACGAGCCGGGCGAGCGCGTCGTGCAACTGCTCGGCGATAGCGGCGTCGCGCCGTATCTCGAGCGCGACCCGGAACTACCGACGACGATCAAGCTGCGCGTGCTGTCGCGTCAGCAACAGCTGCTGCGCGTCGACTTCGAAAAAGCGCCCGCGCACGAAGCGCTGCTCGCGGGCCTCGCGCGTTACGACTCGCTATTGCCGACCCATGACGTTATCCTGATGTCGGACTACGCGAAGGGCGGCCTCACGCACGTCACGCAGATGATCGCGAAGGCGCGCGCGGCGGGCAAGCCGGTGCTGGTCGATCCGAAGGGCGACGACTGGGAGCGCTATCGCGGCGCGACGCTGATCACGCCGAACCGCGCGGAATTGCGCGAAGTGGTCGGGCAGTGGAAATCCGAAGCCGATTTGCACGCGCGCGTGGCGAAGCTGCGCGCCGAGCTCGACCTGAAAGCGCTGCTTCTCACGCGCTCGGAAGAGGGCATGACGCTCTTCTCCGACGAGGGCGTGCTGCACGCGGCGGCTGTAGCTCGCGAAGTGTATGATGTGTCCGGCGCAGGCGACACCGTGATCGCGACGCTCGCCGTGATGCTCGGCGCGGGCCTGCCGCTCGACGAAGCCGTGTCGCTCGCGAATCGCGCAGCGGGAATCGTGGTCGCCAAGCTCGGCACGGCCACCGTCGACTACGACGAACTCTTTCATCATTGATGCCGCGCGCGCCAGCTTGATCGCGCGGCGCGCGGTTCATCTCCGCATCCGTTGACTCTCTTCACAGCAGGACGATCATGACACTCATCGTCACCGGCGCGGCTGGTTTTATCGGCAGCAATATCGTCAAGGCGCTCAACGAGCGCGGCGAAGACCGCATCATCGCCGTCGACAATCTGACGCGGGCCGACAAATTCAAGAATCTCGTCGACTGCGAAATCGACGACTATCTCGACAAGACCGAATTCGTCGAACGCTTTGCGCGCGGCGACTTCGGCAAGGTGCGCGCGATTTTCCACGAAGGCGCCTGTTCGGACACGATGGAAACCGACGGCCGCTACATGATGGACAACAACTTCCGCTATAGCCGCGCGGTGCTCGATGCGTGTCTCGCGCAAGGCGTGCAGTTTCTGTACGCGTCGTCGGCGGCGACGTACGGTGGATCGACGCGCTTCGTCGAAGAGCGCGAAGTCGAAGCGCCGCTCAACGTATATGGCTACTCGAAGTTCCTGTTCGACCAGGTGATCCGCCGCGTGCTGCCCACGGCGAAGAGCCAGATCGCGGGCTTTCGCTACTTCAACGTGTACGGGCAGCGCGAAGCGCACAAGGGGCGCATGGCGTCGGTCGCGTTCCACAACTTCAACCAGTTCCGCGCCGAAGGCAAGGTGAAGCTATTCGGCGAGTACAACGGTTACGCAGCGGGCGAGCAGACGCGCGATTTCGTCTCCGTCGAAGACGTGGCGAAGGTCAACCTGTATTTCTTCGATCACCCGGAGAAGTCGGGCATCTTCAATCTGGGCAGCGGACGCGCGCAGCCGTTCAACGATATCGCATCGACGGTCGTCAACACGCTGCGCGTACTCGACGGTGAAGTCGCGTTGTCGCTGCCGGAACTGGTGCAGCGCGGGCTGATCGAATACGTCCCGTTCCCCGATGCACTGCGCGGCAAGTATCAGTGCTTCACGCAGGCCGATCAGACGAAGCTGCGCGCAGCGGGCTACGACGCGCCGTTCCTGACCGTGCAGGAAGGCGTCGACCGCTACGTGCGTTGGCTATTCGGCCAGGTGTAAATCGTTCGTACACCTCTCTACACTGGAGTCTCCCGGTTGGTGATCGTCACCGACCGGTGTTTCAGGGAGATTCCACATGTTCAGAAAAATCCTCGTTACGGCGGCCATGCTCGCCGCTTTCGGCCAGGCGTTTGCGTCGGTCGACGTCAATTCCGCTAACGAATCCGCGCTGCGCGGCATCAAGGGCATTGGTCCCGCGAAGGCCAAGGCCATTCTCGACGAACGCGCGGCGCACGGTCCGTTCAAGGACGCGGCGGATCTCAGCAAGCGGGTCAAGGGTCTGGGCGGTCATACCGTGGAGCGTCTGCAGGCTGAGGGCCTCGCTGTCGGCACGTCGGGCGCTGGTGCGACGGCTGTCGCTGCTGCTGGCGCACAGGCTGCGGGGCCGAACACGAAAGCCGCGCCCGCTGCGAAGAACGACACGGCAGTGGTGGTCAAGAAGTAGCCTATTGATCTGACCGCATTAAGCGGGCGCCCGATGCGGGCCTCCGCGTGCGGAGGGCGTTCGTTCTGAGCTTCGACTCTTCATGGGCGGGGTTGCCACAAACCTCCCTTCAGCCGTCATTCAGATGACTGGCTCCCGCGGCAGATCCAGCCTGCCGCGGTTTTTTGCGTTTCTGCGGGCGCCTCGCAAGACGACAAAGCGGCCCGATGGCATCCATGCGCGCATCAGGGGCTGCCGGCAGCACGACGCCCGGTAGTTTAGAATCGATAGATTCAAGACTTCGCGCACCGTCACAGCACGCACCGATATGGCTTACAAAACGATTGAAGACACGATCGGCAATACGCCCCTCATTCAGCTCGTCCGTCTCGTGGACGACGACATCCGCGCCCGCAACAACGTCGTGCTGGGCAAGCTGGAGGGCAACAATCCGGCCGGTTCGGTGAAAGACCGCCCGGCGCTTTCGATGATCAAGAAAGCGGAGCAGCGCGGACGCATCAAGCCGGGCGACACGCTGGTCGAAGCGACGAGCGGCAACACGGGCATCGCGCTCGCGATGGCGGCGGCGATCAAGGGCTACAAGATGATCCTGATCATGCCCGAGGACCTGTCGCTGGAGCGTCGTCAGAGCATGGCCGCATATGGCGCGCAGATCCTGCTGACGCCCGTCACGGGCGGCATGGAGTACGCGCGCGATCTCGCCGAGCAGATGCAGCGCGAAGGCAAGGGTATCATCCTCGACCAGTTTGCCAATCCCGACAATCCGCTCGCGCATTACGAAGCGACGGGCCCCGAGATCTGGCGCGACACGGAAGGCCGCATTACACACTTCGTGTCGGCGATGGGCACGACGGGCACGATCATGGGCGTGTCGCAGTATCTGAAAGAACAGAATCCGGGAATCGAAATTATCGGTGCGCAGCCGGAAGAGGGCTCGCGCATTCCGGGCATCCGCAAATGGCCGGAAGCGTATCTGCCGAAGATTTTCGACCGTAGCCGTGTCGATCGCGTCGAGAACGTGAGCCAGGCAGCGTCAGAGGCGATGGCGCGCCGGATGGCGGCTGTCGAAGGCGTGTTCTGCGGTATTTCGTCGGCGGGCGCATGCGAAGTGGCGCTGCGCATCGCGCGCCAGGTCGAGAACGCGACGATCGTGTTCATCGTCTGCGATCGCGGCGACCGTTATCTGTCGACGGGTGTGTTCCCTGCCTGACGCGACTCGCCGCGTGCGGCGATGTCCGCAAAGGAAAACGCCGGCGGAAGCCGGCGTTTTCGCATGGATTGAAAACGTGCGCGACTATTGCGACTCTGCGGGCGTCGACGCATTGCCGGCTTCCGTCGCGGCCATCTGCGCCTTCACGCGCTCGCCGAGCTGATACACGGCCAGCGCATAGAAAAAGCTGCGGTTATAGCGCGTGAGCACGTAGAAGTTCTTCAGGCCCAGCGTGTACTCCGTCGGCCGGCCTGGCGAAGGCAGATCGACCACGGTAACGGGCGTGCCCGCTTCCGCCGTCGTATCGAGCCCAGGCTGATTCATCAGCATGCCCGCCTTCAGCAGTTGCTGCAGCGACCAGCGCGGCTCCGGCGCGCCCGTCGCGGCCGCTTGCGCGATGCCGAGGCTGCCCGTATCGGTGGCGATATTCCACACGACGGGGCGGCCCGTTTCCCAGCCATTCTTGTTCAGATAATTCGCGACGCTGCCGATCGCATCGGCTTGGCTCGTGCGCAGATCGATCCGCTTGTTGCCGTCGTAATCGACCGCGTATTGAACGATGCTGCTCGGCAGAAACTGCGGGATGCCGATCGCGCCCGTGTACGAACCGAGCACGGTAGTCGGATCGATTTGAGAATCGCGCGTCCACACCAAGTAGTCTTCGAGATTCTTGCGGAACGTCATCATCCGGTCCGCGCGATTCGGCGTGTTCGGGTAATCGAACGAGAGCGTGGTCAGCGCGTCGAGCACGCGGAAGTTGCCCATGTAGCGCCCATAGATCGTCTCGACGCCGATAATCCCGACGATCACCTCAGGCGGCACGCCATATTGCTCGTACGCGCGTTGCAGCGTCGCCTGATTCGCGCGCCAGAATTTCACGCCCGCGTTGATGCGTACCGGATCGAGAAAGCGCCCCTGATACACGCGCCAGTTCTTGACCGACGGCGTCGGCGACGGCGTCACGAGCTTCACGGCCGTCGCCGAATAGCTGACGCGCGCGAACAGCGCGTGCAGTGCGGCCGGATCGAAGCCCTGACGCGCGGCCATGTCGTTGATGAACGAATCGACATCGGCGTTGTTCGCGTAGCGCTGCGGAACGATCTCTTCTTCGAACGTCTGTCCTTGCGCCGGTTGCTCGGGCTGAGCCTGCGCGAGCTGCACGCGCGGCTTGCTGACGGTCTGCGCCGAAGCCGGGCCGACTCCCGCGAACGCGCACCATGCGATGGACAGTGCGGCGGCTACAGTCGTTGCGCGTAGCCGAAGTAGTGCGGACGGAGCAAGCTTGACGGTCATGGTGAACTGGGATGTGGGCGGGCAAAAAAAGTTACGGGGCAGTATACCCGACGGGGTTCGCGAAACTGTGCAGAAGCGTTGCGGCATCACGGTCTCGGCGCATCGTGTGGTAACTTCGTAGTATTCGCGCAACCTGCTTGCGTCAATGGACGGAGACATGCAATGCGCTTTCGCACTTGGCGAGGCGCGCTGCCCGAAATCAACACATGGCAACCGGTTTCTTTTCACACCCAGACTGTCTGCAACATGAGATGGGTCAATGGCATCCCGAATGCCCCGCCCGGCTGCAGGCAATCGAAGACCAGCTGATCGCGAGCCGCATCGGCGAGCTGATCGAGCGCGAGTCCGCGCCGCTTGCCGACGAAGCCGCGCTGTTGCGCGTGCATACGAAGGCACACGTCGACTACCTCCGCGAGCGCGCGCCGAGCGAGGGCTACGCGGAAATCGATCCCGACACGTCGATGAACCCGCATACGTGGAACGCCGCGTTGCGCGCAGCGGGCGCGGCTGTCGCGGCGACGGATGCCGTGATCGAAGGCCGTTACGACAATGCGTTTTGCAGCGTGCGGCCGCCAGGTCATCACGCGGAGCCGGCACGCGCGATGGGCTTCTGCTTTTTCAACAACGTCGCGATTGCCGCGCGGCACGCGCTCGAAGTGCATGGCCTCGAACGCGTCGCGATCATCGATTTCGACGTGCATCACGGCAACGGCACCGAGGCCGCTTTTTCCAACGACCCGCGCGTGCTGATGTGCAGCATCTTCCAGCATCCGTTTTATCCGTTCACGGGCGCCGACAATCAGTCGCCGAACATGTGCAATGTGCCGATCGCCGCGCGCTCGAAGGGCATGGTCGTGCGCGAGGCCGTCGACATGATCTGGCTGCCGCGTCTCGACGCATTCAAGCCGCAGATGCTGTTCGTATCGGCGGGTTTCGATGCGCATCGCGAGGACGATCTCGGCAACATGGCGCTCGTCGAGGACGACTATGCGTGGATCACGGAGCAGATTCGCCAGGTTGCGGCGAAGCACGCGAAAGGGCGCATCGTCAGCTGTCTGGAAGGCGGCTACAACCTGTCGGCGCTGGGGCGCAGCGTCGTCGCCCATGTGCGGGCGCTCGCCGATATCTGAAGGCAGGCGGCGCGTATCGGAAGAGGGACCATCACATCATGAGTGCAGACGCAGCGGCTCCACTGATCGAAGTCACGCAAGACGCTTATGACCTGCGCGGCGTCGTGCGTCTCACGCTGAACCGTCCGGATGCGTTCAATGCGCTTTCCGAGGCGCTGCTCGACGACATGCAGACGCATCTCGCCGATATCGCGAAGAGCGACGCGCGCGTCGTCGTGATCGCGGGCGCGGGCCGTGCGTTTTGCGCCGGGCACGATCTGAAGGAAATGCGCGCGGCGCCGTCGCTCGACTATTACCAGTCGCTGTTCGCGCGCTGCACGAAGATGATGCTCGCGATCCAGCGCATGCCGCAGCCGGTGATCGCGCGCGTGCATGGCACGGCGACGGCGGCGGGCTGTCAGCTCGTGGCGATGTGCGATCTCGCCGTTGCGGCCGATACCGCGCGCTTCGCCGTGTCGGGTGTCAATCTCGGGCTGTTTTGCGCGACGCCGTCGGTGCCGCTGTCGCGCAACCTGTCGCGCAAGGCCGCGCTCGAAATGCTGCTGACGGGCGACTTCATCGACGCAATGGCAGCGAAGCAGCAAGGCCTCGTGAATCGCGTGGTGCCGCTCGACATGCTCGATGCCGAAGTCGCCGCGCTCGCGAAGAGCATTTGCGCGAAGCCGCGCGCGGCGGTCGAAGCAGGCAAGGGCCTGTTCTACCGGCAGCTCGAAATGGGCATCGAAGCCGCGTATCAACTGGCCGGGCAGACGATGGCCTGCAACATGATGGACGAGTCGGCGCTCGAAGGCGTGCAGGCGTTCATCGACAAACGGCCGCCCAACTGGCCGCACACGTCGGGCCGTTAGGCCAGCTTATTCCGACCGCTTCAAAATCCACGCGATGAGCGCGCCGATCACGCGCTCGCGGTCGAGATCGTTCATCGTCTCGTGATAGCTGCCTTCGTAGAGCGTCAGCGTCTTGTCGGGCGAACCGGCATGCGCGCCAAAATCGCGGCTGCCGTCAGGTTCCGTGAGTTTGTCTTTCGTGCCGTGCCAGATCAGAAGCGGCGTGCGCAGGCCCACGCGTCCGCGTTCGATGCGCTGCATCGCCAGCAGCAGTTCGGCGCCCGTGCGCGCGGGAATCGCGCCGTGATGCACGAGGGGATCGTTGCGGTTCGCATCGACCACGCTCGGGTCGCGCGACAGCAGCGCCGCGTCGATTTTCATGGCCGGGAAGCTGGGCCACGCGCGGCTGATCTTCTGGCTCAGCGCCAGCATCCAGCGCGGCACGTCGCGACCCGGCGCGAGCGCGGGGCTGGACAGAATCAGTCCGTTCAAATGGCGTCGTTGCGCCGCCGGCTTTTCGATCGCGTATAGCGCCGCGATTGCGCCGCCCATGCTGTGGCCCATCAGGAACAGCGGGCCGTCGTTGCGGGCGGCCTCGGTGACGAGTGCGTCGGCATCGAGCAGATACTCGTCGAAGCGTTCGATCCACGCACGCCGGCCCGGCGCATCGCCATGTCCGCGCAGATCGATAGCGATCAGTTCGATCCCATTCGCATTGAGTGCCTGCGCGAGCGGCGCGTACCGTCCCGCATGCTCGGCGAGACCGTGGATCAGCGCGACCGTCGCGCAGCGCAGCCCCGCCGCGCGCCAGCGATAGAGCGGCAGTTCGAGGCCGTCGCGCGCGAGGGTCACCGTGCGTTCAGGGTTCCGCGCGGCGGAAGCGGCGGCTTGGGAGGTCTCCATGAGCATTCGTCCGATGTTTTTAGGTTGCGCTCGATCATAGCGGCATGCGCATGACCGTTCGCACCCGATGAAACGGAGCCATCCTCTAATTCCGCTGTGTTATGAAAGATGACGAATTGATTATTAAAGGATATGACGCGACTGCGGTAAAATTGCCGGCTCAAATCCCAATAAAAGTCACGGCGGCCGGTGCCCGGGGCGTACACGCTCGATGGCAAGTCCGCCGTTTCGTTTTTCATGATCGAACTACGCAACCTATCGCAGCGTTTTCCGGGGCCACGGGGCTGGATCGAAGCGCTGCACAACGTCAATCTGTCGATTCCTCGCGGTGAGGTGTTCGGCATCATCGGACGCAGCGGTGCGGGCAAGAGCACGCTGGTCCGCACGATCAACCTGCTGACGCGCCCGACAGAAGGCAATGTCGTCATCGACGACCGCGATCTCACGACCATGCCCGCCGCGCAGCTGCGCGAGGCGCGCCGCGAGATCGGCATGATCTTCCAGCACTTCAATTTGCTTTCGTCACGCACGGTGTACGACAACGTCGCGCTGCCGCTCGAACTGGCCGGCATGAAGCGCGCGGAAATCGAGGCGCATGTGCTGCCGCTGCTCGATCTGGTCGGCTTGTCGGCGCAGAAGGATCGCTATCCGTCGCAGATCAGCGGCGGGCAGAAGCAGCGCGTCGGCATTGCCCGCGCGCTCGCGAGCAAGCCAAAGGTCCTGCTCTCCGACGAAGCAACGTCCGCGCTCGACCCCGAAACGACGCGCGCGATTCTCGATCTGCTCAAGCGTATCAATCGCGAATTGAAGCTGACCATCGTGCTGATTACGCACCAGATGGAAGTCATCAAGCAGGTGTGCGACCGCGTCGCGGTGCTCGACAACGGCCGCGTGGTCGAAGAGGGCAAGGTCATCGACGTGTTCCTGCAACCCCACCACGAAGTCACGCGCGCGCTGATCGGCGACGTGATCGCCCAGGAGTTGCCGCCTGCGATGAAGGCGCGCGTCGCCGAGCGTCTGAAGACGGGCAGCGGCCATTTGTTGCGCCTCGCGTTCACGGGCTCGGGTGTAGATCAGCCGATTCTCTCGGAGACGATTCGCCGCTACGAACTGGACTTCAACATCCTGCACGGCCAGATCGACGAGATCCAGGGGCAGGCGTTCGGCTCGCTTGCGGTCCTCGCGGGCGGCGAGCCGACGAAGGTGGCGCAGGCGCTGACGTATCTGCGCGAACAGGGCGTGGTGGTCGAGGAGTTGTCGTATGTTGAGTGAAATGTTCGATATGTTCGTGCAGTCGTTCTGGGAGACGCTGATCATGGTCGGCATCTCGGGATTGATCGGCGCGGCCGTCGGCCTGCCGCTCGGCGTGCTGCTCTATCTGACCGACCGCCAGGGCGTGCTGCAGAACATCGCCGCCAATCGCGTGATGGGCGTGGTCGTCAATGCCGTGCGCTCGACGCCGTTCATCATTCTGCTCGTCGCGGTGATTCCGTTTACGCGGCTGGTCGTCGGTTCGTCGATCGGTACGGCGGCGGCTGTCGTGCCGCTGACGATCGCCGCCGCGCCGTTCATCGCGCGGCTCGTCGAGACGGCGCTGCGTGAAGTCGATCGCGGGCTGATCGAGGCTGCGCAGGCAATGGGCGCGACCACCTCGCAAATTGTGTTCAAGGTGCTGTTGCCGGAGTCGCTGCCGGGCATCATCGCGGGTCTGACGATCACGTTTGTCTCGCTGGTCGGTTATTCGGCGATGGCGGGCGCGATCGGCGGCGGCGGTCTGGGCGACCTCGGCATCCGCTACGGGTATCAACGTTTTCTGCCGGAAGTGATGGTGACGGTCGTCGTGATCCTGATCGTCTTCGTGCAACTGGTGCAGTCGTTCGGGGATTGGCTCGTGCGTCGTTTGAGCCACAAATAAACACATTCAATAAGACAAAGGTTTGGTCATGCAACGTCGTTTCATTCTGAAGGCAGCAGCCGTGCTGGGTGCCGCATCGCTCATCGGTACGTCGTCGCTTGCATTCGCCGACGAATCGATCAAGGTCGGCGTGACGGGTGGCCCGCACGCGCAAATCATGGACGTCGTGAAGACGGTCGCCGCGAAGAACGGCCTGAACATCAAGGTCATCGAGTTCTCGGATTACGTGCAGCCGAATGCGGCGCTCGCGGGCGGCGATCTCGACGCGAACAGCTACCAGCACGACCCGTATCTGCAGGCGCAGGTGAAGGACCGCGGCTACAAGCTGATCAAGATCGCCGACACCGTGACCTACCCGATGGGCATCTATTCGAAGAAGGTGAAGACGCTGGCCGAACTGCCGGCGGGCGCGAAGATCGCCGTGCCGAACGATCCGACCAACGGTGGCCGCGCGCTGCTGTTGCTGCAGAAGCAGGGCTTGCTCAAGCTGCGCGCCGACGCGGGCCTGAAGGCGACACCGCTCGATATCGCCGAGAACCCGAAGAAGCTGAAGATCGTCGAACTCGATGCCGCGCAGATTCCGCGCTCGCTCGGCGACGTCGATGCCGCCGCGATCAACACGAACTTCGCGATGGAAGCCGGTCTGAAGCCGAAGCAGGACGCCATCGCGATCGAAGATCCGAAGGGTCCGTACGTGAACGTCATCGCGATCCGCGAGGCGGACCGCAACAAGCCGTGGGTGGCGAAGCTGATCGCGGCTTACCACTCGCCGGAAGTGAAGCAGTTCATCGAAAGCAAGTTTGGCGGCGCGGTGATCGCGTCCTGGTGATCCGGAGTGGCGCCGCGTTATGTGTGATGGATGGCGCGCCGGACCGCTTTGTCTGAAGAATCGGTAGGAACCCGGGCTTGGCGTCCGGGTTTTTTTAGATATAGAATAGCACGACCGTTCGCTATTTCCGTCATCCCGTCGGGGAGCGATATCCTCAACACCAAGCAATCCCGGAGCGGCTGCCGCAGACGCTGTCGCTATAATGTCCGTCGGGTTGACGTATTCGTAACTTTGGAGCGTGTGCATGAAAATCCTGGTGCCAGTCAAGAGAGTGGTTGACTACAACGTGAAGGTCCGCGTGAAGTCGGACAACACAGGCGTCGACATTGCGAATGTAAAGATGTCGATGAATCCGTTCGACGAAATCGCCGTCGAAGAAGCCGTGCGTCTGCGCGAAGCGGGCGTGGCGACGGAAGTGATCGCCGTGTCGGCAGGCGTGACGCAATGTCAGGAAACGCTGCGCACGGCGCTGGCGATCGGCGCGGACCGCGCGATCCTGATCGAATCGGGTGAAGATCTGCAACCGCTGGCCGTGGCGAAGCTTTTGAAGGCGCTGGTCGACAAGGAACAGCCGCAACTGGTGATCCTCGGCAAGCAGGCCATCGACGACGATTCCAACCAGACGGGCCAGATGCTCGCTGCGCTGGCCAATCTGCCGCAGGCGACGTTTGCATCGAAAGTTGTCGTGGCGGATGGCAAGGCGACGGTGTCGCGTGAAGTGGATGGCGGCGCGGAAACGTTGTCGCTGACGTTGCCCGCAGTCATCACGACCGATCTGCGCCTGAACGAGCCGCGCTACGTGACGCTGCCGAACATCATGAAGGCGAAGAAGAAGCCGCTGGAAGTCGTGAAGCCCGAAGATCTGGGCGTCGATGTCACGCCGCGTCTGAAGACGCTGAAGGTCAGCGAGCCGCCGAAGCGCTCGGCTGGTGTGAAGGTGGCCGATGTGAAGACGCTGGTCGAGAAGCTGAAGACCGAAGCCAAAGTGCTTTGATCTACGGACACGCGGAGACGAATGAAATGACGATTCTGGTAATTGCTGAACACGACAACGCGGCGCTGAAGGCAGCGACGCTCAATACGGTTGCTGCCGCGCAGAAGATCGGTGGCGACGTTCATGTGCTGGTGGCGGGTCACAACGCGCAAGGCGCGGCGGATGCGGCTGCGAAGGTGGCGGGCGTGGCGAAGGTGCTGCTCGCCGACGCGCCGCAACTGGCGGCAGGCCTCGCGGAAAACGTCGAGGCGACGGTGCTGAATATCGCGAAGGACTATTCGCACATCCTCGCGCCGGCTACGGCCTACGGCAAGAACATCGCCCCGCGTATCGCCGCGAAGCTCGACGTCGCGCAGATCAGCGACATCACGGCTGTTGATTCGGCCGACACGTTCGAGCGTCCGATCTACGCTGGCAACGCCATCGCGATCGTGCAATCTCAAGATCCCATCAAGGTCATCACGGTGCGTTCGACGGGCTTTGACCCGGTTGCAGCGGAAGGCGGCAGCGCATCGGTCGAGAAGATCGAAGCGGCGGCCGATACGGGCATCTCGCAGTTCGTGAGCCGTGAAGTGACGAAGCTGGATCGTCCGGAACTGACGTCGGCGCACGTCATCGTGTCGGGTGGCCGTGGTCTGGGCAGCGGCGAGAACTACACGAAAGTGCTGGAGCCGCTGGCCGACAAACTCGGCGCAGCAATGGGCGCATCGCGCGCAGCCGTCGATGCTGGCTACGTGCCGAACGACTATCAGGTCGGTCAAACCGGCAAGATCGTCGCGCCGCAGTTGTATATCGCGGTCGGTATCTCGGGCGCGATCCAGCATCTGGCAGGTATGAAAGATTCGAAGGTGATCGTGGCGATCAACAAGGACGAAGAAGCGCCGATTTTCAGCGTCGCGGATTATGGCCTCGTCGGCGATCTGTTCACCGTCGTGCCGGAGCTGGTGAAGGAACTCGGCTGATAGATCGACACGCCGCCTGACGGCGCACGACAGCAAAGCGAAGAGGCGCGAGGATGTTGAATCCAGCGCCTCTTTTTTCATCGGAGTCAGGGAGGAGACACTCATGAGCTACACGGCACCCATCAAGGACATGATGTTCGCGATGCAGGAACTGGCCGGACTGGATGACATCGCAGCGCTGCCCGGCTTCGAGGACGCGAACGCTGAAACCGCGCAAGCCGTGCTCGAAGAATCCGCAAAGCTGTGCGGCGAAGTGCTGGCGCCGCTGAACGTCGAAGGCGACCGGAACCCGAGCAGCTGGAAAGACGGTCACGTCACGGCGACGCCCGGTTTCGCCGATGCGTTCCGCCAGTTCGCCGCAGGCGGCTGGCAGGGCGTGCAGCATCCCGTCGAGTACGAAGGCCAGGGCCTGCCGAAGCTGATCGCGACGGCGTGTATCGAGATGCTGAACGCGTCGAACCTGTCGTTCGCGCTGTGCCCGCTGCTGACGGATGGCGCGATCGAGGCGCTGCTCACCGCGGGCAGCGAAGCGCAAAAGCAGACCTATGTGCCGAAGCTCATCTCGGGCGAATGGACGGGCACGATGAACCTCACCGAGCCGCAGGCGGGCTCCGATCTCGCACTGGTGCGCACGCGCGCCGAGCCGCAGGGCGATGGTTCTTTCAAGCTGTTCGGCACGAAGATTTTCATCACGTGGGGCGAGCACGACATGGCGGACAACATCGTCCATCTGGTACTCGCGCGCACGCCGGATGCGCCCGAAGGCGTGAAGGGCATTTCGCTGTTCGTCGTGCCGAAGTTCCTCGTCAATGAGGATGGATCGCTGGGTGAGCGCAACGACGTGCATTGCGTGTCGATCGAACACAAGCTCGGGATCAAGGCGAGCCCGACGGCCGTGCTGCAGTTCGGCGATCACGGTGGCGCAATCGGTCATCTGATCGGCGAAGAAAATCGCGGCCTCGAATACATGTTCATCATGATGAACGCGGCGCGTTTTGCGGTCGGCATGCAGGGCGTGGCCATATCGGATCGTGCGTACCAGAAAGCGGTGGCGTACGCGAAGGACCGCGTGCAGAGCCGGCCAGTGGACGGCTCCGCGAAACAGGCGGTATCGATCATTCAGCACCCCGACGTGCGTCGCATGCTGTCGACGATGCGCGCGCTCACGGAAGGTTCACGCGCATTGGCGTACGTCGCGGCGTCGCACAGCGATCTCGCGCATCGCCACCCCGACGAAGCGAAGCGTGCGGAACATCAGGCGATCTATGAATACCTGGTGCCGATCGTGAAGGGCTGGAGCACGGAACTGTCGGTGGACGTGGCGAGCCTTGGCGTGCAGGTGCATGGCGGTATGGGCTTCATCGAAGAAACGGGCGCGGCGCAGTACTATCGCGACGCGCGCATCCTGCCGATCTACGAAGGCACGACGGCTATCCAGGCGAACGATCTCGTCGGTCGCAAGACGGTGCGCGATGGCGGCGCGGTCGCAAAAGCACTGCTTGCGCAGATTGCGCAGACGGTCGAAGCGCTGAAGCAGCATAAGGGCGCAGCGTTCGATTCGATGCAAAAGCATTTGTCGCTTGGACATGATGCGTTGCAATCGGTCGTGGCGTATGTCGTCGCGAATACGAAGAGCGATCCGAATGCGGTATTCGCAGGCAGCGTGCCGTATCTGAAGCTCGGAGGTATCGTGCTGGGCGGCTGGCAGATGGCGCGCGCGATGCTGGCAGCGCAAGAGAAGCAAGCGCAAGACCCATCGTTCTACGGCGCGAAAATCGCGACCGCGCAGTTCTTCGCGGAACATCTGCTGCCGCAGGCAGTGGCGCTAGAAGCGTCGATCACCAGCGCGAAGGGCGGCGAGGGCATCCTCGCGTTGTCCGAAGACCAGTTCTGACGACGCTCGATGCGCGTCGCGTAGAAAACCAAAGCACAAAAAACAACGGCGCCCAGAGGCGCCGTTGTTGCATCAGGAAGAACCGGATCAGGCGTAAGCCGGACGCGTCTGACCTGTCGTTTCGCCGAGATAGCGATGCACCGACAGATCGCCCGACTGGATCGCCGGACGCTTGCCCGAGATCAGGTCGGCGAGCAGTTGGCCCGAGCCGCACGACATCGTCCAGCCGAGCGTGCCGTGTCCCGTGTTCAGGAACAGGTTCGACACGGGCGTCCGGCCAACGATCGGCGTGCCGTCCGGCGTCATCGGACGCAGGCCCGTCCAGAACGTCGCTTTCGACGTATCACCGCCGCCCGGGAACAGATCGTTGACGCACATTTCCAGCGTCTCGCGACGCGCCTGCTTCAGCTTCTTGTCGAAGCCCACAATCTCCGCCATCCCGCCGACGCGAATCCGGTCGTCGAAACGCGTAATCGCGATCTTGTACGTCTCGTCGAGCACCGTTGACACGGGCGCCGATTTTGCATCGACGATCGGCGCGGTGATCGAGTAGCCCTTCAGCGGATACACGGGAATCTTGACGATGTCCGACAGGAACTTCGTCGAGTACGAACCGAGTGCGACGACGAAGCTCTCCGCACGCACCATCTCGCTGCCGCACTTCACGCCAGCGATACGCTCGCCTTCCATCGCGAGCGCGTCGATCGGCGTGTTGTAGCGGAACTTGACGCCCAACTGTTCGGCGAGCGCGGCGAGGCGCGTCGTGAACAACTGGCAGTCGCCCGTTTCGTCGCCCGGCAGGCGCAGGCCGCCCGTCAGCTTGTGTGCCGTCGCGGCGAGTGCCGGTTCGGCGCGCGCGAGGTCGCCCGGCATCAGCAGTTCGTACGGCACGTTCGCTTCCTCGAGCACCGCGATGTCCTTCGCCGCGCCATCGAGTTGCTGTTGCGTGCGGAACAGTTGCAGCGTGCCGCCCGTACGGCCTTCGTACTGGATGCCCGTTTCGGCGCGAAGCGCCTGCAGGCAATCGCGGCTGTATTCGGCGAGACGCACCATGCGGCCCTTGTTGACGGCATAGCGCTCGGACGTGCAGTTCTGCAGCATCTGCCACATCCATTGAAGCTGGAATTGCGTGCCGTCGAGCCGGATTGCGAGCGGCGCGTGCTTCTGGAACATCCATTTGACGGCCTTCAGCGGCACGCCCGGCGCAGCCCACGGCGCGGCGTAGCCCGGCGAAATCTGGCCGGCGTTGGCAAAGCTCGTTTCGAGCGCAGGACCCGCTTCGCGATCGATCACCGTGACTTCATGACCCGCGCGCGCAAGATAATAGGCGGTCGTTACCCCAACGACGCCACTGCCCAGAACGACAACTCGCATAGCTGCTCCATAAAGGTCGGAAGGCCGCGGCGTGATGGAAAACCTCGTTTTTTCGTGCTTTTGTTCGATTGACGAGGTGATTTGCCGAATGCCTAGTGTTAACCGCTATACTATTTGCGTCGATGTAGGTTTTGTTATCGTATTTTTTAGATTTTCAGTAAAAACCATGCGTACACAGCGTCAACCGATTCGAGCGCTCGACAAGCTCGATCACAAGATCCTGAAAATCCTCCAGCAGGACGGCCGGATCGCGATGAAGGAACTGGCCGAACAGGTGGGTCTTTCGGTGACGCCGTGCATCGAGCGCGTCAAGCGCATGGAGCGCGACGGCGTCATCACGGGCTATCACGCGCGCGTGAATCCGGCAGAGTTGGGTGCGGCGCTGCTGGTGTTCGTCGAGATCACGCTCGATCACAAGAGCGGCAACATGTTCGACCAGTTCCGGCGCGAAGTGCAGAAGATTCCCGAGGTGCTCGAATGCCATCTGGTGTCGGGCGACTTCGACTATCTGATCAAGGCGCGCATCGGCGAAATGGCGGACTACCGGAAGCTGCTCGGCGACATCCTGTTGCAACTGCCGGGCGCGGTGCAGTCGAAGAGCTATGTCGTGATGGAAGAAATCAAGGAAACGCTGAACATTGCTGTAGGCGAATGAAGCTCGCGGGCGGTTGACCCGGCCCCGAAAGTCACGCTCGACAAAAGCGGCAAACACTGTATATTTGTACAGTATTCAGCGTTGCTTTTGCCGTGTGCCGTGACAGACTACGACCGAGACATTCCGGAATTTCCAATCGCGCCACCTGCTCCGCGCAAGGGGCGGGGCGCGGTCACGAACCTGCAGGGCCGCTATGAAGTGGACCAGCGCGAGGCCGTCGACGATGGCTGGATCGCGCCGTCGGAAGAGGAAAGTGGGCGTCCCGCGTTGCGCACGCAGATATTCGAGGAGCGCGCGAAAAGCATCCTCACGCACAACCAGTCGCCGGATATTCCGTTCAGCGTGTCGCTGAATCCGTATCGCGGGTGCGAGCACGGCTGTATCTATTGCTTCGCGCGGCCTACGCACAGCTATCTTGGCCTGTCGCCGGGACTCGACTTCGAAAGCCGGATCTACGCGAAGGTCAACGCGCCGGAACTGCTCGCGCGTGAAATGGCGAAGAAATCCTACGTGCCGGAGCCGATCGCGCTGGGCGTGAACACGGATGCATGGCAGCCCGTCGAGCGGGACCTTCAGCTCACTCGGCGCGTGATCAAGGTCATGAGCGAGCACAACCAGGCCTTCGCTGCGATCACCAAGAACTCGCTGATCGAGCGCGATATCGATCTGCTTGCGCCGATGGCCGAGAAGGGACTAATGATGGCGGCCATCACCATCACAACGCTCGATGCCGATATCGCCCGCACGCTGGAGCCGCGCGCCGCCACGCCCGCGCGGCGGCTCAGGACGATCCGCGCGTTGAGCGAGGCGGGCATACCGGTGGGTGTGAGCATTGCGCCCGTGATTCCGTTCGTCACCGATCAGGATATGGAGCGCGTGCTGGAGGCTTGCGCCGAAGCGGGCGCGACGAGCGCGAGCTATATCGTGTTGCGTTTGCCTTGGGAAGTTGCGCCGCTCTTCAAGGGCTGGCTGGAAGCGCATTTCCCCGACCGCGCCGAGCGCGTGATGAACCGCGTGCGCGACATGCGCGGGGGCAAAGACTACGACTCGTCGTTTTCGACGCGCATGAAGGGCGAGGGGCTATGGGCTGATCTGCTCAAGCAGCGCTTTGCGAATGCGGTGCGGCGGCTTGGTTTGAATGCGCGCAATCACGGCATTCTCGATATGTCGCATTTCAAGCGTGTCGAGTTGCTTAAACCGCTTAAACCGGCTGCGCCCGACACGCCTCAATTGAGTCTTTTCTGAGTGCAACCTTATTGCGAGATCGCTTTTGCGGCCTCGACCTGAGATTCAAAGTAGGTCTGGAACGACAGCGCGAGTCCCGTCATCAGCAGGAATGCGCCGATTAGCAGCGAAAAGATCACGACGAAGATGACGGTCCAGCCGGAACGACTCTGCTGGTCGCTGTGCGCGTTGAACTGGGCGTCCCATTTTTCGTCTGGGCGCAGACCATAGACGATCGCCGCGAGGAAGGCCGCCAGCATCGACACGGCGCCGGGAAAGGCGAGCACCCAGCCCATGATCGCGGCGCGCTCGGTAGCGGCGAGCAGCATGAAGCCAGGAATGCCGATGATCGTTCCGACGAGATGCGCCCAACCCCACACGTCGCGCAAACCGTACAGATAGAAGCGGTGCGCGCCGAGCGTGCCGAAGAAGAACGCGAGCGCGGCGGTAAGGGTCTTGGAGCGAAAGCGCGAGTTATGCGTAGCGACGGTGGCCATGAGCGTGAGCGACAGGGTGACGGACGGCTTCTGAGGCTGCGGATCCCGCGCACAGCCGTCGCGCATTCTACGCTGGCCGCATAGCGCGCGGCACTTGTGGAGACTTATGCCGGCATTCCGCGGCGGTCCGGCGCGAAGTGGATGTGACACGGAAACGGCGGCGCAGCGTGGCATCCGCGCGACGGTACACTGAGAAACAGGTAAAACCGCCGTCAGCAAGCGCCGCATGGCGCTTCCACACGGCTTGTACGGACTAATCTGGAGCTGGCAAGCACGGCGTTGAGTCTCGGCTACGGCCCCGCGGCTCAGTTTATCCCGCTAAGTGTTTGTTGTGCTTTCGGTTTCCGGCTATAATCGCACGTTTCAGTAGTTTCGAACCCCGGTTTTCAAGGATTCCAGTATGGTCATCATCCGCTTGGCTCGTGGCGGCTCGAAGAAGCGCCCTTTCTACAACATCGTCGCAACCGATTCGCGTAACCGTCGTGACGGCCGCTTCATCGAGCGCGTTGGTTTCTACAACCCGGTCGCTACGAAGGGCGAGTCGCTGCGTATCGCTCAAGACCGCCTGACGTACTGGCAAGGCGTTGGCGCGCAACTGTCGCCGACCGTCCAGCGTCTGGTGAAGGAAGCGCAAAAGGCGCAACCGGCTGCTTAAGTGCAGTTTTACGGTACATCGACGGCTCGTGCGGCACTGGTTCTGCGCGAGTCCGAGGTGTGCAGGTTTGTCGTATGCAGGCTTGAGGTTCGCTGATGTCGGAGCGTGATTCGGATAGTTCAGGACGCGCGAAGGCGAAAACACAGCCTGGCGCGCGGGCGTCGTTTGGCGCGTTTGTTCGCAAGCCGGTCGAACGGCCTGCGGCGAATGTCGCAACGGCCGAGGCCGCGCAGGACATGCAGCCTGAATCGGCCGAAAGCTGGCCCGACGACGCTGTCGAAGTCGGCGCAATCGTCGATGCATACGGTCTTAAAGGTTGGGTAAAGGTGGCCGCGCACGCGGACGCCGGTCAAGGCGGCGACGCCTTGCTCAGTGCCAAACGCTGGTGGCTCGAGAAGGGCCGCGAGCGCAAGTCGGCGCCCCGCCTGCAGTCAAAGGTTCATGGCGACAGTATCGTTGCGCAACTCGGCGGCCTGGCCGACCGGGATGCGGCATTCGCGATGCGTGGTCATCGCGTCTACGTGCGTCGCAGCGATTTCCCTGCGCTCGGAACCGACGAATTTTACTGGGTCGACCTGCTGGGCCTCGATGTGGTCAACGAGGCGGGCGTCGAACTCGGCAAGGTCGCAGATCTGATCGACAACGGTGCGCAGTCGGTGTTGCGCATCGAGTATCCGGCTACTGGCAAAGACGGCGAGCCGGTCACCGGCGAGCGCTTGATCCCGTTCGTCGGCGTCTTCATCAAAACGGTGGATCAGGCGGCGAAGAAGATCATCGTCGACTGGGAAGCCGATTACTAAAACATTTCGCTTCACGGAGAGAGCGATGCAGTTCGATATCGTTACGCTCTTTCCTGACATGTTTCGCGCGCTGACCGACTGGGGTATTACGAGCCGCGCGGCGAAGCAGGAGCGATATGGGTTGCGCACGTGGAATCCGCGTGATTTCACAACCGACAACTACCGCACAATCGACGATCGCCCGTACGGCGGCGGCCCCGGCATGGTGATGCTGGCCAAACCGCTGGAAGATGCGATCGGTGCCGCGAAAGCGGCGCAGGCGGAGCAGGGCATTGGCGGCGCGCGCGTCGTGATGATGTCGCCGCAAGGCACCACGCTCAATCACGACAAGGTCATGCGCTTTGCCGCTGAGCCTGGTCTGATTTTGCTGTGTGGGCGCTACGAAGCGATCGATCAACGTCTGATTGACCGCGTCGTCGACGAAGAAGTCAGCCTCGGCGACTTCGTGCTGTCGGGTGGCGAGTTGCCGGCCATGGCGTTGATCGATGCCGTCGTGCGTCATTTGCCGGGTGTGCTGAACGACGCGCAATCGGCGGTGCAGGACAGTTTCGTCGATGGCTTGCTAGATTGCCCGCACTACACACGTCCCGAGGAATACAACGGCGTGCGTGTGCCCGATGTGCTGCTCGGCGGCCATCATGCGGAAATCGAGCTGTGGCGGCGGCGCGAAGCGTTGCGCAATACGCTGGTCAAGCGGCCCGATCTGATCGTTCAGGCCAGAAAGAACAAGTTGTTGAGCCGTGCCGACGAGGCGTGGCTCACAAATCTCGCCAAGGAAGCGTCGAAGCATTGAGCTTCGTGCGACAAAGCGGGATCAAGGCGGAACCGTCCATGCGTGGCCGGCTCCAGATGTGAACCCATCCTCTATCGGGGCCGTAGCCGAACGCGCGATGCGCGAGGCAGGTACGAACGCCGACAAGATGGCAACAGGAGTCAGTAATGAATCTGATTGCAAAACTCGAGCAGGAAGAAATCGAGCGCGCGCTCGCAGGCAAAACCATCCCCGAATTCGCTCCTGGCGATACGGTGATCGTCAGCGTCAACGTGGTTGAAGGTAACCGCAAGCGCGTTCAGGCTTACGAAGGCGTCGTGATCGCGAAGCGTAATCGTGGCCTCAACTCGTCGTTCATCGTCCGCAAGATTTCGTCGGGCGAAGGCGTCGAGCGTACGTTCCAGACGTATTCGCCGCTGCTGGCAAGCATCGTCGTCAAGCGTCGTGGCGATGTACGTCGTGCAAAGCTGTACTACCTGCGCGAACGTTCGGGCAAGTCGGCTCGGATCAAAGAAAAGCTGGTGTCGAAAGACCGCGCTGCAGCTGCTCAAGAGTAAAAGCTGTAAGAAAAAGCACCCTCCACGGGTGCTTTTTTGTTTGCCAGGTCAAAATAGCGTCGTGTCCCACCAGCGCTCGTTTCGAGACTTCCATTGACCGCGCCTTCCCGTCCCTCTCGTCCCGTCTTTGATCCCGAAAGCTTGCCTGTCGAACCGGCCGATGTCGATCTGCCCGCTGTCGCGCCTGAGCGTCTGACGCCGGACAGCCTGCGCGCACGTTTCGAGCAAAACGTGCCGTGGGAGCAGGAGACGCGCGAAGTGCGGTGGCGCGAAACCGGCGATCCGCGTGTCGCCGCCGTGCTAGTGGCGCTCGTCGTGCGCGACGGGGGACTGACCGTGCTGCTCACGCAGCGCACCGCGCATCTGAACGATCACGCGGGGCAGGTCAGCTTTCCCGGCGGCCGTCACGAGCCTCATGACGCCACCACGACGGCAACCGCCTTGCGCGAAGCGCAGGAAGAGGTCGGCCTGGATCCTTCGCGCGTCGAAGTGCTGGGCGCGCTTCCCGAGTATCTGACGGGAACGGGTTTTCGCGTGACGCCCGTCGTCGGTCTCGTGCATCCGCCGTTCACGGTTCAGGCAGACACGTTCGAGGTCGCGGAAATTTTCGAGGTCCCACTAAGCTTTTTGATGGACCCGAAGAATCACGAAGTGCGTGTGCTGAACTGGGAAGGCGGCGAGCGTCGTTTTTTTGCAATGCCGTATCCGCGCGGCGAAGTAGGCGGCGATTACTTCATCTGGGGCGCAACGGCGGGCATGTTGCGCAATTTCTATCGCTTCCTCGCTGCATGATGCATAGCCGCGCGATCGGCATGCAGTCTCGCTGCATTACGTTTGTATTGCAGCCGCTCAGCCTCATCCGACCCTGTGCTATCGTAGTGACCAATTCCGCTCATCGGACCGGATCGGCCGGCAAGAACCGCCCGGTAAGAACTCGAATAGCACGGCGTCTCGCATGACTTTTTTCTCCGTATTGCTGGCCCTCATCATCGAACAGATGCGCGCGCTGTCGCCGAACAATCCGGTGTCGGCACTCCTTCAATACCACGCGGAATCGACGGCGCATGGCTTCGACGCCGGTAAGGAGAAGCACGGCATCCTCGCATGGCTGGTCGTCGTGCTGCCGTGGACGCTCGTCACCGGCCTGATCTATTTCGTGCTGTACGAGATTCACTTTGTGCTCGCGTTCCTGTGGAACGTCGCGGTGCTGTACTTCACGCTCGGCTTTCGCCAGTTCAGCCATTACTTCACGGACATCCATCTGTCGTTGAACAACGACGACGTGCCGCGCGCGCGTGAGATCCTCAATGAATGGACGGGCCTCGATACCGTCGACATGCCCGTCAGCGAGATCGTCCGTCACACGCTGATTCATGCCGTCGTCGCATCGCATCGGCATGTGTTCGGCGTGTTCTTCTGGTTCCTGATTCCCGTCGGGCCGGCGGGCGCGGTGCTGTATCGCACGGCTGAGTATCTGGCGCGCACCTGGTCGAAGCCTGTCGACGACCGGACGGCTGCGTTCTCCACCTTCGCGCAACGCGCGTTCTTCGTGATCGACTGGATTCCGTCGCGTTTGACGTCGATGGGTTTTGCGATCGTCGGCAACTTCGAAGACGCGATCTATGCGTGGCGCAATCATGCGCGTCAATGGCCTGACCCGAACGACGGCGTGCTGCTCGCCGCGGGCAGCGGCGCATTGGGCGCGCGTCTCGCGGGCCCGCTCGCCGAGGTATCGAGCCTCGACGCGCTGGCAACGGGCGACGGTGGCCCGATGCCCGTCGGCGACGACTGCACGCCGCGCACGCTGCAATCGGCTGTGGGCCTCGTGTGGCGGGCCGTTATCCTGTGGATGATCCTGTTGCTGATGCTGACGATCGCCGTCTGGCTCGCCTGAAAGCCGCGCTACGCACCAAAGCGTGATTCAGCCGTCCAGCGGATCGCGCGCCGTTCCGCAATTCCAGCACACGGTGAACTGCGCTTCGAGCACTTCACCGCAATGCGCGCAGCGCCAGCCGGGCGCGCCGACGGCCGGCCCGCTGCGCGCTGCATCGATCAACTTCCTCGCCAACACTTCGTCGCGCTCGTCCATGAGCCACAACTCCGGCGCGCACTGATCCGCCGGAATCTCGCCGATCGCGCCGCTCAGATAGCGGTTATGCAATTCGCACGCGATACCCGCCGCCGCCAGCACGTTGATCCAATGCTGCCCGATCACGACGTTGGGCGCGCGCATGAGCTTCATCATGATTGCCTGTCAGCGGACGATCTGGCTCGCCTCGTGTACGAGCTGCGCGTAGAGCGCATGCCGTTCTTTCGCGATGCGGCCATCGGCGACGGCTTCGAGAATCGCGCAGCCGGGTTCGTGCAGATGATGACAGTTGTAGAACCGGCAGTTGGGCAGCAGCGGCCTGAACTCGGGAAACGCGCGTTCGAGCTTGCCTTCCGTCAGATGATGCAGGCCGAATTCCTGAAAGCCCGGCGAATCAATCAACGCGCCATCGCCACCAGGAAGCGGGTAGAGGCGCGTGAACGTGGTCGTGTGACGGCCGCTGTTGAGTGCCGTCGAGATTTCGCGCGTCGCCACTTCGGCATCGGGAATCAGCAGATTGACGAGCGTCGACTTGCCCATGCCCGACTGACCGAGCAGCAACGTCGAGTGGCCGTTCAGATGGGCTTCGAGCGTTTCGCGCGCGGCGTCCGGCTGTGCTTTGATCGACACTTCGAGTACCGTGTAGCCAAGCCCGCGATACCGGTCGAGCCGTTTGCGCGCGAGCGGCAGCGCGGCTTCGACGTCGATCTTGTTCAGCAGGATCAGCGGCTTGAGCTCGTTCTCTTCCGCGGAGACCAGCGCGCGGCCGAGCAGGTCTTCGCTGAAATGCGGCTCGGTGGCGAGCACGATCAGCAACTGATCGAGATTCGCGGCGAAGAGCTTCGACTTGTACTGATCCGAGCGATACAGCAGATTGCGCCGTTCACCGATCTCGACGATCACGCCCTGATCGGCTGAGGTCGACTCGTACAGCACCTGATCGCCGACGGCGATCTCGCTGCGCTTGCCGCGTGGGAAGCATTGCAGAATCGCGCTGCCGTCCTCGGGCGCGACGATGTAGTGACGTCCATGCGCCGCGATCACGAGGCCGCGCACGCGCTCCTGCGCGCGATCGCTGGCAGTGGCGGCGCGCAGCGCTTTCGGCGAGCGGCCGCTCATGCGTGACGCAGCAGACGGTCGATCCGCTGCGAGGCAGGCGGATGCGAGTAGTAGAACGCGGTGTAGAGCGGGTCGGGCGTGAGCGTCGACGCGTTGTCTTCATACAGCTTGACGAGCGCGTTGACGAGATCCTTGGCGTCGGCCTGCGTCGCGGCGAATGCGTCCGCCTCGAATTCATGCTTGCGCGAACTGAGGCTGCCCAGCGGCGTCACGAAGAACAGGAACACGGGAACGGCGAGGAAGAACAGCACGAGCGCGAGGCCGTCGTTGCTGCCCGTCATCGACGGACGCACGCCGAGGCCCTCGAAGAACCACGTACGCTGCGTGAGCCAGCCGAGCAGCGCGAGCATCGCGAGGCTGATCAGGAACGTGACGACCATCCGCTTGATCACATGACGGCGCTTGAAGTGGCCGAGCTCATGCGCGAGCACCGCTTCGATCTCGCTGCCCGACAGACGCGAGAGCAGCGTGTCGAAGAAGACGATGCGCTTGGACGAACCAAAGCCCGTGAAATACGCGTTGCCATGTGCCGAACGGCGGCTGCCGTCCATCACGAACAGGCCCTTGGCCGCGAAGCCGCAGCGCTTCATCAGCGCATCGATGCGCTGCACCAGCGCTTCGTCTTTCAGCGGCTCGAACTTGTTGAACATCGGCGCGATGAAGCTCGGATAGAGGATCAGCACGAGCATCTGGAACACCACCCAGACGACCCACGTCCACCACCACCAGTACGTGCCCGCCTGATTCATCAGCCACAGCACGACGAACAGCAGCGGCAGGCCGAACGCGGCGCCGAGCAGCACGCCTTTGATGCGGTCGACGAAAAAGATGCGTTTCGTCATCCGGTTGAAGCCGAAGCGCTGCTCGATACCGAACTGGCGGTAATAATCGAACGGCAGGTCGATCGCGCTCGTGATCGCGATCACGGCCGCCACCAGCAGAATCTGGCCGATATAGCCCTGGCCCGCGAGATCGCCGATGGCGAAATCGAGTGCCTGCACGCCGCCCAGCAGCGTGAGCGCGATCAGCACAGCCGCGCCGACGACGATCTCGATCATCGTGAGCCGCGTGCGCTCGACTGTGTAATCGGCGGCGCGCTGGTGCGCGGACAGGGCGATCGTGCCCGCGAACTGCTGCGGCACGCTCTCACGGTGCGCCGCAACGAAGCGGATCTGGCGCGACGCTAGCCAGAGCTTCGTGCCGACCATCGCCAGCACGGCGATCACGAACAGAACGGTGAAGTAGAGAGGAGGCATCCGGGGAATCCGTAGGTTCTATGCGAGAATTATATGTTTGTTCCCGCTTGTGGGCGGGAGCGCGCCATCTTCGGCGGGCGGCGGTTGTAGCGTGATCCGCTCGCGCGGTCTCAAATCAAGGTTGCCTTCAATGACTGACATTATCGAATCCGTCAATCAGCCGCTCGTGCGCAGCGACATGAATCTCGTCTGGCTGGACATGGAAATGACGGGGCTCGATCCCGACAACGACCGCATCATCGAAATCGCCGTGGTCGTCACGAATTCGACGCTCGACAGGCTGGTTGAAGGCCCCGTGCTCGCCATTCATCAGAGCGATGAAACGCTCGGCAAGATGGACGACTGGAACAAGAACACGCATGGCCGTTCCGGGCTGATCGACCGCGTGCGCGCGTCGACGGTGACGGAAGCCGACGCTACTGAACAGATCCGCGCGTTCCTTGGCCAGCACGTGCCGCCCGGCAAGTCGCCGATGTGCGGCAACTCGATCTGCCAGGATCGCCGTTTCATGGCGCGCTGGATGCCCGAACTGGAGACGTTCTTCCATTACCGCAACCTCGACGTCAGCACGCTGAAGGAACTGTGCCGCCGCTGGCAGCCTGCGATCTACAAAGGCTTCCAGAAGCGCGCGATGCACACCGCGCTCGCCGACATCCACGAATCGATCGACGAACTGCGCTACTACCGCGAGCATTTCCTGATCCCGGCCGCGAGCGCACCTGTCGACGCGCCGTCGAGCGACGCGCCCGCGAAATAACGTTCAGCCTTGCCGCGGAGCGCGCACCGCGCTCTTCGGCCGGAACGCCGTCACGACGGCGGCGTTCGTCTCGATGTACGGGCCGCCGATCAGGTCGATGCAATACGGCACGGCGGCGAAAATGCCCGGCACCTTCACTTTCCCCGTTTCATCGCGCAAGCCTTCCAGCGTTTCCCTGATCGACTTCGGCTGCCCCGGCAGGTTGATGATCAGCGCAGCGTGCTCAGCCGTCTCGCGGATCACCGCCACCTGACGCGACAGGATCGCCGTCGGCACGAAGTTCAGGCTGATCTGCCGCATCTGTTCGCCGAACCCCGGCATTTCCTTTGTCCCGGCCGCGAGCGTCGCCTCGGGCGTCACGTCGCGGCGCGCGGGGCCCGTGCCCCCTGTCGTCAGCACGAGATCGCAGCCGGCTTCGTCGACCAGTTCGATCAGCGTCTTCGTGATGGTCGGCGCGTCGTCCTGGATCAGCCGCGTTTCCGTGCGAAACGGCGAGGTGAGCGCGCCGCCGAGCCATTCCTGCAGCGACGGAATGCCCTTGTCTTCATAGACGCCCGTGCTGGCGCGGTCGCTGATCGACACGAGGCCGACGATCAGCTCGTCGGGATGACTACGCACGGGATTCGTCATCGTCGTCGTCCAGATCGTCGGAATCGTTGCTGTCGGCATCGTCGTTGCCGGCGCCGTCGGCGTTCTTGATCCACTGGAACAGATCACGGAAGTAGCGCGGCGGCTTGCCTTGCTGCGCTTCCCTGCGCGCGTTGCGGATCAGCGTGCGGCCTTCCTGCGGGTCGACGGCAGGATGCTGGCGGATGAATTCGGTCAGCGCGGCGTCGTCGGCGAGCAGTTTTTCACGGGTGCGTTCGATCCAGTGCAGGCGCGCCGTTTCGGCTTTGTTGACGCCCTTGTACTTGTCGAGTGCTTCGCGCAGCGCGGCCGTTTCTTCGTCCAGCAGGCCGCGCATCACCTTGCCGACGTACTGCATCTGGCGGCGCTTGCCTTCATGATCGGTGATGCGGCGTGCTGCGCGCACGGCGTCATCGAGCGATTCGGGCATCGGCATGCGCTTCAATGCGTCTTTCGGCAGCGCGACGAGTTCTACGCCCAGCTCCTGCAACGCGTGCATTTCGCGCTTCAGTTGCGACTTGCTGGGACGGTCATACCCGTTGTCGTCGACGACGGCAGCGGGTTCCATGGGTTGAATGCGGGTTTTGCGTGTCATGCGCGATATTGTAGCGTGCCGGGCCGCGCTGGCTGGGCGAGGTGCGGTCCGCGAAGCACATGCGCGGGAGGCACATGCGAATGCCAGGTACGCTAGCGTAGAGCTTGCTATGATCGCGGGATACGTCGGCGCACAGGCCGGCTGAATACAGCGCTGGCAACGACGAACTCTCGCGGGCTTCGGCCCGGACGGCACCGCAACTCAGGACGGCAAACGACAATGGCAGCAGACACGGAAGCCCGGCAACGATTTTTCCCGCATACGCAGGATGAACTGAAGGAAATCGCCTCCGACATTCTTCGTCACGCAAAGTCGCTCGGCGCAAGCGACGCGGCAACCGAGATTTCGGAAGGCGACGGCCTGTCCGTCTCAGTGCGTCGCGGCGAAGTCGAAACGATCGAGCACAACCGCGACAAGATGGTCGGCGTGACGGTGTTCATCGGCAACAAGCGCGGCAATGCGAGTACCTCTGACTTTTCGTCCGAAGCGCTGAAGGACACGGTGATGGCCGCGTACAACATCGCGCGCTTCACGGCCGAGGACGACTGTGCGGGCCTCGCGGAAGAAGAGCTGCTTGAAAAGGACCCGCGCGATCTCGACCTGTATCACCCGTGGAATCTGGACGCGGACGAAGCGGTCGAGCTGGCGCGCCGCGCGGAAGACGCGGCCTTCGCCGTGAGCCCGCAGATCAAGAACTCGGAAGGCGCGAGTGTGTCGGCGCAGCATTCGCAGTTCGTGCTCGGCACGTCGCGCGGCTTTCTTTCGGGCTATCCGTATTCGCGTCATTACGTGGCGTGCGCGCCGATCGCGGGCAGTGCGCGCAACATGCAGCGCGACGACTGGTACACGTCGAAGCGCAGCGCAGGCGAGCTTGCCGATCCCGAGGCCGTCGGCCGCTATGCAGCCGAGCGGGCGCTGGCTCGCATGGGCGCGCGTGGGCTCGATACGCGCAAGGTGCCTGTACTGTTCGAAGCGCCGCTCGCGGCGGGACTGCTCGGCGCGTTCGTGCAGGCGACGAGCGGCGGCGCGCTGTATCGCAAGACGACGTTCCTGGTTGATAGCCTTGGCAAGCCGGTATTTGCGCCGCATGTGCAGGTTGTCGAAGATCCGCATGTGCCGCGCGCCATGGGCAGTGCGCCGTTCGATGAAGAGGGCGTGCGGACGAAGCAGCGTTCTGTGGTGAAAGATGGCGTCGTCGAAGGGTATTTTCTGTCGACGTATTCGGCGCGCAAGCTCGGTATGCCGACCACGGGGAATGCGGGTGGTTCGCATAACTTGTCACTGCGGAGTTCGTTGACGCAGGCGTCTGATGACTTCGAGGAGATGCTTCGCAAGCTTGGGACGGGGTTGTTGCTCACCGAGTTGATGGGGCAGGGCGTCAACTACGTGACGGGCGATTATTCGCGCGGCGCGTCAGGGTTCTGGGTCGAGAATGGGAAGATTCAGTATCCCGTTGAAGAGATCACTGTCGCCAGTACGCTGCAGGAAATGTTCCGGCATGTCGTGGCGATTGGGGCGGACACGATTGTCCGCGGGACTAAGCAGACTGGCTCTGTTTTGATTGAGCGGATGACTGTTGCAGGGCAGTGATGGTTTTTTTGGCCTGCGGCCGGCTGGGTTTTTGATTGGCTTGTCGCTGGGTTTTGTGATTTTTTTGCGTTTGCGCTGGCATCCGCGTTTTGCCTTCGCGCTTCAAGCGTCGCCCCTGTGCGGGGCGGCACCTACTTTTCTTTGCCGCCGCAAAGAAAAGTAGGCAAAAGAAAGCGGCTAACACCGCCAGTCCTAGTTTTTGCCTGAGGGCCCCCAACCGGTCCCTTACTTCACACGGCAATCTGCTTGTTCCGCGCGCGTTGCCAACGCTCCAAGCCTGCGCATCACCCGCTTCACGCACCCGCATTCGGGCATGCCGTACGGGATAGTCCACCGCCGCCCAGGCGGCAAACTGTGTGTAGGCCGTAGTACCACACACGCATCACTCCGGACCAATAGCGCACGCATGCCACCTTGTAAGAGCGCTACCCTATACGCCGCGACAACCTACACACAGTTTGCCACCTGGGCGGCACATACCATTGGCTGCCGCTTGCCCGAGTACGGGTGTTTGAGGTGGGTGAGTCGCTCATTCGAAGCGTTGGCAACGAACGCGAACAGAAATGCTGCCGTGTGAGGTGTAAGACCCTTTGGGGGCCCTCAGGCAGGAACAAGAATTGGCGGTGTTAGCCGCTTTCTTTTGCCTACTTTTCTTTGCGGCGGCAAAGAAAAGTAGGTGCCGCCCCGCACAGGGGCGACGCGTGAAGCACGAAGGCATAGCGCGGATGCCAGCGAAAACCAAACCAAACCGCCCGCGCCGCAAAGGCGCCACAGCGGCTGCGAGCGAAGAGACAAGAAATTCAACCGCTAACGCAGCGAATACGCCTCAACCAAACAGCGTCGCAGACGAAAAAACCTACCGCGCTACGCGCTGATAAGTCACAAACGCATACTCAAAATCATTCGGCTCTTTAGCCCGATGCGTCTCGCGAGATACCTCGCGCCAAGTATCCGGATCAGGCGCCGGAAAGCTGGCATCGCCATCAAAGTCGGCATGAATCTCAGTAACGATCATCTTATCCGCGCGCCGCGCACCTTCCTCATACAACTGCGCGCCGCCGATCAAGAACGCCTCAGCGGCCCCATCACGTTCAGCGAGCGCCAACGCATCATCGAGATTAGTAACGGTATCGCACCCATCGAAGCGCCGCTGCGCGTCCCGCGTCACAACAATATTGCGCCGCCCAGGCAGCACCCGCCCAATCGATTCATGCGTCTTGCGCCCCATGACAATAGGCGCGCCCATCGTCGTGCGTTTGAAGAACGCGAGATCTTCGGGCAGCCGCCAGGGCAACTGGTTATCACGGCCGATCACGCCATTGCGGGCGCGAGCGACGATCAGGGTCAGCGTCGTCATGCGGGAAGTGAAGCGGATAGAAAGCGGAAGCCGATTCTACCCGACCGCGCGCCGTCCGCCAGCACGCGCGTCACTCAAGCACACCGGCGTCTGCCGACGCGAACCGCGAAGCCACACCGGCAAACAGACAAAAACCGTCACTCGCGCGATTCTTGATCGCCCGCAAACGCGCCCTTGCCATCTCCCTTCTCGTCGCCCTTGAAACCCGCCTTCTCGTCGGTCGACGCATCCCGCAACCCATGCGTGCCCATCAGCCGATACAGCGTCACACGCGAAATCCCAAGATCCGTGGCCGCCTCGTTGAGCCGGTGCCGGTGCCGCAGCAACGCGACTTCGATCGCACGCTTCTCGGCGGCCTCACGCGCCTGCGCCAGACTCATCGTCTGCTGCTCGCTGAAGTGCGCGAGGTCGAGATCCTCGGCGGAAATCAGCTTGTTCTCCGCCATCACGATCGCGCGGCGCACCCGGTTGATCAGCTCGCGTACGTTGCCCGGCCAGTGGTAGTTGTACATCGCCTCGATCGCAGAGGGCGTGAAGCCGCGAATCTTGCGCGCGTTGTCCGTCTTGAACTTGCCGAGTATGTGATGCGCAAGCAACTCGATATCCTTGCCCCGCGAGCGCAGCGGCGGCTCGTCGACGCGCAGCACGCAAAGCCGGTGAAACAGATCCTGACGGAAGCGCCCGTCACCCATCGCGCCTTCCAGATCGACGTGCGTCGCCGAAATGATGCGCACGTCGACGGAAATCGATTCGTGGCCGCCCAGCCGCTCGATCTTGCCTTCCTGAAGGAAGCGCAACATGCTCGCCTGGCTCTCCATCGGCAGATCGCCGATTTCATCGAGAAACAGCGTGCCGCCGTTGGCCGATTCGACGCGTCCGATCTTGCGCTGGTTCGCGCCCGTGAACGCGCCGCGCTCGTAACCAAACAATTCCGACTGCAGCAGATGATGCGGAATTGCACCGCAATTGATCGGCACGAACGGCGCCTTGCGGCGCGGCGAGCGCTCGTGGATCGCCAGCGCCGTCAGTTCCTTGCCCGTGCCCGATTCGCCCGAGATGAACACGCTCGCGTCGGTGTTCGCGACCTTGCGGATCGTGCGGAACAACTGCTGCATCGCTTCGCAGGTGCCAACCATCTCGTCGTCGCTCGCGCCCGTCGTGTCGGGCGGAAAATCGGCGTCGCACAGATTGACCATGCCGTACGCGTGGCCGACCAGATAGTCGATCGTCGCGTTCGCCACGGGAATCTTCACGTAGTCGAAGCAGTAGTGGCGGATCAGCCGCCGCACGGCCGGGTCCGCAAGCCTTTCGGGATTCGCCAGCGCGATCCAGCCGACCTGCTGCGCGCGCAAGCTCGCCTCCAGGCCGGGCAGATCGCGCACGGAAAAGCTCGCCATGTCGACGATTCCCGCGCACATCGTCGCGGGCTTCACGAGCCGCCCGATCTCGTGCGCCGAGCGCGCGACGAGCACGCTCCAGCCGCGGCTCTTCAGATGCTCGACGAGCGCGTCGTCGGGCGTGCGCGCGGCGTACAGCAGGATCCGCGAGCCGGGATCGGGCGCGGCGCCACGCGGCGCGTCGACGGCCACGGGATGCGCCGCGGGCGTGTCGCTCCCGCGTGACACGGCAAGACGCAACCCGGATCCGGCGAGCGGGGGAACGGAGCTCAGATGAGAAGTTTCGCGCACGATCTGCCTCGTATCGGTGTCACGTCAAAAGGTATAGGGGAAGCGCATGCCGATCACATAGTTCGGCGCGTCGGGCGTCATGCCGATCGATACCGAACCGTTGATCGTCAGATGCTTGTTCACTACATGGTTCAGGCCAAAATTCATCACGGCTGCCGTCGTCTCGCTGCCCGGCACCTTCACGTAATCGCCGCCGGGCGCCTTGGTTTTCGACGCGGGCTGCAGCGCGAGCGTGTACGAGATGCTGGCGGAGTCCTTGTCGGAGAACGCAAGCGCGACGCCCGCGCCGAGCTGGAAGATATCGCCGAGCTTCACGGTCGCGGGCTGCGTCTGCCCGGCGATCGATGAGATATCCGAGAATGAGCGCGCGATGTTATACGTGTAAGACAGGCTGCCGAACAGTACGACTGGGTCGTAGGTCTTCAGCACCGACAGGCCCGCCGTCAGGTTCCAGAAGCCCGTGCCCGTGGGCAGCTTCGACGGCGCGACGAGGTTCGTGTTGTCCGGCTCGAGCTGCACGACCTTGATGCCGAACGGCGACGTGCCCGTCGGCGCTTTCACGCGCAGGCTGCCGACCACGTCGGGGATGCTGTTGGTCTCCTTCAGGATCTGGTAGTAGAACCCGAAGTTCATGTCACCTATCGCGTGCGAGTTGACGGACGCGTCCGACAACGTATTCGCCGCGCCGCCCGCGCCGCCGACGATGAACTGGCTGTGCCGGTAGACATACGGCACGTCGACATCGACGCTGATACGGTCTGTGAGGCCGTAGCGCACGTCGAGATCAGCCATCACCTGGTGCGACTTGGTCTGCCCCAGGTTGATGTTGCCGAGAAAGATCGCGTCGAGCGCGAGGAAGCCCGACAGCTGCAGCTGACGGCGGTCGTAGTAGGTATCGCTGATACCCCAGTCCAGCGTCAGCTTGTGATCGAAGAGCGGCGCGTGCTCGCGTTGCACGACGGCTTCCTCGGCCTGCGTGCGCACCGGCTCGGCGGCCTTCTGCGTCTGGCCGACGGCGCCTTCCGGCATGCCGGGGCCGCTCGCCTGCGCGTTGGGATTGCTGGTGCCAGGCGAGCCCGCCGACGTCGAACCTTCCGGCGCGGGCGGATTGACGGGCACGCCCGTCGCGGTGCCCGTCGCGTTGCCCGGCGCGGGCGCGCCCGGCGTCACCTGGGCGAGCGGCGGCAACGGCATCGGCAGGCCGTCCGCGCCCGGCTGCTCGGCAACGGCCTCGCTGCCGGCGGGCGCGCCATAGCCAGGCGCACCGCGGCCGCGCTGCGACATTTCCAGGTTCGTCACCTGCCGTTCGAGCGAGTGAATCTGCCGCTGCTGCTCATCGACGACGCGCATCAGCGTGTTGAGCCGCTCTTCGAGCGACTGGTTGTTGATGGCTTGTGCGGAAACCCCCTGCGACAGTGCGAACAGCATCGCAGCAGCAGGAATAGCCGCGAGTCGGACTCGCGGCTTCCTGCGTGTTGTGTCAATCATCATTATTCTTCCCCCGGTAAATCCGGCAGCACTTGGCTGGTTCTTATGCTTTGTGCCGCCGCTTTCTGTACGACTTTTCCTCCTGATGACGCCTGTTCGACGGGTGGCGGCCCGTCCTATCTCCTTGCATTCACCGCGTTTTGCAGGGCTTGTAGTACGCCGGCCTGGCGCAGCATCGAGGACGACATGGGCGTCGTCTGCAACGAGAGCTGCAACTGGTTGGCGACTTGCTGGTTATTGCCTGCAATCTGCAGTAGTTGGGCAATCGCGCCGGCCTGTTGCGCGTTGCTGGGTGCAATGGTTTGCGATGCGATGCCGGCAGGCGTCTGCAGCGCGACGGTCACGCCGCCGTTGCCGAACGAGATGCCCGCCTTGACGTTGCCCGCCGGGTTCGATGCCGCGGCGCTCTGCGCATTCGTGCCGCCTGCCAGCAGTTGCGGATTGTTGTTGAAGTCGATCGTCGCCGTGTTGAAGCCGGCGTTGCGATCGCCCGCCACCTGCGTGACCTGCGATACGCCGTTGACCGCGATGCGTTGTCCGCCGATCGTCTGGGCATTCGGGTCTGCGCCCGGATTGCCGCGGCCGTCGGTGACGCGCGCGAGCGTGTTGACGTTGGCCGTCAGCGCGTTCGACGCATCGCGTGCAACGGAGAGGCTGCCTTGCGCGAGTGCGTTCGCGCCGTTCGGCAACTGCCATTGCGACAGTACGTTCAATACGAAACCGGAGATCATTTGTCCGCCCGCGCCTTTTCCGGTCTGCTGGGCGAGCACATCATCCCCGACGCTTTGCCACTGGATCGCCGCCGGCGCCACGTCGCGGGACGTCGAAACGTCTGCGGCGAAAGCGCTGCTTGCGAGGCCGCAAGCCGTCGCGATCAATGTCGCGAGACAGGTGCGGCCGGGCTGGTTGAGGTAGTGCTTCATGGGTGAGTCAGAACAGGTCTGCCTTGATCAAGCCGTATTCGACAAAGGGAGTCGCGGCCGTGCCGTTGGCGAGCGCGCGCTCGCGCAGGCGCAAGGCCAGCGATTCGTTGTCCTGCAACAGCGGGGAATCCTCCCTGAAAGGTTTCCCGACGACTGCGAATACGAGGCCATTCCATGTCTTCGCGAAGTCTTCCTCGAGCAATATCCGGTTGCCGAGAGCGGGGTCCGCGATGAAGATGCGACCGTCCTGCGCGTGCTTGACGATCACGAAATGCTCATAGCCGTCGAGGTTCATCAGAACCATGACGGGCACCTGGAGGTGATACAGCGCGTCCGTGTTTACGCGGAATCCGCGGCCCCGCAGCCCGATCGTCTCGACGAACTTCTTCATGTCGAGCATCGAAAAGCCGTTCTTGACCACTACCTCCGGCGTCGAGAAAACCATCATCCGGCGGATCAGATCCGTCTCGGGGATGTCGATGCCGTAGCCGTACTTGAGGAGGGTTGCGAGCGCCGCCGCACCGCAGCTGTAATCGAACTGCTGGCTGACGATATGGCGGTAACGCAGGTCCCTCATCGAGTGCACCGTTTTGGTAAGCGGAATACCTGCGAGGGTAGACGTGTCGACGCTCGCCTGTGCGTTCACTCGCGCACACAACGTGCAAGTAACGAGCGCAACGACAGTCGCGGCGGGTCGTAACGCCGGGAACCGGTCAAACCCGGACATGCTGGTCTCCTGCCAAGTCGCGCCGGCGGCTGCATTGGCCGCCGGCGCATCCCGTATGGCTGCTTGTTTCGCTGCCTGTTTCAGCTGCCTTTTTTAGCGGCTGGTGTTCATCGAAGCGATCGCGAGCCCGTTGTGCTGCACGTTGCCCGCGCCGCCCGCGATGTTCACGCCGATGTTGCCCGTCGCGTGGCTGAGCGCGCCTGTGCCGAGCGTCGCCGTGCCTTCGAACGAGCCACGGAAGTCCACGCCCGCCGTTTGCGACGATTCATCCGTCGCCACCATCGCTGCGCTGCCGTGGCTGCGCGAGACCGTCGACGTCGAGGCAGCCATGCTGTTGTTCTGCACGTTGCTGATACCCGACGCGACGTTCACGCCGACATTGCCCGATGCGTACTGCAGTGAGCCGTCGCCGACCGAGGCGTTCACGTTGAAGTTGTTGATGCTGGCCTTGCCTCCCGAGCTCTGGTTGTTGAAGACCTGGGCGTTGCCGAACACGTTGCCGGCATCGACGGAAGCGAGCGCTGCGTCGTTGCTCTGCGCGTTGTTGATGCCTTCCGCGATGTTGACGCCGATGTTGCCGCTCACGTTCTGCGCGGCGTTGCTGCCCGTCGTCGCCGTCAGGTTGCCCGCCTTTTGCGTGTTGATGTGCTGCGTGACCGAGCCATACACTTCCACGTCTGTCTTCGCGGTCGACGAGTTGAAGCCCCACTGCGCGGCGAAGCTGTCGTGCGTCTTGGACTTCTCGGCTTCATAGCCGCTCGACTGCTCTCCGTGGGCCGCGTAGCCGGAGCCCTGGTTCGCCTTGTAGCCCCACACCTTGCCCTGACCGGAGCCTTCGACTGCGCCGAACGAGCCGCCGATCTGCTCGCTGTTGCGATAGCTCGATTCCTTGTAGCCAGCCGACAGGCCACCCGAAATGCTGGCATGGCCCGAGGAAACGCCCGTCCACGGGTTGTAGTCGGAAGCCGATTCGTAGCTGACGCCTGCATGTCCGCCCGCCGAGATGTGGCCGCCGGAGTTCTGGCTTTCATGGCTGAAGCTGCCGTCAATGGCCGCTGCCTGCGCGCTGAACTCGAAGCCGCCGCCCTTGACCGAGCTGCTCTGGTTGCCATACGCGTAGCCCGACGAAGACTGATAGCCCTGCGCGTGAGACGACTCGGACGAGTGCGAGGTCGACAGCGAAGCCCATGCGCTGCCGCCGCTGTTGATCGATTTGTAGCTGTTGTCGATCCGCGTCGTGATGGAGCCGGACGTGTATGACTGCGCGTTCGGGCTGAGCGATGCGTGCGCGTACGCGCGCTGCGTGTTGTTGACGACGGCGCCCGCCGTGCTGGAGACGCTGACGCAGCCGAACAGCGTGACGAATCCTTCGATCCCGACGGCTTCTCCGACCAGCGTCGCATTGAAGATGAACGGGTTCTTCAGCGGACTCGCGAAGGCGCTGGTGGAAGCGGCTGCGAGGACGGCTGCTGCAATGAGTGTGCGCTTCATGGTTTCGCTCCGATACTAGTTGTGGTCAGTTAGAAAAGAGTGCCCGCCGGGGGACGGAGCACAAAACTGTTCGCCGTGGCGTTACCGGCTCCGGCAGTCTGGTTGATCTGCACGATTCCATTGACGTTCTTGAAGGCGTCGCTGGAAATGCTGGCCTCGCGGACGCCTTGTGGTGCGACCGCCCGACTCTGACCGCCGTTATTCGCGGCCGTCGCGGACAGCACCCCATCCGAGACGGTCTCGACCCCAGGCGCCGCGGTGCCGAGCAGCACACTGTTGCGCTGGAGATTCCCTGCGCCCGCAGACTGGTTCACCATCACCGCTCCGGACGAATTCGAAAATGCGTTGCCTTCGATCGACGCGCGCGCGCTCGGCACCCGCGCCCGCGCGGTGGCGCTCTGCATGCTCGCGTTGTCGTTCCCGACGGCGTCGCCGTTGGTGATCGTCAGCTGGTTGACCTGCGCGTTGTTCAGGCCCGCGGCCTGGTTCACCGCGATCGCACCCGTCGCGCTGACGGCGGCGCCCGTGGCGATGCTCGCGTCGCCGCTCACGCGTCCCACCTGCTGCGCGTACGACGGTTGCGTGGCGACCAGGGCGAGCGCTGCAAGGAGCGGAGTCAGCGGAATCGGGCGAAGTAGCGTGTTCATTTGCCGAGGCCTCCGAGCGCGCCGCCGAGTGCGGTCGACAGCGGCGCAAGCGCGCCCGTCACCGACGCCGAAATGTTGCCGCCGACGCCCGGCGCCGGCTGGCCGATGCCGCCCGAGTTGAGCGCGACGTTGTTGTTCGTGGTGTTGCCCGTGAGGATGCGGGTGACGGCCTGCAGGCCGGCGCCGCCCGCGACGTTTCTGTCGAGGCCCGTCGAGCCGTGCGCGTTGGTCAGGTCGGCATCCGACGCGACTTGCGCCATCGTCGGGTTGAAGGTGGTGGCGGGGAAGGTCGAGACGCGCGCGCTGACGGGGTCCTGATCTTTCGGCACGGGCGCATAGGCGATGCGCGGGGTGATTTCGCGCTGCACGATGATGTCGCCCGGGTTCGCGGCCTGTGCGAAGGCCGCGCCCGCGAAGCCGCCAGCGCACAGACCGGCGATGACGGCCAGCCGTGTCGCGAGCCGTGGCGCGCCAGTCGTGCGAGCTGCACCCATTGCGCGGCGGCACAGCATCCCCCATGAAGCGATCATTTTGTATGTCCCCGACTATCCAGTTTGGAGTGCGAAACAGTCTGCACTGGTCTCTTTTGCGTGCGACGTCGTGTTGCCGTGTTACTTCCGCTGGTAGTTCGCTACGTTTCCTTGCGCGGTGCGCGCGGCATCGATGGGAATGGGCAGCGGCGACGGTGGCGCGATTTCGTCCCACAGCGTCACGGCCGAGCCGCGCATCAGCTGCGGCGTCGCCGCGACCATCACCATGCCCGCCGCGCCGCCGCGCTGGCGCGCCAGCACCTGGTCGTCCAGCGCGAAGTCGCTCATCGCCGCGCTGTCGGCCGGTACGTTCGTGAACTGCGCGCCAGTCGAGTCGACGCCGCCAGCAATATCTACGCCGGTCGTTGTGTCCGCGGTCGCGTTCGATGTTTCATTCGCGGCGACTTCCGTTGTCTGTTGCGCGGATGCCGCCGTCGTCACGTTTGTCGCATCCGTGAAGGATTCCTGCGCGTATACACCGGCTGCACCGGCTGACATTGACGACAGCGCAAGCGCAACGCACACGGCGACGCCGGCGGGCAGCAGTGAAATGTGGTTCGAGTCGATGCGGAAAACGAGTCGCATGATGTCTCTCCTTGGTGCGGGACATTTAGCGAAACGTGTGCCATCTGTCGCAATCCATTGGTGCAATTGGACGTGGCGAAATGGTGCGGGTCTCCGTCGAGTAAAATCGGACGTAAACGTTTCAGGTCTGAAACCTGGACCAGAAAACACGCGGATTTCAAATCTATGCGTTAAGCGCGAGCCATGCGTAGTACGTTGATAAAAAAGTATGGTGAATGCGCTTCCACCGTTTTAATCGGTCCCCAATGAGCATGCTGATGAACCGCAAACCCTTACCGGACAAGGCTGAACGATTTAATTCGCATATTTGTTTTCGACGGCTCGCGCGTATAGTAAGCTCTCAACCACAGCACACGTTTTTAAAAAAGCCCACTACTGGGCCGTTTCAATACACGCGCCGTTTTTCGGGGATCAGCTGTCCGTACGGAATGGAATGGCCGTTCGGTTTTCGCTGTTTGCGAATCCCGTGCGAATAGGCGTGCCTCTAAGCTAAATCCAGATCAGCACATGCCGTCATCCTTAACGTTCGTTGACGAGAGGATCTGAATAATGGAATCCGCCACGCGGCAACTGATTTACGTATCAAGAGATCCCAGCGCGGAGTTGAACACGCGTTTTCATGAGCGCGGGTGGCATGTCGAGGTTGTCGGTTCGGCACGCGATGCCCGCCGCGCCGTACGCTCGGGGATGGCGGCGGGTGGTCTGCTCGATCTGTCGAGCTGTTTTCAGCAGCATGAAATCGCGGCGTTTGAATCGTGTTTGACCATGCCGAATGTCGGCTGGGTTGCCACCACGATGGCCGGCCAGTTGCAGGACGCCGCATTGCGCCGGCTCGTGCGCGACTATTGTTTCGATTACGTTACCGTGCCTTATTCGGGCGACCGGATCGTCGATTCGGTGGGTCATGCATATGGCATGGTTTCGCTTGGCGAACCGGCGTCCAATGACGCGTCGCAAGGCGGCACGGAAGGCGAAATGGTCGGCTCGTGCGACGCGATGCTCGCGCTGTTCCGCTCGATCCGCAAGGTCGCGATGACCGACGCGCCCGTCTTCATTTCGGGCGAATCGGGCACCGGCAAGGAACTCACGGCCGTTGCCATTCACGAGCGCTCGTCGCGCCGCAACGCGCCGTTCATCCCCATCAACTGCGGTGCGATTCCGCCGCATCTCCTGCAATCGGAGCTGTTCGGCTACGAGCGCGGCGCGTTCACGGGGGCGAACCAGCGCAAGATCGGGCGCGTCGAAGCGGCGAACGGCGGCACGCTGTTCCTCGATGAAATCGGCGACCTGCCGCTCGAAAGCCAGGCGAGCCTGCTGCGCTTCCTGCAGGAGCGCAAGGTCGAGCGGCTCGGCGGACATGGCTCGATCGAAGTGGACGTGCGGATCATTTCCGCGACGCACGTCGACATGAACACGGCGATGATCGAAGGGCGGTTCCGCTCGGACCTGTATCACCGGCTGTGCGTGCTGCAGATCGACGAGCCGCCGCTGCGCGCGCGCGGCAAGGACATCGAGCTGCTCGCGCGGCATATGCTCGAACGTTTCAGGAAAGATGCGAGCCGCCGGCTGCGCGGCTTCGCGCCCGATGCGATCGCGGCGCTCCACAACTACAGCTGGCCGGGCAACGTGCGCGAGCTGATCAACCGCGTACGGCGCGCGATCGTGATGTCGGAAGGGCGGGCGATCACGGCGCGCGATCTCGAACTGGCCGAGTACGTCGAAATCGTTCCTGTGTCCCTTGCGCAGGCGCGCGAGGCCGCCGAGCGGCAGGCGATCGAACTGGCGCTGTTGCGTCATCGCGGCCGTCTGGGCGATGCCGCGCAGGAGCTGGGCATTTCGCGCGTCACGCTGTACCGGTTGTTGTGCTCGCACGGCATGCGGCATATGGAAAGCGAGCCGCTTGCGCCGCACGCGGAGATGCCGTCGACGATGCCGCATCTTTAAGCGCCGGCCTCGCGGATAACTGGTTGGTGTAAGGGCAAAAAGCCCGGTCGATAGACCGGGCTTTTTTGTTTGCTAAGCGCCGGTTCCTGAATGCCGCGTTCTGCGGTGCATGAAGCGTTCAGACTTGCGATCGTTGCATTTGCGACCGTTCCGCCCGGCGCTACCTGCGCGTTCACGTGCGTTCGCCCGGCTTGCTAGAATCGGGGTTTTCCCAGAAACGGTCCGGCGCACCCACGTCCTGCCGAAGGAACCCGCATGAAACAGTACCTCGACCTCGTCCGCACGATCCTCGATACCGGCAGCTGGCAGGAAAACCGCACCGGCATCCGCACGATCAGCATGCCGGGGGCGATGTTGCGCTTCGATCTGCAGCAGGGTTTCCCCGCCGTGACGACGAAGAAGCTCGCGTTCAAGTCGGCGATCGGCGAGCTGATCGGCTTTCTGCGCGCATCGCGCAGTGCCGCCGATTTCCGCGCGCTCGGCTGCAAGGTCTGGGACGGGAACGCGAACGAAAACGCCCAGTGGCTCGCCAATCCTTACCGGCAAGGTCCGGACGACCTCGGCGACGTGTACGGCGTGCAGTGGCGCAAGTGGCCCGCCTACAAGGTGCTCGACGCGACGGCGAGCGCGCAGCTGGAAGATGCGGCATCGCGCGGCTATGCGCCCGTCACCGAGTTCCAGGAAGACGGCGTGCAGAAGGTGTTGCTGTACAAGGCGATCGACCAGATTCGCCAGTGTCTCGACACGATCATGAAAAACCCGTCCGATCGTCGAATTTTGTTTCATGCGTGGAATCCGGCCGTGCTCGAGGAAATCGCGCTGCCGGCTTGCCATCTGCTTTATCAGTTCCTGCCGAACGCCGCGAAGCGGGAGATTTCGCTGTGCCTGTATATCCGCAGTAACGACGTCGGGCTCGGCACGCCGTTCAACCTGACGGAAGGGGCGGCGCTGCTGCACCTCGTCGGCCGCCTGACGGGCTATACGCCGCGCTGGTTCACGTACTTCATCGGCGATGCGCACATCTACGAGAATCAGCTCGACATGTTGCAGCAGCAACTGATGCGCGATCCGTACGAAAGCCCGCAGCTCGCCATTTCGGAGCGGGTGCCCGAGTATGCAAAGACAGGCGTCTATGAGCCGGAGTGGCTGGAGAGGATCGAGCCGTCTGATTTCTCGCTGGTCGGCTACCGCCACCATGAACCGCTGACGGCGCCGATGGCGATCTGATCGGTAGACGGGATTCTTCGAGTTGAACGAGAAACGCCCGCCGCGAATCGCGGCGGGCGTTTCTGTTTGTGGCGTGATGCTGGTTCTTACCCGCGATGATGCTCGTCGTGTCCGCCACCCGTCGTGCGCTGGTCCTGATGCGGCTGAGGCTGGGGTTGAGGTTGCGGATGCGGCTGTTGCACCTGCTGCGGCGCCGGACGAGGCTGCGGCTGGGGCTGAGGCTGCGGACGCGGCTGAGCTTGCGGCTGCGGATGGAATTCCTGGCGAGCCTGCTGCTGTGGCTGCGGCTGCGGATGAAACTCCGGACGTGGCTGAGGTTGCGGCTGCGGCCGGACTTCCTGACGCGCCTGCTGCTGCGGTTGCTGCGGCTGCGGACGAACCTCCGGACGCGGCTGAGGTTGGGCCTGCGGATGGAATTCCTGACGGGCCTGCTGTTGCGGATGCATGTCGGCCCGCGGTTGCTGTTGGACCTGCGGTTGCTGGACCTGCGGCTGAGGATGCATCTCCGGACGCGGTTGCGCCTGAGCCTGCTGCATCGGCGCGGGTTGCCCGCGCTGATCCTGGCCATGCGGCTGTTGCCCTTGTACGACGCCGCCGCCGAAACTATTCCCCGGTCTCTGCGTTGGCTCACGCTGCTGCTGCGCGACCTGACCAGGCTGTGGCGTAGGCGGACGCTGTCCAGGCGTCTGCGCCGCGCCGGGCTGCTGCGGATTGCCATGCTGCTGCGCCATCGGCGCATGTTGCTGTGTCCACGCGGGCTCACGCTGCTGACCCGTGGCCATATCGGGCCGTTGCGCGCTTCCGGGCTGACCCGGCTGTTGCGGCATGCCGTTCATCGGGCGGCCACCCGCAAATTGCGGCGGACGCGGTATGCCATTCCCCGTCTGTGCTGGCATGGCGTGCGGCTGGCCATTGCCCCGTACCTCGCCGCCACCTGGCCGCTGGCCATTGGGCGCGCCCGCCATCTGTCCAGGTACGAAGCCGTGTCCCGGCACGCCTTGCGGTTGCCCATTGCCCTGTGGTGCGCTGCCGCCGGGCCGCTGAGCGCGCGGACCACCTGCACCACCCGCCATCGGCGCACCCGGCATGGCGCCGGGCATCTGCCCCGGCGCATGCGAGCGCACGACGCGAACATTCGCAACAGGCGCATTCCCGCCGATCGTCTGCGCGCCGAAGCGCGCCGGCACCGACGTATGAACGATCGGCTCGCCCGCGCCCGGCACGCGTCCATGACCACCTTGCGCGAAGTTCTGCGCGAGCCGGTCATGAAACGCAGCGGGAACCCCCGGATTACGCGTACCGACGACAGGCCGCGCCATCACATTCGCAGGCGGCCGATAAGCGGCGTTGCGGGTGCCCGGCCCGAAGCTCTGCCTGACGGGCGCGATGCCCGGCGCGCCCGCGTTGAAGCGCGCGTTGCGCCATTGCGCGGGATCGGCGCGATGCGCGAAGCGGTTGGTCGGCTGTCCATGGACGAACGCCGTCGCGGGCATCGCCGTCACGGCGCCCGGCGCCCGATAGTTGATGTACGTGTTGTGGATGTTGTTATGGATATCCACGCGGTTGTTGACGATGACCGTGTTGTTCACTCGCTCGTAATAGCGCGGGCTCCAGTCATGGTCGCGGCCCCAGTGCGGATGCCACGGCTCGCCGGGTCCGAGCGCAAACCACGCGAGACCCGCCGCCGCCACACCGCCGACAGCGAGGTTCACGCCCCAGTCGCTGCCGCCGCCATCGCCATCGCCGACAAAGGCGACGAGGGCCGGCGCATACACGGGTGGCTCGCTGACGGCGGCCTGTCCCGGCACCCACGCCCACGAATCGTCGACATAGGCCCAACGGCCATAGTGATACGGCGCGAAGCCCCACGGCGCGTCATCGACCCATGTCCAGCCCCATGGCGCCTGCCAGGCCCAATGGCCGTCGCGATACGGCGCCCAGCCGGCGGGCTCCTGATTCGGTGTCCACACCTGCCCGTACTGCGGCGTGTTCCGCCACGTGCCGTTCGCATCGAGATCCTGATAGCCGGGCATCTCGCGCGACACATAGCGCGCCGACACCGAGCGCTCCTCGGCGGCATCGCGGCTCGCTGCCCACTGATCGAATGGATCGGCTCCGGGCGCGCCGCTCCCGGCCGCCTGCTGCAGGCTCGTACCCGTGAACGTGACCTGCTGCCCGGCGCCGACGGGCACCTGGCCGTTGTCGCCGTACACGGTCGCGCTGCCGCTGCGCACTGTGACGGTGGTGCTGCTGCCGTCGGGCGCGACGTCGACGCGGTAATCGCCGGGGCTGTTCACGCCCAACGCGAGGTTCGGTGTGTCGATCTCATACGATGAGCCCGGCGCGATCGCGCGCACGCGCGTCGACAGCGTGCCTTGCGCGACTTTCAACTGCGCGCTGTTGTCGTCGAGGTTCAGGATGTCGAGGCTGGTTTGCGCGCCCATGCGCACGGCTGTCGATCCGATGTGCAGTTCCGAGCGCGCATTCTTGTCGTTCCACAACTGGTCGCCCGTCGTGAGCGGGCGGTTGACCTGCGCGTACGACCAGTCGGATGCGCCCGCTGGTTCGGTCGTGACCGTGCCCGCCATGTAGTTCAGGCGCGCGATACGTCCGGGCGGATCGCTATCCGGTGCGGTTTGCGCGTAGTTCGCGGGCGGCGGCGCGTCCTGCGCCGCGGCGCTCTGCAACGCAAGCGAAGTCAGCGCGCTCGCGACGGCGAGCGCCACGAGCGAGCCTCGACGCGCGTCGCGTCGAAGGGCAGGGTTAGCGGGTCGGGATGTCGTGCCGGGTGTGGCGAGTGATTTCATGGTTGTCGCTCCATCGGGCGCCGCGTCGGGCGGCGCCGTGTGAAATCACTGTACCTTCGGCCCCTGTTTCAAGGCGCTCTCATTTGTAAGCCACCCAGACGGCGCTGTAACAAAAGTTGTCGCGTGGATCGCTTTAGTCGGACGAATCGTTCGTCAGTGGGCGAGAAAGGCGTCGAACTGACGATGGCCGACGGGCGTCACGCGCAGGATACGCGGCCGGTCAGTACGCTCGACCCAGCCCTGCGACGACCACGAGTCGAGCAGCGCCGCGCCAAGCGCGCCGCCGAGATGCGGGCGGCGCTCGCTCCAGTCCGGGCAGGTGCAGGCGAAGCGCCGGCGGCGTCCACGTTGCTGCGACACGTCGATGCCCCATTGCGCGAGCAGCGCTTTGCCGTCAGACGTCGCTTCGAGCGCGTCTCCATGGACCGTCAACAGGCCGCCGTCGATGAGCCGCTCGTAGACCCGCACGGCCACTTCGCCCGCCATGTGGTCGTAACAGGTGCGCGCGTAGCGCATGTCGACGGGCACGGTGCGCGCGGGGCGCGGTACGGCGCGTTGCGGGGCCGTGGCTTGCGCGACGTTGGCGAGCGCCTCGATGGTCGACGCGATTTCCGCCGACGCGATCCGGAAATAGCGATGCCGGCCACGCACTTCGAGCGCGAGCAGCCCGCCGTCCGTCAGCCGCGCGAGATGGGCGCTCGCCGCCGAAGGCGACAGGCCCGCGATCAGCGTCAGTTCGCCCGCGGGACGCGCGGTGCCGTCCATCAGCGCCCACAGCATCGCGGCGCGGCCAGGATCGGCGAGCAGCGCGCCGATGCGGCTCAGGCCGGGAAAGTGATTCGGTTCGGAGTGAAGTGCGGCGGCCATCAGGGTCTCCTGTTTCCGGGTTCGCTTGTCATGGCTCCACTCTAGGCGCATCGTGCATTCGATGTTTCAGGTTGTCGTGAAGCGTCGGATGCATTCTCGCGTGCGCCGCGGGGCGAGGCAATCTGCGGTCGTCAAAGCCGCCAGGCTAGAATCAAAAGGGCATCCTTCCGTTAGCGAAACAACGCAGTTATGAAAATCCTGTTTGCCGTGGTCATCGCCGTCGTCCTTTGCAGCGCGTGTGCGCAGGGCGGCTCGGGCTCGTCGTCGGCCGGGTCGGGCAGCATCACGATGTACGGCACGATCGACGAAGGTGTCACCTTCCGCAAGTGATACGCGCGCGGCACCCGGCGTATCCGCGCGAATCGCGTGTGCGCATCTGGCAGAAATTGATGCATCATTGGCCTTTCTGCCAGTGCGATCGATGTGACGATGCCGACATCGTCACCCAGCCTCGAGGCCACCGATGCCGCCGTCTCCTTCCACCGCTTCCGCCGTCCGCAGCGACGTGCCGGGCCACGCCGATCCGCACGGCCGGCGCGCCGCGCGCGTGCTCGCCGTCTGTCAGGCGCTCTACACATCGTCGGTATCGATCGATCTGACGCTCACGGGTCTCGTCGGCTACACGCTCGCCGCCGACAAGTCGCTCGCCACGCTGCCGTTTTCGCTGATCACCGTCGCCGCCGCGCTGACGACGGTTTTTGCGTCGTTCCTGATGGCGCGGATCGGCCGTCGCGCGGGCTTCCTGCTCGGCGCGGCCATCGGCGCGGCGGGCGGCGCGATCTCCGTGTACGCGATTTTTCAGCAGAGCTTCTGGGCGTTTTGCGCGGGCACGGCGACCGTCGGCGTGTTTCAGGCCTTCGCGCAGTACTACCGGCTCGCCGCCGCCGACGCCGTTCCCGCCGATGCCAAGAGCCGCGCGATCTCGACGGTTCTGACGGGCGGCGTCGTTGCAGCCGTGCTCGGCCCGGCGCTGGCGGCCTGGAGCAAGGACTGGCTCGCGCCCGTCGCGTTCGCCGGTTCTTATGCGCTCGTGACGGGTCTCGGCCTGCTGTCGATGGCGCTGCTGGCGAGCCTCTACCGCGATGCCGCGCCGCACATGGACGCCGCCGCGCACCGAGAACCCGCGCGGCCCTGGCGCGCGATCGTCCGGCAGCCGATCTTCGTGGCCGCGCTCGCGAACAATGCGCTCGGTTACGCCGTGATGATGTTCGTGATGACGGCGACGCCGATCGCCGCCGTCGCGTGCGGGCACTCTATCGGCGATGGCGCGCAGATCATCCAGTGGCATCTGGTCGGCATGTTCGCGCCGTCGTTTTTCTCGGCGCGTCTGATCGCGCGGTTCGGCGTGCTGCGCGTGATCGGCGCGGGCATCGTGCTGTCGGCGCTGTGCGGCGTGCTCGCGCTGCGCTCGACCGACCTGCCGCATTTCTATGCGGCGCTCGCGTGTCTCGGCGTCGGCTGGAACCTGATGTTCGTCGGCGGCACGACGCTGCTCGCGCAATCGTACCGGCCGTCCGAGCGCGCGAAGACGCAGGCGACGAGCGAATTCACCACCTTTGCGTTCTCCGCGCTCGGCTCGCTGTGCGCGGGGCAGATGCTCGCGCATCTCGGTTGGGCCGCGATCAACGTGGCGATTTTTCCGTTCCTCGTGCTCGCCGCGCTGGCAACGATCGCGTTTGCGTGGTCGCGCAGACGCGTGGTTGCGGCATCGGGCATGTGAACGGTCCAGCCATGCCGTTTAAGGATCCATTGATGTCCCACGCTTCCGACTACACCTTCGACACGCCCGCGCCGCAGGTTCGCCACATAGTGTTCGCCGTCGCGCCCGAACTCGTACTGCTCGACGCATGTGGTCCGCTCGAAGCGTTTCATCGCGCCGAGCTGACCATGCGGGACGCGCGCCGCGTGTCGCCGGTATCTGGCGAACGTGTTTCACCCGTTGCATATCGAACGACGGTAGCGTCGATTGACGGCGGCGTGCTCGACACGTTTCCCGGCCTGCCCGTTGTCACGCAGCGTCTCGATGCACTCGACGACGAGCCGATCGACACGCTGATCGTCCCCGGCATCCCCGTCGACGATCCGCGCACGCTGCAGCCCGCTTTGATCGACTGGATCGCGCGGCGCGCGCCGCACGTTCGGCGCGTCTGTTCGGTATGCACGGGCGCGTTTTATCTGGCGGCGGCGGGCGTGCTCGACGGACGTCGCGCGACGACGCACTGGCGCGACGCGCATCGCCTTGCCGAGCGTTTCCCGCGCGTGCATGTGGATGCCGAGCCGATCTTTATCCGCGAGCCCATGAACGGCGTCGGTGTGGAGGACGATTCGCGCGCCGTTTGGACGTCGGCGGGCGTGACGGCGGGCATCGATCTCGCGCTCGCGCTGATCCAGGAGGATTACGGGCATCCCGTCGCGATGCAGGTCGCGCGGCGGCTCGTCGTGTTCGTCAAGCGGCCGGGCGGGCAGTCGCAATTCAGCGCGGCGCTCGCGGCGCAGGCATCGGCGGGCGGTGCGTTCGACGGCCTGCACGGCTGGATGGCGTCGAACCTGAACGGCGACCTGTCCGTCGAGCGGCTTGCCGAAGAAGCGAGCATGAGTCCGCGCACGTTCGCGCGCCGCTACGTTGACGAAGTGGGCCGTACTCCCGCGAAGACCGTGTCGGCGATGCGGCTGGAGGCGGCCTCGCGGGCGCTGGCCGAGTCGCGCCGCCCGTTGAAGCGGATTGCGCTCGATTGCGGCTTCGGCAGCGAGCAGAACTTGCGGCGCGCGTTCATGCGCAGCTTCGGCGTGTTGCCGCTGGATTACCGCGAGCGCTTTGCGTCCGCGCTGCGCTGAATCTAAAGCCGCTCGGGCGTCGCTTCACGACATCTCGCGCGCGTCAAATGTGGCTCAAAGCCCGATAGCACAGCGGCCGCCTTATTGCGCTCGTATAATCGGCTCCTTTCGATTTGTTTGACCGGAGTCAAGATGAGCACGCCAACCGCTGCGCCGCTGGATCGTTCAGAAACCACGTTCCGCTTCCTCGCCGAACCGACCTCGGTCAATTTCGGCGGCAAGGTGCATGGCGGCGCGCTGATGAAATGGATCGACGAAACCGCGTACGCGTGCGCGGCCGTCTGGTCGAGCCGCTACTGCGTGACGGTCAGCGTCGGCAATATCCGTTTTCGCCGGCCGATTCACGTCGGCAATCTGGTCGAACTGCGCGCACGCGTCGTCGCGACGGGGCGGACCAGCATGCACATCCATGTGTCCGTCTATGCCGGCGATCCGAAAGGCGGCGAACTGCTGCAAACCACCGACTGCCTCGTCGTGATGGTCGCCGTCAACGAGAACGGCAGCCCCGTGCCCGTGCCGTCGTTCGAGCCGCAAACGGAAGAACACAAGGCGCTCGCGAAGTACGCGATGGACGTGAAGGCCGCGCTCGATGCGATCGTCGACCTGAAGCCCGAGGAAGTCGCACAGGGCAAGGTGTAAAGCAAGCCTGCACGCCGAGGCTCTCTGCACGCTCGCAAAGAGAGCCTCGCGGGAGGGAAGGGTTTTAGGGCTTTGCGTTGCCGACCATGTCGTGCGGACGCACCCATTCGTCGAACTGCTGTTCCGTCACATAGCCGAGCGCCAGCGCCGAGGCCTTCAGCGTCGTGCCTTCCTTGTGCGCCTTCTTGGCGATCTTCGCGGCCTTGTCGTAGCCGATGTGCGGATTGAGCGCCGTCACGAGCATCAGCGATTCATTGAGCAGCTGATCGACACGCTCGCGGTTCGGCTCGATGCCGACTGCGCAGTTGTCGTTGAAGCTGTGCATGCCGTCGGCGAGCAGGCGCACCGACTGCAGCACGTTGTGCGCGATCATCGGCCGGAACACGTTCAATTCGAAGTTGCCGCTCGCGCCACCGATGTTGACGGCCACGTCGTTGCCGAACACCTGACAGCACAGCATCGTCACCGCTTCGGATTGCGTCGGGTTCACCTTGCCCGGCATGATCGAGCTGCCTGGCTCGTTTTCGGGAATCGACAGCTCGCCGAGGCCGCAGCGCGGACCGCTCGCCAGCCAGCGGACGTCGTTGGCGATCTTCATCATGCTCGCCGCGAGTGTCTTCAACGCGCCGTGCGCGAACACCAGCGCGTCGGCGGCTGCCATCACTTCGAACTTGTTCGGCGCGGACACGAAGGGCAGGCCCGTCAGACGGCCGATCGCAGCGGCCACTTCGTCGGCGAACTTCGGATGCGCGTTGAGCCCCGTGCCGACGGCCGTGCCACCTTGCGCCAGTTCATACAGATGCGCCAGCGCCGATTCGACATGCTTCGCGCCGTGATCGAGCTGCGCGACATAGCCGGAGAATTCCTGGCCGAGCGTGAGCGGCGTCGCGTCCTGCAAGTGCGTGCGGCCGATCTTCACGATATCGGCGAATGCCTTCGACTTTTTATCGAGCGTCTCGCGCAGCGCCTTCAGCGCCGGCTGCAGATGCTTCACGATGCCAACGGCCGCCGCCACGTGCATCGCTGTCGGGAACACGTCGTTCGACGATTGCCCGCGATTCACGTCGTCGTTCGGATGCACCAGGCGCGCTTCGCCGCGCTCGCCGCCCATCAGCTCGCTCGCGCGGTTGGCGATCACCTCGTTGAGGTTCATGTTGGTCTGCGTGCCGGAGCCCGTCTGCCAGACCGCGAGCGGAAATTCGTCGGGATGCTTGCCTTCGATGATCTCGTCGGCGGCGGCCATGATCGCCTTCGCCTTGGTCGCGTCGAGCACACCCAGGCTCAGGTTCACTTCGGCGGCGGCTCGCTTGATGATGGCGAGCGCGGTGACCAGTTCGGGCGACTGCTTTTCCGTCGAGATCTTGAAGTTCTGCAGCGAACGCTGCGTTTGCGCCCCCCACAATTTCGCGTTCGGCACGGCGATTTCGCCGAACGTATCGCGTTCCATGCGTACATCTTCGGTCATGTTCTACTCCGCTTGACTAGGTGATCGGAAGGCTTCCGGGAAAGTGGCGCACTCTGCACTCAGTTTGCAATCTGTCTGCACGTGAGACTGCGCCGTTATAACTGCTCGTCGACTGGCAGCAACAAGAATAGACCCGTCAGCGCGTTACGGTAAAAGCCCGCGCCGGGATCGAGGTTGTAGTGGCGCAGCTGGCCGTTTTCCTCGTCGGTCCAGACGAGCTTCGCCTGCGGCGTCGCGGAGTAGCGCAGCACGGCCAGCTCGGACGGCGTCGCGAGCGTCACGTGATAGCTGACGGCGGGCGCCGTTGCCTGATCGAACAGTCTGGCGACCTGGTCGGCGAGCGGTGCGCTGTGGATCACGAGCGCAAGCTCCGTGTTCAGGTGTGCGGAGCGCGGATCGAGATTCATCGAACCGATCACGAGCGTCTTGCGGTCGATCACATAGGTTTTCGCGTGCAGACTCGCTTTCGATTGCGAGCCGAACAGGCCTGCCCTCGGCGCCGCGTCGCCGGGCGTGGGCTTGAATTCATAGAGTTGCACGCCGCGTTCGAGCAGCGGCACGCGATACGGGCCGTAGCCTGCCTGCACGGCGACGGCGTCCGTCGCGGCGAGCGAATTGGTCAGCACCTTGACGGCCACGCCGCGCTTCACGAGCTGGCCGAGCGCATCGACGCCCGCCTGGTGCGGCACGAAATAGGGCGACGTGATGAGGAATTCCTGCTGTGCGCCGTGCATCAGTTCGACGAGCCGTTGCATCGGCGGACTCTTGTACTGATCGGCGGGCAGCTTCATTTTTTCGGGCGAATCGACCTTGAACTCGGCGCTCGCCCACACGAGGCCCAGTTCCTCTTTCGCGATCTGCGCGGCGAGCGGCGTCGCGTTCAGCGGCTTCGCGTTGTACGGGTCGGCGTTCTTGCGCCAGTGCGCGCGCAGTTCGTCGCGCATGTCGTCGAGTTCGTGCGGATCGAACTTCTGTTTGTTCAGCGCACGTAACGGGTACGCGTTGCTGTCGTTCCAGTACGCGTCGAAGCTTGCGGAAATGTCGGAAGTGATCGGGCCAGCCGCGAGCACGTCGATATCGCGGAACTGCAGCGTCGGGCTCGCGCTGAAGTATTCGTCGCCGAGATTACGGCCGCCGACGATCGCGATCTGGTTATCCGCGATCATCGCCTTGTTGTGCATGCGCCGCGTGAACGCGCCGATCTGCGTGAAGAAGTTCTGGCTGCGCTGATAGAAGCTCGTTTCCGAACTGCCGAACGGGTTGAACACGCGGATCTCGATCTTGTCGTGCGAGTTCAGCGCGGCCATCACGCGGTCGATGTCCTTGAAGTTCAGATCGTCGACCAGCATCCGCACGCGCACGCCGTGATCGGCCGCGTACAGGGCGGCCGCTAGCAGCAGCTTGCCTGTCGTGTCTTCCTCGGCGATGTAGTACTGCATGTCGAGGGTCTTCGTCGCCGCGCGCGCCAGCGCAATGCGCATCTGCAGCGCTTCCGTGCCGTCCGACAGCACGCGAAAGCCCGACTGGTCCGGATGTGCGCGCTCGGGCGCGGCGAGCGCGGTGGCGAGCGGCGTGGTGTCGGTGGCGGGGAGCGCGTGCGTGACGGGGCGGTCGAACGCGGTGGCAGGGGGGCGCGTCGCGCATGCCGCCAGCAGCATCGCCGACACGATGAGCGCGAACGCGCGCATCAACATTGGGCATGGCGCGTGACGCGAGATGCGGGTGCTGCGTTGTTCATGCTGATGCTGCGATGCGGTGGCGCCGTTCGTGTTATGAGCCGACACGCTTGTTCCTCCACTTGAGCGGCACGGATGGTCGTCGTGGCGTCGTCCATCGACCGGACCATTCTACGGGCAATCGTTAATGCGGGTCGGATAGCGACGCAATCTGGCTCTGCAACGCGCGTGCCTGGATTCGATGAGCGGGGACGGCTTCTGGCGGGGAAATGCGGCCGTGACACGCGGCGCGGCGTGAAAAGCGCGCCCGCGTGTCAGGAAGAAACGGAAAGGGAAGCGTTAGACAGGCTTTAGACGCGTTCGCGGGCAAGCGCGTTTGCGTCCTGATCGGCGGTCGAGCCTTTGGCCGGGCGGCCGGCCCAGTAGCCTGCGAGCATCGAGCCCGACAGGTTGTGCCACACGGAGAACAGCGCACCCGGCAGCGCGGCGATCGGCGTGAAGTAGAGCTTGCCGAGTGTCGCGGCGAGGCCCGAGTTCTGCATGCCGACTTCGATCGCGAGCGTGCGGCAGACGGCCTCATCGAAGCCGAGCAGACGTCCGCCCCAATAGCCGCCGAGCAGGCCGATGCCGTTGTGCAGCACCACGCCCAGCGCGACGACGAGCCCGACGGACGCAATGCTTTTCTGCGTGCCACCTACTACGGCTGCGATGATCAGCAGGATCGAGACCATCGAGACCAGCGGCAGCACGGGTTCGATCTTGCGCACGAGCTTGCCAGCGAGATGATTGACGACGAGGCCGACGACGATCGGCAGTGCGACGATTTGCAGGATGCTCATGAGCATGCCATGCACGTCGACGGCGATCGAGGCGTCGACATACAGGCGAGTGAGCAGCGGCGTCGCGAACACGCCGACGAGGGTCGACAGTGCGCTGATCGTGACGGACAGCGCGACGTCGCCGCGCGCGAGATAGATCATTACGTTCGATGCTGTGCCGCTTGCGACGCTGCCTACCAGCACCATGCCCGCTGTCAGGTCGGGCGGCATGTGCAGCGCTTTTGCTATCACCCACGCGGCTAGTGGCATCACGAGGTAATGCAGCACGATGCCCGCGACGACGGGGGCGGGGCGCGTGAAGACGCGGCGGAAATCGTTGATGGACAGCGTGACGCCCATCGACAGCATGATGATCGTGAGGAGCGTGGTGACGTGAGGGGCGATGCCGGTTACGGAAGACGGCGAGAAGTACGCGGTTACTGAGGCCAATACGGCCCACAGCGGGAAAAGACGGGTGATGCGGGCAAGCATTGATGTGGTCCTTGGGGTTTGTTTTTCGCCTGGATGCGGCGGGCATTTTACCTGTCGCGGTCGAGGCGTTTCTGGTTTGGGTTTTTTGCTTTTGCGCTGGCATTCGCGCTTTGCCTTCGCGCTTCACGCGTCGCCCCTGTGCGGGGCGGCACCTACTTTTCTTTGCCGCCGCAAAGAAAAGTAGGCAAAAGAAAGCGGCTAACACCGCCAGTTCTAGTATTTGCCTGAGGGCCCCCAACGGCTCTTACGCTTCATACGGCGGCGTCTCCGTTCAGCGCATGTTGTTAACGCTTCGAATGAACGCCTCACCCGCTTCGAATGCCCGTACTCGGGCCAGCGGCAGCGAATGGCATGTGCCGCCTAGGTGGCAAACTGTGTGTAGGTTGTCGCGTCGTATAACTCGGCGCTCTTACATCGAGGCGTGCGCTATCGGTCCGAAGTGATGCGTGTGGAGCACAAGGGGCCGACACACAGTTTGCCACCTGGGCGGCCGTGGACTATCTGGCGCGGCATGCTGGATTGCGGTTGCGTGAAGCGGGTGAGGCGTACCGCAAGAGCGCTGGCAACGAGCATGAATGACGTGATTGCCGTGTGAAGCGTAGGAACCTTTGGGGGCCCTCAGGCAAAACACAACTGCTGGCGGTGTTAGCCGCTTTCTTTTGCCTACTTTTCTTTGCGGCGGCAAAGAAAAGTAGGTGCCGCCCCGCACAGGGGCGACGCTTGAAGCGCGAAGGCATGGCGCGGATGCCAGCGCAAACACAAGCAAACCAAACCACCCGCGCCGCGAAGCCAAAAAAATCACTCCCCTGCGGCAACGCCGCCCACCCCCACACTCCGCAAACTCTTGCGATGAAACCGCAACGTCATCAACACCGCGACACTCGCGAGCCCAGCAGCGAGCCCCCACCATAACCCCCGCGCTCCGAGCCCAAAATGAAATGCGAGCGTATAGCCAGTCGGAAACCCAATCCCCCAATACCCAAACGCAGCAGCAATCATCGGAACCCGCGTGTCCTTCAGCCCACGCAAGCACCCAGACCCAACCGTCTGCATTCCATCGACGATCTGAAAAATCGCCGCCACGCCCAGCAACGAACTGGCCAGCGCCACAGTCGGCGCATTAGCGGGATCATCGAGATGCAAATACAGCCCGACAATGAACCGCGGCGCCGTAATCAAAAACAGCCCCGACAGACACATAAACCCGACCCCCAGCCCCAGCGCGACGAACCCCGCATGCCGCGCGGCCAGCGGCTGCCCCGCACCTGACCAGAACCCGACGCGCACGTTCGCCGCCTGACCAATCGCAAGCGGCACCATAAACGCCACCGATGCCACATTCAACGCGATCTGATGCGCCGCCAGCTGCGATTCGCCAAGCAGCCCAACCATCAGCCCCGTGGCAAGAAACAGCATCGATTCGACGCCATAAGTGATCGCCACCGGCCAGCCGATACCGAACAACTCGCCCATCAACGGCACGTTCGGCCGCGTGGCCGTGACGAAATGCCGGAAGCGCGGCCGCAGATGCAAAAGACCCATCAGCGTGAGCGCCGTGAGCCAGACGGTGATCGTCGTCGCGACGGCCGACCCGAGGAACCCGATTCGTGGCAAGCCGTACGCGCCATGGATCAACCCATAGTTCAGGAACCCGTTGACGAACACGCCGCCAATCGACACCCATAGCAGCCGTCGCGCCGCGCCGATCGCCGGCAGGAACGAGCGCATCAGGCCAATCCCGATCAGGCTGGCAGGCGCGCCCCAGCGCAGCGCCGCGCAGTATTCGCCGACGTTGTGCGCGAGCAGCGCCGGCTCGCCGAACGCCATCATGATGGGCGCCGCGAACGACAGCAGCACGAACGCCGGCACGGCCAGCAACAACGACAGCAAAAAGCCCGTCCAGTAGATATGCGGCACGCGATCTTCGGCCTGCGCGCCGCGCGCATGCGACACGCTCACGCTGACGGACGTCAACACGCCTTGCAACAGCGTCACGACGACGAAGAACAGATTCGCGCCGAGGCCGCCCGCCGCGAGCGCGTCGGGGCCGAGCGAACCGAGCAGCACGGTGTCGGTGACGCTCATCGCCATCTGCGACAGCTGCGCGATGGCAAGCGGGGCGGCGAGACGCGCCGTATCGGCGGCGTGACGCGAAAGAGTGGGCGGCCCGCTGAGCGCGCGGGACATTCCGGTTGGATTCATGTTCGAAGCGCTGTTGCGCGAAAGGGCGACGCGCTCGGCAAGTGTGCCGCGCGCCATTTGTTTTTCTGTCCAGACGGACAGCTTATTGCGGGAACGCGGCGCTGTCGATGAACAGGCACATTTTTGGTGCGGGTTTGCGGCGGCGAAATTCTGGTGACTGATGCCAGCCGCATCTCTCGCGGCCTTGCGGCACAGTCCGGGCGGCTCGGTCGAACTTCAGCCCTCGTGGACGGCGATCCGCGTGTCGCCTAGCAGCACGACCTGCCCCGCGCGGATTTTGCACGTTTTACGCGTTTCGACCCGGCCGTCGACGGTCACGGCACCCGACGCAACGATCACTTTCGCCGATCCCCCGCTGTCCGCAAGGCCCGTAATCTTCAGCAGATTGTGGAGTTCGACGTAGTCGCCGGTCAGGGTGAAATCGAGGTTGGGCATGGCAGTTGCGATCGACAGGTGGCCGGCAGGGTCGTTGAAAAGCGACTCGCATGATAAGCCATCGCGCGGCGCCCGACGTCCGGGTGCGAGTGAATGGCTACGCGCCGGAGCATTTGCAAGCAGATGTTATTCAGTTGTCAGGAAATGAAACGTTGAGTAACAGACGTCTTTCATGGCGAACTTCACTCGCAAAAGCCCGGTCTGTGGAATGGCCTGCTGAATTTTTTCGGCAGGCTGAAAACGCAGGCACGGCATCGGCCGATTCAAGCCGACCGCACCGCCCGCGTGCCGATATCGACAAACTTCAGAGAGGATTGCCATGACCCAGCTCCGTACGCTCCTGATCGGTACCGCCCTCACTGCGATGGCGTCGACTGCCGCATTCGCCCAGACGGCGGCCCAGCCTTCCGCGGACCTGTCCACCCAGGCTCAGGTCCAGCAGGCGCCCGCCGCCGCACCCGCCGCCCAAGGCGTCCAGATGCCGACGCCCGCGCCGCAGAACCTGGCGGCACCCGGCTCGACCGACCCGCTCGTCCAGAAACGCAACGCGGACGCTCAGGCGAACGCCGAGTACAGCGCGCAGAAAAAGATGTCGAAGCAGCAGATGAAGGATCAGCAGAAGGCCGCGAAGGCTGCCTACAAGGACCAGGTCAGCAACGCGAAGATCAACAAGAAGGCCGACAAGGCGGCTGCGTCGAACGAACTGAAGGCCGAGATGCAGGGCCAGCCGACCGGCGCGGCGGCATCGGGCGAAGCGCATAACTGATGAGTGGCTTCCGGCGCCTGTGACGCGACAGGCGCTGTGACCGCCTGCAAGCTTTTGAGGTTGGAAAGAGGGAGACAAGATGAAAAAGACTAGCAAGACGATGAGCGCGCTGTGCGCGGCCCTGATCGCCGGCAGCATGACGACGCTCGCGGTCGCGCAGACGACGCACGATCCCGCCACCGAGCCGATGACGCATGCCGACAACAAGGCCGCCAAGGAACAGGCGAAGGCCAACAAGAAGGCGGATGTCGCGCAGGCTAAGGCCGACAAGAAGAAGGCTGACGCGCAGGCCGACGCTGACAAGGCGAACGCTGACGCGAAGGTGAAGGACGCAAAATCGCAGTAAGCGGTGCTTTTGCTACACGTGCTGGGTGGCGGGTTCACGCCGCCTGGCGAAGCCCGGTCTCGCGCCGGGCTTTTTGTTGGCCGCGAGCGCGTGAAAAATGGGGCGCTTGTCGGCGTGGGTTGTATGGATATACAGTATGCGTCGCCCTCACTATCCGACCCGCCAATCGTGCTTTCCGTCGCCGATTCTCCGTCCTCGTCATCCTCTGCCGCGACGGATTCGCCCGCAGCGGCGGCCATCGCCGCCACGACCGACTGGCTCGCGAAGCTCAACGACGCCCAGCGCGAAGCCGTCGAATACGGCGCCGACGACGTCGCGCATCCGTCCGGCGCGCTGCTGGTTATCGCGGGCGCGGGCTCCGGCAAGACGAACACGCTTGCGCACCGCGTCGCGAATCTGGTCGTCAAGGGCGTCGATCCGCGCCGCATTCTGCTGCTGACATTCTCGCGCCGCGCCGCGCTCGAAATGACCCGGCGTGTCACGCGCATCGCGGGCGCGGCACTCGGCACGCGCGCGGCGCTTGCGCAGGGGCTGACGTGGTCGGGCACGTTCCACGGCGTCGGCGCGCGCCTGTTGCGCGAGTACGCGGATCTGATCGGCCTCGCGCCGACCTTCACGATCAACGACCGCGAAGATTCCGCCGACCTGATGAATCTCGTGCGTCACGATCTCGGCTTGTCCGCGAAGGAAAAGCGCTTTCCGTCGAAATCGGCGTGTTTTGCGATTTACTCGCGCGTCGTGAATACGGGCGCGTCGCTGGCCGACGTGCTCAACAGCGCGTTCCCGTGGTGCCGTGAATGGGAAGCCGATCTGCGCATGCTGTTTGCCGCCTATGTCGACGCGAAGCAGAAGCAAAGCGTGCTCGACTACGACGACTTGCTGCTCTACTGGTCGCACATGGCGGCCGAACCCGACATTGCCGCCGATTTGTCCGGCCGTTTCGATCATGTGCTGGTCGACGAGTATCAGGACACCAACCGCCTGCAGGCGTCGATCCTTCTCGCGCTGAAGCCCGACGGGCGCGGGCTGACCGTGGTCGGCGACGACGCGCAATCGATCTATTCGTTTCGCGGCGCGACCGTGCGCAACATCCTCGACTTCCCGGCGCATTTCGATCCGCCCGCGAAGCAGGTCACACTGGAGCGCAACTATCGCTCGACGCAGCCGATCCTCGAAGCATCGAACGCGGTGATCGGCCTTGCGTCCGAGCGTTACACGAAGAACCTGTGGACCGACAAAGCGTCGGCGCAACGCCCGCATCTCGTCACCGTCGCCGACGACGCGGACCAGGCGCGCTACATCGTCGAGCAGGTGCTCGCCGCGCGCGAGGCGGGCATGAAGCTGAAGGCGCAGGCGGTGCTGTTCCGCGCCGCGCATCACAGCGCCGCGCTCGAAATCGAGCTGACGCGGCGCAATATTCCGTTCGTGAAGTTCGGCGGCCTGAAGTTTCTTGATTCCGTCCATGTGAAGGACGTGCTAGCCGTGCTGCGCTGGGCGGAGAATCCGCGCGATCGCGTCGCGGGTTTTCGCGTCGTGCAGTTGCTGCCGGGCGTTGGCCCTGCGACGGCCGCGCGCGTGCTCGACGACATCGCCGCGCGGGCCGACGCTCTACAGTCAGGCGGCGCGCCGGATGCCGCGCATACAGTTGCGGGCTGCACGGCGCATGCGCTTGCCGCCTTCGCGCCGCCGGCGCGCGCGCTCGAAGACTGGCATCCGTTCGTGGCGATGATGGCGTCCGCATGCGGACGGCAGACGCCCTGGCCGGCCGAGTTCGAAATGGTGCGGCGCTGGTATGAGCCGCATCTCGAGCGCAATCACGAGGACGCGTCGATTCGCCAGGCCGATCTTGCGCAGATGGAGAGCATCGCGGGCACGTACGCGTCGCGCGAGCGCTTCCTGACGGAACTGACGCTCGATCCGCCCGACGCGACCAGCGACGAATCCGGCGTCCCGCTGATCGACGAAGACTATCTGATCCTGTCGACGATCCATTCGGCGAAAGGGCAGGAGTGGCGCAACGTGTTCGTGCTCAACGGCGTCGACGGCTGCATTCCGTCCGATCTCGGCACGGGCAGCGAGGAGGAAATCGACGAGGAGCGGCGTCTACTATACGTGGCGATGACGCGCGCGAAAGAGGACCTGCATATCGTGATGCCGCAGCGGTTCTACGTGCATAACCAGACGCATCTCGCCGACCGGCATGTGTGGGCGTCGCGCACACGCTTCATTCCGGCGCATCTGCTGCCGCTGTTCGATTCGCATGCGTGGCCGCCCGCGCCCGTTGTGTCGGCGCCGACGCGAGCGGGGCTGGCCGCTGCCGCGCAAGCCAAAATAGAAATCGCGGCGAAGCTCAGAAAAATGTGGGACTGAGCTTGCCGCGATGTGTCGGCGTCCGGTTCGACGCGCTGTGTCGCGGGACGAGGTTTAGCGCGACTGCCGTTGCTGCTGCTGCGGGCGCGGCGGCGGCATGAAGAAGTTGCGCAGCCAGGCGGCGAGCCGCGTGAACACGTCATACGGCTCTTCGACGAAAATCTCCGGCTTCAGGAGCCGCAGATACTCCATGATCTGCTGCGCTTCCTGCTTCTGGAACGAGCCGTGCGAAATGCCCAGGCGCAACAGGCCGCGCAATTCGCCGAGCTTTTCGCGCGCGGCGCTGCCCACGCTGGTTTCGCATGCGACCTTCGCCTCGTACACACGCTGACGCAACGATTCCGCCAGACGCCACGCGGGCGTCTGCATGACTTCTTCGAGCGTCTGGATATCCTGCGCCGCCGACTTGATCTGCGCGGCGAGCGGGTCCACCAGCGAAGGCGCGCCTTCCGCTTCCTTGACGATCGCCGCGGCCCACTCGCGGCTCTGCTTCGCGAGTTCCTCAGGCGTCCATTCCGTGCGCGCGGCAAAGCCGAAGCCGAACTCGTTCGCCTGCTTCATCAGAATCGCGACGACGTCCGGAAACTCCTTGTCCAGCGTGCGCTTCGCCCATGCGTACTGGCCGCCCTGCAGCATCCGCTGCACGGCGTGCTCCGTCAGCGGCACCATGTTGTCGAGGAGCTTTGCACGCAGAAAATCCTCGAACGACGGCGTCGCGAACTGAGGGTCCAGTTTCACTGAGACCCGCACGAACGCCTCGAAATCCTTTCGCAAGGATGCGAGCGTTTCGTCCTTGATGTTAAGGGTAATCTGACCCATGTCTTATCCCGTTTCGTCGACCGCGCGACACCGTCGAGGCATTCGCCTCGTGCCGTGCATCCCCGTGCGCTGGCGGCACCGATATCCGGCGCGGTTCTGTCCGGCTTGCCGGCATGCCGTCGATAGACGCTGCCGGGTTCACGGACCACGAGTGTTTATCGGCGGATTGAAAGGGAACTTGAGGGCGGCGCGCCGTCCGGTCGAACGGCGCGCGAGGGCATGGGCCCGGCGTTACTTCAGCACGACGCCTTGCCAGAGAAAGAACACGGCGAGGCCGACGGCGATGGTGAGCAGCGGCCGGCGCGTGAGGGCGCTGACGGCAACGGCGGCCAGCGCGCCGACTAGCTGCGGGTTGCGCCACGTGAGTTCGGCGTCCGTGCCGTGCGGCGACACGGTCATCGGCACGATGATCGCCGTCAGCACGGTGACGGGCACGAAGCCGAGCGCCGTGCGCACAAGCGGCGGAAACACGATGCGGTCGCCGAGCACGAACACGGCGGCGCGGATCAGCCACGTGATGACGGCCATGCCGAGAATCAGGAGCACGTAGTTCATCGCGATGCCTCCGCTGCGCGGGTGCGCTGGAACGCCGGCAAGGACAGCAGCACGCCGACCGTCACGCCGACGAACACGGCGCCCAGCAGGCCGAGCTTGTACGGCCAGTCTTGCCAGAAGAACGCCAGCGCGCCGGCCGTGGCCGCCGCCGCCAGATAGCGCACGGCGACGAGCTGCGGCACGACGATCGCGATGAAGGTCGCGGCCATCGCGAAGTCGAGCCCCAGCGATTGCAGGCCGGGGAAGGCCGCGCCGAACAGCAGGCCGATCAGCGTCCAGACCTGCCAGTTGAGGTACATCGACAGGCCCGAGCCGAGAAAGTAGTACGGTCCGACGGAACCCGGCGGATGCAGCCGGTAGTGCGCCCATGCGACGGCGAACACTTCGTCGGTGAGCAGGCCGCCGAGCGCCCAGCGCCAGCGCGACGGCAGGTGCGATACGTACGGCGCGAGCGTCGCGCTGTAGAGCACGTGACGGACATTGACGACGAAAGTCGTCGCCCAGATGACGGCATAGCTCGCGTGGCCCGCAATCAGGCCGAGCGCGATGAATTGGGCCGATCCGGCAAACACGACCAGCGACATCAGCTGGCCGTGCCACAGGTGCAGCGGACCGGACGCGACGAGCGTGCCGTAGATCACACCGAACGGCGAAGCGCCGATGATCATTGGGAGCGTGTCGCGTGCGCCGGCCGTGAGCTCCTTGAGACGGTGAGCGGGTTGTGCAGGGTGAGTCAATCTTTTCTCCTCGATGAGGCCGAGGATAGCCGGGCGAAGGGCGCCGCGGCTTGTACGTTCTTGCGCCTTGGGCTTTATTGATGCGGGGAGATTGCGGCGGCGCGCGCCCGGTGCCCTGTTGCTCGCGCGCGGCCCGTTCAGGCCGATTGCCAGCGCCCCGGCGGCACGCCGAACATGCGCCGGAAATGCCGCGTGAAGTGGCTTTGATCGGTGAACCCGCCTGCCGCCGCCACATCGGCCACCGACGCGCCCGCACGCAACGGCGCGAGCGAGCGCTGCAGACGGACCTGATTGCGCCACGCGTGCGGCGGCAATCCCGTCGCGCGCGTGAAAAGCCGTGCGGCGTGAAACTGCGACAGGCCGACGGTATCGGCGAGATCCGCGAGCTTGAGCGGCGCGGCCAGATCGCCGGCCAGTTGCTCTTTCATCGTGATCACGCGCGTATCGTCGGTGGCGAGTTGCGGCGTGTCGGGACGCGTGCGGCCATAGCGCACGAGCAGCGTCGACAGCGCGTCGAGCATCGCCGTTTCCGCGACGAGCGGATCGCCGTTCGCCTCCAGCAACTGATGCGCGCGCGACAGCCGCACGGCAAGGTCGGCATCGCGGATCACGTCTGCGTCGAACCACGGCAGCGGCTGCGCGCGGCCCGCGATGTCTTCGGCGAGCGCGTGAATGAAATCGACGGGCGCGTACATCACGCGGTAGCGCCAGCCTTCGTCCATGGCGCGCGAGCCGGTATGCACTTCGCCGGGATTGATGATGGGCACGCTGCCTGCCTCGGCGACGTGGCGCGAGCCCTGATACCGATACGTTTCCGCGCCCGCCTCGATCACGGGAATCGTATACGCGTCGTGCCAGTGCGGCGTGAACTCGTGATCGTGATATTCGGCCGTGAGCAGATCCGCGCCGGGCAGAAGCGGCGTGCGCCAGTAACGGGCGTTATCGCGGAAGCGGGTCGAAGTCATGAGCGAAGTCCGGGTGGACCGGTCAGTTTAGCGCGCCTTGTTCGGCTTGTTTGCCTCGGCCTGCTCAGAAGCGCGTTCAGCGAACGGGAATCGTCGTGCCGGCGGGCATCGGCACGGCCGTGACGCTGTTCTTCGCGCTGCCCGTCGCGACGCGATCGCTGTAGGTCAGGTACACGAGCGTATTGCGCTTCGAATCGACGACGCGTACCACGTGCAGCGTCTTGAAGATCAGCGACATCCGTTCCGTGAATACGTCGGACTGCTGGCGCAGCGGCTCGGGAATCTTGATGGCCGCGACCTGGCGGCACGCGATCGACGCCTCGGTCGGATCTTCGGCGATCCCGAGCGTACCCTTGATGCCGCCCGTGCGCGCCCGCGACACGTAGCAGGTGACGCCCTGCACGGCGGGATCGTCGTACGCTTCGACGACCACGCGATCCGAGCCAGTGATATGAAAGTTCGTGTTGACGCTGGCGACTTCCTCGGCCTGCGCGAGCGGCGCGCAGGCGAGCGCTGCCGAAGCGGCGAGGAAGGCGGCGACGCGCGCGATGCACGCACAGGGCAGGGCGAGTTTCATCAGGTGACCGGAAGAATGGGCGTTTGAAGAACAGGACGGGCAGACGGTTGCCAGTCAGAACGCCATCGTAACCTGGTTGCCCGCGCCGGCTGCTAACGTGCGATACGCTTGCGGCGCTTCTCTTCGGTCGACGGTCGATGAAGCCGCGTGCCGATAAGCGGCGGCAGAAAAAGAAAAGGCCCGCACGAATGCGGGCCTTCGAATTTTGGCTCCCCGACCTGGGCTCGAACCAGGGACCTACGGATTAACAGTCCGGCGCTCTACCGACTGAGCTATCGGGGAACAGCAATACAACTTGTCGTTACATAAAAAAGCCCGCTGTGGTTAACGGGCTCTTGCAATTCTTTGGCTCCCCGACCTGGGCTCGAACCAGGGACCTACGGATTAACAGTCCGGCGCTCTACCGACTGAGCTATCGGGGAACAACAAAAGCAGAGAAGCGGAATTGTAGGAGGTGTTGCAGAAGCTGTCAATACCCTCGAATCATCTCAATTTAATTCGACTGATTCGCGCCAGGGCGACAGCTTGCAGCGCTCAACGCTCGAGCAGCGCCAGTTTTTCCTTCACGTCCTTGAATTCGTCGGCTTCGGCCAGCGGCGCCTTGGTCTTGGTGATGCTCGGCCATGCCTTCGCGAGCTCGGCGTTGAGCTCCGTGAAGTGCTGCTGGTCGCCGGGCACGTCTTCCTCGGCATAGATGGCGTTCACCGGGCATTCCGCAACGCACACCGCGCAGTCGATGCATTCATCCGGGTCGATCGCGAGGAAGTTGGGACCTTCGCGAAAGCAGTCCACCGGGCACACATCGACGCAGTCGGTATAGCGGCACTTGATGCAGCTTTCGGTCACAACGTGAGTCATTCAGGCAACTCCTGCAAACGATATCTTTTAGGTAATGGGGGATGGCGAGACGCCAAAAGCGGTATTGTAGCGTAACGTCAAGTAGTGCATACGCCATCGTCCCAAGCCTTTTATATCGTTTGGTGATTAGTTTATGGCGAGCGGTTTGCGCCGCGGGCGCCCGCCGGCCTTGACGCATTCAAACAACCGCCGGCGCGCATTCGGGTAACATGCGACAGCATCTTCGCGGGACCCGTGTTGAGCGGTTCTGCGCGAAGCCCGAAGCGCGCATGTGAACATGGCGCATACGGCGAACACGAAAGGGCGAGGGCGCACGAGGCCTGACGTCTTCCGATTTCATGCAGTCCCGGTTTGCAAGATCATGATCATTTCTTCGCTGCTCGACACTGACCTGTACAAGTTCACGATGATGCAGGTGGTGCTGCATTATTTCCCGGCTGCCAACGTCGAATACAAGTTCCGCTGCCGCACGCCGAACGTCAACCTCGTGCCGTACATCGACGAGATTCGCAGCGAAGTGCATAAGCTCTGCAAGCTGCGCTTCAGCGAAGGCGATCTCGACTATCTGCGCCGGATGCGCTTCATCAAGGGCGACTTCATCGACTTCCTCGCGCTCTTCCATCTGAACGAAAAGTACATCTCGATCACGCCTTCGGCGAAGGGTAACGGGGAGATCGAAATCGACATCAAGGGACCGTGGCTGCACACGATCCTGTTCGAAATCCCCGTGCTTGCCATCGTCAACGAAGTGTATTTCCGCAACACGCAGCAGCAGCCCGATTACAGCGAAGGACGTGAGCGCCTGCGCGACAAGATCCAGCTGCTCGGCGCGCGCCCCGAGTTCGCCGACTGCAAGATCGCCGACTACGGCACGCGTCGCCGCTTCTCCGGACGTTGGCACGAAGAGGTGATTCTCACGCTCAAGGACGGCCTGCGCGACCAGTTCACGGGTACGAGCAACGTGTTCTACGCGATGAAGCATGGCCTGACGCCCCTCGGCACGATGGCGCACGAATATCTGCAGGCGTGCCAGGCGCTCGGCCCGCGTCTGCGCGACTCGCAGATCTTCGGCTTCGAAATGTGGGCGAAGGAGTATCGCGGTGACCTGGGTATCGCGTTGTCGGACGTGTACGGCATGCAGGCATTCCTCCGTGATTTCGACATGTACTTCTGCAAGCTCTTCGACGGCGCGCGCCATGATTCCGGCGACCCGTTCGACTGGGGCGAACGTCTTCTCGCGCACTACGAAGCGAACCGCTGCGACCCGCGCACGAAAGTGCTCGTTTTCTCCGACGCGCTCGACATCCCGAAGGTGCTGCAGCTGTACGAGCGCTTCCGGGGCCGCTGCAAGCTCGCGTTCGGCGTCGGCACGAACCTCACGAACGACCTCGGCTACAACCCGTTGCAGATCGTCATCAAGATGGTCAAGTGCAATGGCCAGCCCGTCGCGAAGCTGTCCGATTCGCCGGGCAAGAACATGTGCGAAGACAAGGCGTACCTTGCCTATCTGCGCCAGGTGTTCGGCATCGAACAGCCTGAGGAAGAAGCCTCGGGCAAGTGACGCGCGGCCGCGCTTTGGCGTTGCAGCCGGAGAGCATGTGAGGGCATTGTCGGCGCTTTGCACACGTGTCGCTATATGCCGTTCGGCCAGGTGTTGGCATGAAGGGCGGCCGGTATAATTCGACCGTCAATGTGCGCAATGAGCAGGCGCATTTCGCACGCGTATGTCCCACGTTCAGCACGACCACCGGCACGAGGATATTGCACATGGATACATCGACGGCCCGCCGCAACATCCTGGCGCGCATCCGCGCGGGGCAAGGGCGCGAGCCCGAGCCGGCCGCGTCCGAACGCGAGGCGGCGCAGGCGTATCTCGCAAGCCATCCGCAAGGTCCGCGTCCGCCCATGCCGGCCGATCTCGTCGCGCATTTCATCGAGCAGGCAAAGAAGATGGCGACCACGGTCGATACCGTCGAGTCGCTTGCCGACGCGCCCGCTGCCGCGCACCGTTACCTTTCCGAACTGAATCTTCCGACTCAGGCCATCGCATGGCAGACGCTCGAAGCGCTGCCTTGGGGTGGCTCAGGCATCGACGTCGAGTTTCGCAAACCGCGCGACGAAGACCGCGTCGGCATCACGGGCTGCTTCTGCGCGACGGCTGAAACGGGCACGCTGGTGCTGCTGTCCGGACCAGAGACGTATGCGTCGGCGGGCTTGCTGCCGGAGACGCATATCGCGATCGTGCCGGCCTCGCGCATCGTCGCCGGTCATGAGGAAGCGTTCAACCTGATCCGCAGCGAACGCGGCGAACTGCCGCGCGCCGTCAACTTCGTCTCAGGCCCGTCGCGTACGGGCGATATCGAACAAACCATCGTGCTGGGCGCGCACGGTCCTTATCGCGTGCATGCGATCGTCGTGCGTGGCGCGTAACGCTGTGTCGTTGCAGGGACGTGTTGAGCGTGCGTGTTCTCGCGCATGTTCTCAAATGGGCGGCGTCGCGTTGTTGTTCGTGCTGTCATGCTGGCCGCTTGCGGCATCGGCTGCGAGTCTCGACGGCGCTTCGCTCTCCGCATGGTGGGCCATGCCGTTCGCGGGCGTTCTGCTGTCGATTGCCGTGTTCCCGCTTGTCGCTCCCAAGCTTTGGCATCACCACTTCGGCAAGATCTCCGCGACGTGGGCCGTCGTGTTCCTCGTTCCGTTCGCGTTCGCGTTCGGCGCATCGATAGCGTTCGGCACGCTGATTCATGCGCTGCTCGAAGAGTATGTGCCGTTCATCGTGCTGCTGACCGTGCTCTATACCGTCGCGGGCGGTATCTGCGTGACGGGCAATCTGCGCGGCTCGCCGCGCCTGAATACGGCGCTGCTCGCGCTCGGCACCGCGCTCGCGAGCATCATGGGCACGACGGGCGCGGCGATGCTGCTGATCCGGCCGCTCTTGCGTGCGAACGACAACCGCAGGCACGTCGTGCATGTCGTCGTGTTTTTTATCTTTCTGGTCGCGAACGCGGGCGGTTCGCTGTCGCCGCTCGGCGATCCGCCGTTGTTCCTCGGTTTTCTGAATGGCGTCGGCTTCTTCTGGACGACCGTGCATCTCGCGCTGCCGATGCTGTTCATCTGCATCGTGCTGCTAGCCATTTTCTACGCGCTCGATACGTACTATTTCCGGCATCGCGAAGAAACGCTTCCTGTCGATCCATCGCCTGATACGCTTGCCGTTGGCGTCGTCGGCAAGATCAACTTCGTGCTACTTGCGGCGGTGATCGCGCTGGTGCTGATGAGCGGCATCTGGAAACCCGGCATCACGTTCGATGTGGCGGGCACGCACGTCGAACTGCAGAATGTCGTGCGCGACGCGGGGCTGATCGCGGTGACGCTGCTGTCGCTCGCTATTACGCCGCGTGCCGCGCGAGAGGGCAATGCGTTCAACTGGGCGCCCATCGAAGAGGTCGCGAAACTGTTCGCGGGAATCTTCGTGACGATCGCGCCTGTCATCATGATGTTGCGCGCGGGCGAGGCGGGTGCATTCAGCGGCATCGTGCATCTCGTCAACGACGCGGCCGGCCAGCCGCGCGACGAGATGTATTTCTGGGCGACGGGCCTGTTGTCGTCGTTCCTCGATAATGCTCCCACGTACCTCGTGTTCTTCAACCTCGCGGGCGGCGACGCGCAGACGTTGACGACCACGGGCGCATCGACGCTCGCGGCGATTTCGGCGGGCGCAGTGTTCATGGGCGCGAACAGCTACATCGGCAATGCGCCGAATTTCATGGTCAAGGCGATCGCCGAATCGCGCGGCGTGAAGATGCCCAGTTTTTTCGGGTATCTCGCGTGGTCGGGCGTCGTGCTGATACCGTTGTTCATCGCGACATCGTTGATTTTCTTTTGATGCCGTGCGCGCGCAGCGACGCGTGCGCTACGGCCTGATACTCGGAGAATGGCAATGCAAAAGGTTCTGGTTGCGCGTCCCATCTTTCCGGATGTGATCGAGCGCCTCAAGCAGCATTTCGAAGTGGACTGGCATAACGGCGACGTGCTGCCCGCCGATGAACTCAAGCGCCGCCTCGCCGACAAGGACGGTGCGCTGACGGCTGGCGACACGATCGACGCGTCCGTGCTGTCCGCCGCGCCGCGCCTGCGCGTGGTGTCGAACATGGCAGTCGGTTACAACAATTTCGACATGGCGGCGTTCAACGCGGCGAACGTGCTCGGCACGAACACGCCGGACGTGCTCAACGAATCGACAGCGGATTTCGGCTGGGCGCTGATGATGGCGGCTGCGCGCCGCATCGCGGAATCGGAGCACTGGCTGCGGGCGGGCAAATGGGAAAAGTGGTCGTACGACGGTTTTCTCGGCTCGGACCTGTATGGCTCGACGCTCGGCGTGATCGGCATGGGCCGCATCGGGCAGGCGCTCGCGCGTCGCGCGCGCGGCTTCAACATGAACGTGATCTATCACAACCGCTCGCGTGTCGCGCCTGAGATCGAGGCCGAGCTGAACGCGGAGTACGCGTCGAAGCAGGACTTGCTGCGACGTGCCGATCACGTCGTGCTCGTGCTTCCGTACACGGCTGAGAACCATCACACCATCGGCGCCGCCGAACTCGCGCTGATGAAGCCGACGGCGACGCTCACGAATATCGCGCGCGGAGGCATCGTCGACGACGCGGCGCTTGCCGAGGCTTTGCGCGAGAAGCGTATCGCCGCGGCGGGCCTCGACGTGTTCGAGGGCGAGCCGAAGCTCAATCCGGCGCTGCTCACCGTGCCGAATGTCGTGCTGACGCCGCATATCGCGAGCGCGACGGAAGCGACGCGCCGCGCGATGGCTAATCTCGCCGCCGACAATCTGATCGCTGGCCTGGGCGAGGGTCCGCGCGCCGGGCGTCCGCCGAACCCTATCAACCCTGATGTGATCGGGAAGGCGCGTTCATGACGATGGTTTTAATCGCGGCCGTTGCCATCCTGGCCGTTGCGCTGGTGATTGCGCTGTTCATGCTGATGCGCGGCAATAGCGGCGCGCAACAGCAGATGCAATTCGACGAACTGGGCGAGCGCCTCGATGCCGCGGCGCTTGCGCAGACGCGCGAGTACGAGCGGCTCGAACGCGAGCTGCGTGGCGAGATTTCCGAAACGGCGCGCGTATCGCGCACGGAATTGAGTGGCGGCTTCTCGCAGTTCCAGCAGACGCTCGCTTCCCAGTTCACGAGCATGACGACCGTGCAGGCCGCGAAGATCGACGGCTTTGCGCAGCAACTCGTCAAGCTGACGGATACGAATACGCAACAGCTCGACGCCGTGCGCCACAGCCTGCAACAGCAGGCGCAACAGGCGCGCGACGAACAGGGCATCACGCTGAAGCGTTTCGGCGAAACGTTGCAGCAGCAACTGGCGCAGGTGACGGAGGCAAACGACCGGCGCTTCGCGGAAGTGCGCGCGACCATCGAGCAGCGGCTGAAAGACATCGAGGCGAACAACTCGACGAAGCTCGAAGAAATGCGTCGCACCGTCGACGAAAAACTGCACGCGACACTCGAACAGCGGCTTGGCGAATCGTTCAAGCTCGTGTCCGATCGTCTCGAGCAGGTGCATCGCGGTCTCGGCGAAATGCAGACTTTGGCCGCGGGCGTCGGCGATCTGAAGAAGGTTCTGACGAACGTTAAGACGCGCGGTACATGGGGCGAAGTACAGCTCGAAGCGTTGCTTGAACAGGTGCTGACGTCCGATCAGTACGCAAAGAACGTGGCGACGATTCCGAAGAGCAACGATCGCGTTGAGTTCGCGATCAAGCTGCCGGGACGTCAGCCGACTCCCGATGCGGCCGCAACGCCCGTATGGCTGCCCATCGATGCGAAATTTCCGCGTGAAGACTATGAACGTCTGATCGAAGCGCAGGAGCGTGCCGACCCAGTCGCAGTCGAAGACGCGTCGCGCGCGCTCGAAGGGCGGATTCGCGCGGAAGCGAAGACGATTGCGGAAAAGTACGTGTCGCCGCCGCATACCACGGACTTCGCGCTGCTGTTCCTGCCGACGGAAGGCTTGTACGCCGAGATTCTGCGTCGTCCGGGTCTCACGGATCTTCTGCAGCGCGACTATCGCGTGACGATTGCCGGGCCGACGACGTTGACGGCCTTGCTCAACAGTCTGCAGATGGGTTTCCGCACGCTCGCCATCGAAAAGCGTTCGAGCGAAGTGTGGCAGGTGCTGGGCGCGGTGAAGACCGAGTTCGGCAAATTCGGCGACGTGCTGGCGAAGACCAAGTCGCAACTCGAAACCGTCACGCGTTCGATCGAAGCAGCGGAAGTGCGTACGCGTCAGATGAACAAAAAGCTGCGCGACGTCGAGGCGTTGCCCGAAGAACGGGCGGCGGGTTTGCTTGGGGACTCGCTGTCCGGAGTCGATGCGGAAGAGTCTTGATGCAGGGAAGGCTGGCAACGCTTGACCGCGATGGTTGAGCGTCTCGCCAGCCCGCAGGGCAGCTTCGAACTTCGAATGGAAGCGAAGCTGCGCCCGCCGGGCGTGCGCGCAAGTCAGTCCGCGCTTGCCGCGAGTTGATCGAGCGCGTCGCCCGTTATGCGCACGACGCGCCAGTCCGGCAACACGGTCGCCCCCATCTTCTGATAAAAATCGATGGCAGGCTGATTCCAGTCCAGCACCGACCATTCGAAACGGCCGCATTGCCGCTCGACAGCCAACGCTGCCAGATAGCGCAGCATCTTCGACCCGAGCCCCGTGCCGCGCTCGGTCGGCTGCACGTACAGGTCTTCGAGATACAGGCCGCGCCGTCCGAGGAACGTCGAGTAGTTGTGGAAGAACAGCGCGTAGCTGATCATCTTGCCGTCGCGCTCCGCGACGATCGCTTCCGCCGAAGGGCGCGCGCCGAACAGCGCGTCGCGCAGGCCGTCTTCCGTCGCGATGAACAGATGCGTGAGCTTTTCGAACTCGGCCAGCTCGTACATCAGCGCGAGCATCGTGCCGACGTCGTCAGGCGTGGCTGCGCGGATCGTCGCCGGCATTACGCTTCCTCCGGCACGTCGCTCAACTGGATTTCGATGCCGCCAAAGCGCGACGCCACCCAGTTGTATGCGTGGCATGCAATCCACAGCAAAATGAAGCCCAGAATCGCGTTAAGCAGCAGCGCGCTGAATACGGTGCTCAGTTCCACCGAACCGTAACGGATGAAGGCGACCAGCACGCCGAGCAGCACGATAGGCACACTGAACGTCAGATACACGAGGATCAATGCCTTTGCCGTTTGCCCCGGTGCAATGAACGAGATCTGTTTTTTCATGTAAGTCAAACCCGTATGTCGTAGTGGATTGCGTAAAAACCTGCCAGCCTCGTGCGCTCAGATGAGGCCGTCGAACAGCATGATATCGACGGCGTCGCCCGGATCGAGATCGCCCTGGTCGTGGGCGAGCACGATGAAGCAATTTGCTTCGCTCATCGAACTGAGCACGCCGGAGCCTTGCGAGCCCGTCGGCGTGACGCGCCATGCGCCTTGCGCGTCGCGCTGCGCGATGCCGCGCTGGAATTCGGTGCGGCCCGGCCGTTTGCGGATCGTGTCGACGCACGCTGCGCGGATCAGCGGCACGGGATGCGTCGTCGCGCCGGACATCCGCAGCAGCACTTCGCGCACGATCTGGTAGAACGCCGCCATCACCGCGACGGGGTTGCCCGGCAGACCGAAAAAGATTGCCGGTTTGCCCGCGCCGGGCTTGCCGCCCGACCAGATACGCCCGAACGCCAGCGGCCGGCCCGGGCGCATCGCGAGACTCCAGTGCGCGACGTCGCCGAGCATGCGCAGCATTTGCTTCGTCAGATCGGCTTCGCCCACGGAAACGCCGCCGGAGGTTATCACGACATCCGCGCTCGATGCAGCCGTTCGCAGTGCTTCTTCAAGCGCGGCGGGTTCGTCGCGGACCACGCCGAGGTCGATGGGATCGACGTCGAGTCGCTTGAGCATCGCGAACAGCGTATAGCGGTTGCTGTCATAGACGCAGCCCGGATCGAGCGGCTGGCCGATCGAGCGCAGCTCGTCGCCCGTCGAAAAGAATGCGACACGCAGACGGCGGCGCACGGACACCTCGCCAATGCCCAGCGACGCGAGCAGTCCGAGGTCCGACGCGCGCACGATTCGGCCCGCCTTCAGCGCGACCGCGCCCTGCGCAAGGTCTTCGCCCGCGAGGCGCCGGTTCGCGCCCGTGCGTAATTGCGACGCCGGAAAGCGGATGGTGTCGCCGTCGCGCGTGACGGCTTCCTGCGGCACGACGGTGTCGCAGCCAGCGGGCATCGTCGCGCCCGTCATCACGCGAACGCATTGCGTGCGCTCGATGCTTCCCGCGAACGGATGCCCCGCGAAGGCCTTGCCCGCCACGCTCAGCGCGAGCTCGCTCTTTTCACCCGGTACGCCTGTTTGAACTGCGAGCGCCGCGCCTGCAAACGCGTAGCCGTCCATCGCTGAGTTGTCGTGCGCGGGTACGTCGATGGGCGACACGATGTCCTGCGCCAGCACGCGGTTCAGCGCGTCACGCAGATGGACGCGCTCGACGGTCGTCACGGGTGTCGCCCACTCGCGCACGATTGCCTGTACGGCGGACACCGGCATGGCTTGAGCGTCGTACTGTGCGACGCAACTCGAAGTTTCGTTCAGCGTGGTCATGAAAGGGGAGCGTCGCGACGGGATGCGGTGCGGCGGCGGCCGGGCGGCAATCGCGGCAAATGGCGCTGCTAATGTTAAACCCGGTCAACCGCGTTCGAGGTCGGCGAGTTCCTGCAGTGAATTGATATTGTAAAACGTGCGCTCGTCCGGAAAGGCGACTTCGACCGCCCTGTGGCGTGCGTACCACGTGCGAACCTTGCGCTCGCCCGCCTGCAGAAAGCCTTCGAGATCGTCGGCCAGCGACGTGCGCACGAGCGCGAAAACGGGGTGGATGGACGTGTCGCCCTGGGCGTCCGTGGTCGTGACGGTCGCGATGCCGGAGTCACGCGCATCGAGCGCGGTTGCGAGGCGCTCGGCGAGATCAGCCGGAAAGCCGGGCGTGTCGCAGGGTGCCGACAGCACGAACGGTGTGCGCGCCGCGCGCAAACCAGAGAGGAGGCCTGCGAGCGGACCGGGGAAATCGGGAAGCGTGTCGGAGATGACGGTTGCTTGAAACGGCTCGCCCAGTTCCGCGTAGCGCGCCGTGTGCCGGTTCGCGCTGATCAGAAGCGGCCCGGCCTGCGGCGCGAGATGCCGCATCACGTGGAGCGCGAGCGGTTCGCCGTGCAACATCTGCAGGCCTTTGTCGACGCCGCCCATGCGCATGCCGCGTCCGCCTGCGAGCAGCAGGCCGGTGATCTCGTCGCGCGTGATGCTCATTGGAAAGACCGGCTCAGCCGCCGATGTACGACATCTCGACGCGCCGCTCTTCGCGCGTCGTCGTCGATGCCGCGTTCGCGCTGCCACGCAGTTGCGAGTAGCGGTCGCCGCGGGCGTGCCAGATGTTGGCGATCGCGGTGGCGATGCCTGCGTCGCTCGTGCCGTTGCGTACTAGCGCGCGCAGATCGTGGCCCGACGAAGCGAACAGACACAGATACACCTTGCCTTCCGTCGATAGCCGCGCGCGCGTGCAGTCGCCGCAGAACGCGCGCGTCACGCTGGAAATCACGCCAATCTCGCCGCTGCCATCCGCGTAGCCCCAGCGCTGCGCGGTTTCGGCGGCGCTGTGCGCTTCGAGCGGCAGCAGCGGAAAGTGCTCGCTTATGCGCGCGACCACGTCCGCCGACGGCAGCACTTCCGTCATGTTCCAGCCGTTCGACGTGCCGACGTCCATGTATTCGATGAAGCGCAGCACCACGCCCGAGTCGCGGAAATGCTGCGCCATCGGCACGATTTCGCTGTCGTTCGTGCCGCGCTTGACGACCATGTTGACCTTAAGCGGCGCAAGTCCGACCGACTGCGCAACTTCGATGCCGTCGAGCACGTCGCGCACCGCGAAATCGGCGTCGTTCATGCGGCGAAACAACGCATCGTCGAGCGCGTCGAGGCTGACGGTCACGCGGCTCAGGCCGGCGTCTTTCAGGCTGCGCGCCTTGCGCGCGAGCAGCGAACCGTTGGTGGTGAGGGTCAGGTCGAGCGGCTTGCCCGCAGCGGTCGTCATTCGCGCGAGCCGTTCGATCAGGAATTCGAGGTTCTTGCGCAAGAGCGGTTCGCCGCCCGTCAGACGGATTTTCTCGACGCCATGCGCGACGAAAATCGTCGCGATTCGCTCGATTTCCTCAAAAGTCAGCAGCGCGCTGTGCGGCAGGAACGAATAGTCCTTGTCGAACACTGCGCGTGGCATGCAGTAGACGCACCGGAAGTTGCAACGGTCGGTGACCGAAATGCGCAGGTCGCGCAGCGGGCGCGACAGCGTATCGGTCAGCTCGCCGCGCGGGGTCCGGATGGGACCGGCGACGTCGGGAATGGCGCTGACGTCGGCAACAGGAATGATGCGTCGGGACATGATGACATATTTGGGATATCAGACTTCATTCTAGCGGAAGGCCCTGTCCGTCACAGTAGGGCGAACGCGTGGTGCTGTCAGGTGAGGGACAACAAAAAGCCCGCCATGAAGGCGGGCTTTTCGGGTTGCCCGGCGTTGCCGCCGGGCAAAGTTAGCGACCGCTTACTGCGGCTGCTTTGCCGTTTCGACCTGTTGCATGGGTGTCGTGTCGGCGGCCGGAAGCGGCTTGCGCTCGCGCGGCGCGCGTGCGGGCTTCACCGCTTGCGCGGCGGCTTCCTGCGCGGCCCGCAGCTTGTCCGAGTCGGTCTTGACCCAGACGAGGCCGGCGCTTTCCAGCATCGTCTCGAGGCCTTGCGTCGACTGGCGGCCGGCCGATGCGCCGTTCGTGCGAACGGGTTGCGGTTCGGCTGCTGCGGCGATCGGTGCGGCTTGCGTTGCGGGTTCCGTTACGGCTTCCGTTACGGCCGGTTCCGCTGCGGGTTGCGCTTGCGCGACATCCGCGACGGGTTCCGCGACCGGCTGAACGACCGGCTCGGCGGCGGCTTGAACCATCGGCTCGACGACGGGCTGGGTTGCAACGGGCGCTTCGACAACCGGCTGCGCTGCTTCCGCAGGCGCTGCCGGGGCCGGAGCCGCTGCAACCGGCTCGGCTACAGGCTCGGCGACGACAGGCGCTTCGGCGACGGGTGCTGCCGCTACCGTCTCAACCGGCGCGGGCACTTCAACGGGAGCTTGCACCGTTGCGACAGGCGCAACCGCTTGCGGCTCGACAGCGGCCGGCTGTTCGACGGCTGCTTCCGTGTAGATCGCAACAGGCGCTTCGTCGGCGGGCACGACGGCTTCCGCCTTCGCAGCCTTTTCGACAGCCAGCGCCGGCGTTTCAGCCGATGCATGCAACTCGCTGACCACGGCGGCGCCCGTCGCGACGGCTGCCACGACGACCTCGACCGGCCTCACTTCCTGTGCCGGCTGTTGCTGAACAGCTTCGACCGCTTGCGGCTGCGCTTCATGACGGCCCGTGTGTTCCGGCGCGCGCACGGGCGTTTCCGCCGATGCCGCCACAGCCGTTTCACCTTCCGCTTCCGCGACATCGGCGGCCGTGTTCACGTTCACGCCTTCCTCGTCACGCTCGCGACGGCCACCACGGCGGCCGCGACGGCGACGACGACGTTCTTCGCCATCACGCGCGTCGTCGATGGGAGCAGCGCCGCCCATCAGATTCGCTTGCGCCTGTGCGGCGACATCGGCCTGAGCGTCGTTCTGGCTCAGCGCGTCGGCTGCTTCGGGCTGCTGCTTGCGACGCTCGCCACGTTCGGCGCGTTCGCCACGCTCACGGCGCTCGCCACGGTCCGCCCGATCCTGGCGCTCGCCGCGCGTTGCCTCAGCGGTTTCTGCGCGTTCCGCACGCTCCTGACCGCGTTCGACGCGCTCCGGACGTGCCTCGCGCGGTTCGCGTGCCTCACGAGGCTCGCGGCCTTCGCGCGGCTCGCGGCCGCCACGCGGTTCACGTGCTTCACGCGGTTCGCGTTCCTGACGTTCGCCGCGCTGCGACGGTTGACCCTGACGGCCTTGCGTTGCCGCGCCTTCGCCACGGCCTGCCGCATCGCGGCCACCTGCGCCGTTGCGACGGTTGCGGTTGCGATCGCCGCCGCGCTCGCCCGTGCGCTCACCACGCTCGGTGCGTTCGCCGCGTGCGGGCTTCGCCGTCTTCTCGACTGGAGCGGGCGCGGGAGCGGGAGCCGCCGGTTGCACACCGAACAGACCCTTCAGCCAGCCGATGAAGCCGCCCGTGGCGGGCTTGACTTCGACCGTGGCGGCAACGGGGGCCGGCGTGCGCACGGGCGCGCTCGGCGCCGGCTTTTCAGGCGTGATGCCCTTCACGGCCGCTTCCTGCTTCGGCTTCACTTCTTCGGTGCGCTTGCTGTAACCCGTTTCCGATTCCAGTTCGCGGGCCGCTTCTTCGGCCATCTTCCACGACGCGCGCGGATCGTCGAGGCGCGCGTCGTCGTGACGCAGACGCTCGAGCTTGTAGTGCGGCGTGTCGAGGTGCTTGTTCGGCACCAGCACGACGTTGACCTTGAAGCGCGACTCGATCTTGTTGATTTCCGAGCGCTTTTCGTTGAGCAGGAAGGCCGTGACTTCGACGGGCACCTGGCAGTGGATCGCCGCGGTGTTTTCCTTCATCGCTTCTTCCTGAATGATCCGCAGCACTTGCAGCGCGGACGATTCGGTATCGCGGATGTGGCCCGTGCCGTTACAGCGCGGGCAGGTCACGTGGCTGCCTTCCGACAGCGCCGGACGCAGACGCTGGCGCGACAGTTCCATCAGGCCGAAGCGCGAGATCTTGCCCATCTGGACGCGCGCGCGGTCGTGCTTGAGCGCGTCTTTCAGGCGCTGCTCGACTTCGCGCTGGCTCTTGGCCGACTCCATGTCGATGAAGTCGATCACGATCAGGCCGCCCAGGTCGCGCAGACGCAGCTGGCGCGCGACTTCGTCGGCCGCTTCGAGGTTCGTGCGCGTGGCCGTTTCCTCGATGTCGGCGCCCTTGGTGGCGCGCGCCGAGTTCACGTCGATCGCGACGAGCGCTTCCGTGTGGTCGATCACGATCGCGCCGCCCGACGGCAGCGGCACCGTGCGCGAGTACGCCGTTTCGATCTGGTGTTCGATCTGGAAACGCGAGAAAAGCGGCACGTCGTCGTGATACCGCTTCACCTTGTTGACATTGTCCGGCATCACGATGTCCATGAAGGCGCGTGCCTGGTCGTGGATTTCCGTGGTGTCGATCAGAATTTCGCCGATGTCCGGCTGGAAGTAGTCGCGAATCGCGCGGATGACGAGGCTCGATTCGAGATAGATCAGCATCGGCTGACCTTGCGAGCCGCTTTGCGACGCGGCTTCGATCGCGCGCCACAGCTGCATCAGGTAGTTCAGGTCCCACTGCAGCTCTTCCGCGCTACGGCCGATACCCGCCGTGCGCGCGATGATGCTCATGCCTTCGGGCAGTTGCAGTTGGGACATCGTTTCGCGCAGTTCCTGGCGGTCGTCGCCTTCGATCCGGCGCGACACACCGCCGCCGCGCGGATTGTTCGGCATCAGCACGAGGTAACGGCCGGCGAGCGAGATGAACGTGGTGAGGGCTGCGCCCTTGTTGCCGCGTTCTTCCTTCTCGACCTGAACGATCAGTTCCTGTCCTTCTTTCAGGGCATCCTGGATGCGCGCCGAGCGCATGTCGATGCCTTCGCGGAAGTACTGGCGGGCGACTTCCTTGAACGGGAGAAAACCATGGCGGTCTTCGCCGTAGTTGACGAAACAGGCTTCGAGCGACGGCTCGATACGGGTAATGATGCCCTTGTAGATATTGCCTTTGCGCTGTTCGCGGCCGGCGGTTTCGATGTCGATATCGATGAGTTTTTGCCCATCGACGATGGCGACGCGCAGTTCTTCCTGCTGCGTCGCATTAAACAACATGCGTTTCATTGAACGGCTCCAGAGCGGCTCTGCCTGTCCAACCGACGGCGCACGGGAACGAACCCGGCCGACGGCTTGGGCAGCGGCATGCCGCGCCTTATTGTGTTTTCACAAGCACGCTGGAGCGGGAAAGATGGCGGGAGAATTGCCTGATATGGGCGCCGTCTCCAATAAATGGACGCGCAGCCGCAGGGCACATGCGAACACGGCTTCAAATAATGGCCCGACACGCCGCGGGTCCTGGCAGCCGACTAGCATAAGCCTTCGTCCACGTGCGCCGGCGCGCCAGTTGGGCGCGCGTCCGGACACGTTCGAAGGCTGCGGTCTTGCCGCAGCGGGCAGGCTCGCTCACTGCGCGTGCCTGTCCCGCTCGGGGTGTCTCGCCTCATTTTGACGTCGCCATGTCCTGCACTCTCCGCAGGACGACTCGGGCGCACGCCGTATTTTCGCCACCGGCCGCTTCGCGCTTAAGGGACATGAAAGCAGCCCTTGCCGAAGCTCGCCAGTCAAATTCTTTTTGACCAAAATTCCGTTACCGACGGTGCCAACTGTGACCGAACGTGCCTGTGGGCGCCGTCCCTGCCGTGTCGTGCATCGTGCGTGCAACTTGTTGCATCTCATTTTCAGGGCGAGCAACCAGCCCCCGGCGCAAGTAAAATGACGTTTTATCGCTTGCACCTGCGCAATCCACCCGCGATTCGGTTTAAGGCGCCGATCCTATATAGTCGGCCACCGCAGACTGCTGGGCAAATTATATTCAGAATGAAAGAGTTAGGCAAAATATCCCAGAAATCGGTGACGAGCCCCGTTGCGAGCGATCAGGTGTCGATGATCGAAATCGACGACAGCGCGGCCGGTCAGCGGATCGACAACTTCCTGTTGCGCGTCTGTAAGGGCGTGCCGAAAAGTCATATTTATCGGATTCTGCGCAGCGGCGAGGTGCGCGTGAACAAGGGCCGCGTGGACGCGCAGTACCGTCTCGCGTTCGGCGATCTGGTGCGCGTGCCGCCCATTCGCGTCGCGAAGGCGGACGAGGCGGTGCATGCGCCCGTGCCGTCCGCGCATTTCGAGATCCTGTTCGAAGACGAGCATATGCTCGTGATCGACAAACCGGCCGGCGTCGCCGTGCATGGCGGCAGCGGGGTCGCGTTCGGCGTGATCGAGCAGTTGCGGGCCGCGCGTCCGCAGGCGAAGTTTCTGGAACTGGTGCATCGATTGGACCGCGAGACGTCGGGCGTGCTGATGCTCGCGAAAAAGCGCGCGGCGCTCGTGAATCTGCACGAGCAGATCCGTGAAAACCGGATGGACAAGCGTTACTACGCGTGCGTGCATGGCGAATGGGCGAGCGACTGGGGCCGCCGGAGGGCCGTGAAGGAGCCGCTGCACAAATATCTGCTGCCGGATGGCGAGCGGCGTGTGCGCGTGCAGCCGGACGGGCTGCCATCGCACACTATTTTCAATCTCGTCGATCGCTGGCCTGGTTACGCGCTGCTCGAAGCGGAACTGAAAACGGGTCGGACCCATCAGATTCGTGTCCATCTGGCGCATCTGGGGCTGCCGATCATCGGCGACGCCAAATACGGCGATTTCGCGCTGAATAAGGCGCTTGCGCGCGCAAATGCGCAGCCGGGGCTCAAACGGATGTTTTTGCACGCTTACCGGCTTAAGCTGACGCATCCGGCGACGGGCGACACGTTACAGTTCGAAGCGCCGTTGCCGGCAGACTGCAAGCGGTTCATCGCGCAACTTGCGGGGACGGCGGGCGCAGGAACGCACGAACAATCACATACCGAGACGAAAACGCATGGCTAGAGAGCAATTTGACCTGATCGTCTTCGATTGGGACGGCACGTTGATGGACTCGACCGTCCACATCACGCGCAGCATCCAGGCGGCCTGCCGCGACCTCGGGCTGCCCGTGCCGGCTGACGAGGCCGCGAGCTTCGTGATCGGCCTGGGTTTGCGCGACGCGCTGCAGATCGCCGCGCCGACGCTCGATCCATCCGACTACCCGCGCCTCGCCGAGCGCTATCGTTTCCACTATCTGGTGAAGGATCAGACGACCGAGCTGTTTTCGGGTGTGCGCGAGATGCTCGCGGATCTGCGTGATCAAGGCTATCTGCTCGCGATCGCGACGGGGAAGAGCCGTGTCGGGCTGAACCGTGCGCTCGATCAGGTTCGGCTCACGAGTCTTTTCGACGGCACGCGCTGCGCCGATGAAACGTTCTCGAAACCGCATCCGGCTATGCTGCAGGAACTGACACGCGAACTGGGGCAGGATCCCGTGCGCACGGTGATGATCGGCGACACCACACACGATCTTCAAATGGCGATCAATGCCGGCGTGTCGGGCATCGGCGTCACATACGGCGCGCATCCCGCGGATTCGCTGACGGCGCTGGAGCCGAAATTCGTCGCGGACAGCATCGCGTCGCTATCGGGCTGGTTGCGGGTGTACGCATGACGGACGTCGCGCAGGAGGCGGTGCGCATTTGCGCGTCCGAAGAACTCGTCGACGGCGGCGCGGGCGTGCGCCGCGACGCGACATTCGCGGGCGGCGACGCCGTCGTGTTCTTCGTCCGCTATGACGGCGTGGCGTATGGCTATCTGAACCGCTGCGCGCACGTGCCAATGGAGCTGGACTGGAACGAAGGACAGTTCTTCGAATCGTCCGGCTTATACTTGATGTGCGCGACGCATGGCGCGATTTACGCGCCGGCTACGGGCAAATGCGTCGGCGGTCCGTGCCGCGGCGGCAGGCTTCGCCCGGTACGCGTCGACGAGCGCGACACGCCCGAAGGGCGCACAGTGTTCTGGCTTCCGGACGCCGATCTTCGTCCAGCATCTGCCTGATTTCCCAGCATCTTTTCCCGAAACCTCGTTTTCTCCGGCGGCAACGCATGTCCGATAATTTGACTCCCGATCCGAACGAACCGGCCGCAACGAGCCGAGAGCCGCGCCGGGTGCCCGCCGACGAGCCGAACTGGGAGCGCGCCGCGCTCGAACGGATTGCGCTGGCGGCCGTCAACGAGCAACGCGCGGCGCGACGCTGGCGCATCTTTTTTCGTTTCCTGTTCCTCGGCGTGCTGGTCCTGGTTGCGTGGGCTGTGCTGGATCTCAGCGGAGAGAAGGTCGCGACCACCACTGGCCGCCATACGGCACTCGTGACACTTGAAGGCGAGATCTCATCCGATACGAACGCGAACGCGGAAGATGTCGACGCGGCGCTAGCGAGTGCATTCGACGACGCGGGCACGGCGGGCGTGGTCCTGCGTTGCAACAGCCCGGGCGGCAGTCCTGTTCAGGCTGGGATCATCTACCGCGAAATCCGTCGATTGCGCGCGAAATATCCGTCTATTCCGCTTTACGTCGTTGTGAGCGATATGTGCGCGTCGGGTGGTTATTACGCCGCGGCTGCCGCCGACAAGATTTATGTGGACAAGGCGAGCATCGTCGGCTCGATTGGCGTGCTGATGGACGGCTTCGGTTTCACTGGCTTGATGGACAAGCTGGGCATTCAACGCAGGATGCGCACTTCGGGTGAGAACAAGGGCTTTTACGATCCGTTCTCACCTGATACTCCGAAGATGGATCAACATGCGCAGGCGATGCTGGATGAGATCCACGCGCAGTTCATTGACGCCGTCAAGCAGGGGCGCGGCAAGCGCCTTCAGGACTCGCCGGATATCTTCTCCGGTCTGTTCTGGACGGGCGAAAAAAGCGTCGAGCTGGGCCTCGCGGACGGCTTCGGCGACACAGATTACGTCGCGCGCGAAATCATCAAGGCGCCCGATGTGGTCGACTATACGGTGAAGGAAAGCATCACCGACCGCGTTGCTCGCAAGTTCGGCGCGGCCGTCGGTAACGGCGCCGTGCATGCGATGGCGGCGATCGGCAGGTTGAATCTGCGATAAGGCGTCATCCGGCGGTGGCCCGGGACTTGGTAGGCCACCGCTTTCCCAGCTCAGGCCGCCAGAATTAGAAAGATCGCTGGGCGCTTGTGGAGATCCAGCCCCGGCTTCTTCTTCCAGTCGGCAACCGTCCGGCTCACGATAGTTTCACTTTCCAGCGTCAGATCGACGGCGACGCACACCAGCGTCGACGGCGCACAGGTCGCGATCAGCGTGTCGAGCAAGGCGCGATTCCGGTAGGGCGTCTCGATGAAAATCTGCGTCTGCTTGCCTTTGCGCGACTGCTGCTCGAGGTCCCGCAGGCGTTTCGCGCGCTCGTTCGCGTCGACGGGCAGATAGCCGTGAAACGCAAAACTCTGGCCGTTCAATCCCGACGCCATCAGCGCGAGCAGGATCGAACTCGGCCCGACGAACGGCACAACCTTCACGCCGCGCTCATGCGCGCGCCGCACGAGCAGCGCGCCCGGATCGGCGACGGCCGGGCAGCCCGCCTCGGACACGAGCCCGGCATCCGTCCCCGCAAGGACGGGCGCCAGCAATTTGTCAATTTCGCCCGCCGGCGTATTGACGTTCAGTTCGCGAATCTCGATTTCCTGGATGGGCCGTTCCGTGCCGACTTTCTTCAGGAATGCGCGCGTGGTTTTGGCGTTTTCGCCTATGTAATAGTGCAGGGCGGCCGCGCGAGCGCGAACGGGCGCGGGCAGGACATCGTCTAGCGCGGCGGCGTCACCGTCGCCGAGCGTGTTCGGGATCAGATAGAGAACGCCGCTCATCGCACCTCCAGAAGCGGATAGCCGGCAGCGAGCAGCATGCGCGTGAGCGCGATCAGTGGCAGGCCGATCAGCGCCGTCGGATCGCCGGATTCGATCGCGTCCAATAGTGCAATACCGAGGCCTTCCGCTTTTGCGCTGCCCGCGCAGTCGTATGGTGTCTCGGCGCGCAGGTAGGCGTCGAGCGTGGCGTCGGGCAGATTGCGAAAGCGCACGCGCGTGACCACGTCGACGGTTTGCGCATCGCCCGAACGGCTGTCGAACAGGCACAGCGCGCTGTGAAAAAGCACCTCGCGGCCGCGCATGCCTTGCAGTTGCGCCAGCGCTTTTTCGTGCGTACCGGGCTTGCCGATCTGATGGCCATCGTAGGTCGCGACCTGATCCGAGCCGATCACGAGCGCTTGCTCACCGGAGGTAAGCCCGGAAGCGACGGCGCGCGCTTTCGCCTGCGCGAGGCGCAATGCGGTCGCTTCCGGCGATTCGCCCGCGAGCGGTGTTTCGTCGATGGCGGGCACGGCGACGTCGAACGGAATGCGCAACCGCTCGAGCAGTTCGCGCCGATACGGCGAACTCGACGCCAGAATCAGGCGGGGCGGGCGTTTGGAGGAATCCGGCATGCTAGAAAAGAACCTTGATCTGTGGGTAAAACTGAAGGTGAAAAGGCGGGGCGCGAACGCGTTCGCGCGAGTGGCCTTAAGTGTTTGACTCGAAAAGACAAAACGGATATGATTTTGGGCTTTTCATCGGTATGCTTTGCCGAATGGCGCACCGGATGGGCCTTCCAGCCGTCTTCCTCGCCAGCAAATCAACGCATAACGACTTACCCGGCTGAAATCCTTGCCGACGCAGGAGCGCACATGACTCAACATCCTGGCAAACCTGCTGGTCTCGTCGACCCGCGCGCACGCGACCTGTTCGAATTTGCCCGCAGTGGACGTCAGGCCGCGGGTACCGTGCGCGTCTCGCAACTGCCGCGCATGTTAAACGAAGTCCCGCAGGAAGCGCCAGACCGCGACACCGCGTTCACCTGGCAAGCCGAAGGGGCGACGCAGCCGGAATTGCAGGACGACGGCACCGAGGGTCCGCAGCCGTATCTGAGGCTCGCGATTCACGGCGCCGCATGGCTCGAATGTCAGCGTTGCCTGTCTCCGTACGAGCAGGCATTCAACGTCGATGCGACTTACCGGATCGTCAATACGGAAGAGGAAGCTGAAGAGTTTCCTCTGGACGAGGATGAAGTCGATGTGATCGTTGGGTCACGGCAGTTCGATCTTGTCGACTTGATCGAAGAGGAATTGCTGCTTTCGTTGCCGCTCGTGCCGAAGCACGATGCCTGTCCCGAAGTGCATGAGAGTCTCAGCTCGGGCGCTAGCGGGCTGGAAGGCGAAGAGACCGTCGAGGGCGAAGCTGAAGAGGGTGAAGAACCCAAGCGGCCGAATCCTTTTGCGGCGCTCGAAGGCATGAAATCGGGCGAATCCGGCGACAAGAAGCACTGAACAGTTGCATGGGAGCGCGACAGGGCGCGCCGGGCACGATGGTTTAGCCACGTGGCCTATGGCGGTTGCCGTGCCGGGCTGTGTTAGAATTCGGAAAATTTTCAGGAGTTATCATGGCAGTTCAACAAAACAAGAAGTCGCCGTCGAAGCGCGGCATGCACCGCTCGCACGATTTCCTCAACGCAGCGCCGCTGGCTGTTGAGCCGAGCACGGGTGAAGTGCATCTGCGTCACCACGTCAGCCCGAACGGCTACTATCGCGGCAAGAAAGTCGTCAAGACGAAGAACGACTAATCGTCCAGCATCGCGCTCCTTTGGGTCTGACCCATTGGTATTTCGCGTGGCGATCGGCTCGCTTGACATTTTCCCGGTTCATCAAAAAGGCGGCATTCAACTGCCGCTTTTTTGTGCCTGAAATTCGTCGCATTCCATGACTGTAAAGCTCACGATAGATTGCATGGGAGGCGACCACGGCCCGTCCGTGACCGTTCCCGCTGCCGTCAACTTCGTTCGCTCGCACCCCGATGCGCACCTGATGCTCGTCGGCATCGAAAGCGCGATTCGTGCTCAGTTGAAGAAGCTGAAGGCGTCCGATAATCCGGCACTCACGGTCGTACCCGCGTCCGAGATCGTCGCCATGGACGATCCCGTCGAAGTCGCGCTTCGCAAGAAGAAAGACTCGTCGATGCGCGTGGCGCTCAACCGCGTCAAGGACGACGAGGCGCAGGCCTGCGTCTCCGCCGGCAACACGGGCGCGCTGATGGCCGTTTCCCGCTATGTCCTTAAAACGCTCCCGGGCATCGAACGTCCGGCGATCGCGTTTGCCTTGCCCAATCCCACCGGCTACACGACGATGCTCGACCTCGGCGCGAACGTCGATTGCGAGCCGCAGCATCTGCTGCAGTTCGCGGAGATGGGGCACGCGCTGGTTTCAGCCGTCGAAGGCAAGGAGCGTCCGAGCATCGGGCTCCTGAATATCGGCGAAGAGGTCATCAAGGGCAACGAAACGATCAAACGTGCGGGCGAACTGCTGCGTAGCAGTACGCTTAATTTCCGCGGCAACGTGGAAGGCAACGATATCTACAAAGGCACCGTCGACGTGATCGTCTGCGATGGCTTTGTGGGTAACGTTGCGCTGAAGACGTCCGAAGGGCTCGCGCAGATGCTGTCCGACATCATCAAGGAAGAATTCGGCCGTTCGTGGCTGACCAAGGTGATGGCGGTGCTGGCGCTGCCCGTGCTGCTGCGTTTCAAGAAACGCGTCGATCACAGGCAATACAACGGCGCAGCGCTGCTCGGCCTGCGCGGGCTCGTGATCAAGAGCCACGGCTCGGCTGACGCCTACGCGTTTGAGTGGGCCATCAAACGCGGGTATGATGCGGTCAAAAATGGCGTTCTCGAACGTCTTGCCCGCGCGATGGAGGAGAACGCGGGTTCCCTCGAACAGGCGAAGCACGAGGCCGGGGGCGCGGGTTCCGCGAGCCAGATGGCGAGCCCGATCGCGGGTCCGGTGTCCGGACAGCCGGCCGAGCCCTACAGCGCACAATCCTCGAAGACATAATGGCTCAATCCACTACCTATTCCCGCGTGCTGGGCACGGGCAGCTATCTGCCGCCCAACCGCGTTTCCAATCAGGAACTGGCTGATCGTCTCGCCAAGCAAGGCGTCGAGACGAGCGACGAATGGATCGTGGCCCGCACGGGCATCCACGCGCGTCATTTCGCCGAACCTGATGTCACTACCAGCGACCTCGCGCTGTTCGCGTCGCAACGCGCGATCGAAGCGGCCGACGTCGATCCGCAATCCATCGACCTCATCATCGTCGCCACGTCGACGCCGGACTTCGTGTTTCCGAGCACGGCATGTCTGCTGCAGAACAAGCTGGGCATCAAGAATCATGGCGCTGCCTTTGATGTGCAGGCCGTGTGCTCAGGTTTTGCCTATGCCGTTGCGACGGCTGACAGTTTCATCCGAAGCGGGCAACATCGTACTGCGCTGGTGGTCGGTGCTGAAACGTTCTCGCGCATCCTCGATTTCAACGACCGCACCACCTGCGTGCTGTTCGGCGACGGCGCGGGCGCAGTCGTGCTGCAGGCGTCGGACGAGCCGGGCGTGCTGTCGAACGCGCTGCACGCTGACGGCAGCCATTCGAACATCCTTTGCACGCCGGGCAATGTGAACGGCGGCATCGTGCAAGGCAGTGCGTTCCTGCACATGGATGGTCAGGCGGTCTTCAAGCTCGCCGTCAACGTGCTCGAGAAAGTCGCGGTCGAAGCGCTGCAGAAGGCGGATCTCAAGCCCGAGCAGGTGGACTGGCTGATTCCGCACCAGGCCAATATCCGCATCATGCAGAGCACGTGCCGCAAGCTCGGCCTGCCGCAGGAGCGGATGGTCGTCACCGTGCATGAGCACGGCAATACGTCGGCAGCGTCGATTCCGCTCGCGCTCGACGTTGCCGTTCGCGACGGACGCATCCAGCGCGGTCATAACGTGCTGATCGAAGGCGTCGGCGGCGGCTTTACATGGGGCGCGTCGGTCATCCGTTTCTGACGACCGCGCGCGGCGGCGCCTGGAGCGCCGCTTCAAGTGGCAGCGCACGTCGTGTGCGCGTCACGCACATTTGAACTCATCGAATTGGGGACGATATGAAATTTGCGTTCGTTTTTCCAGGGCAGGGCTCGCAGTCGGTCGGCATGCTCAACGCGTTCGCCGACAATGCGATCGTGCGCGAAACCCTCCAGGAAGCGTCCGACGCGCTCGACCAGGACCTCGGCAAGCTGATCGCCGAAGGCCCGGCCGAAGACCTGAACCTCACCACCAATACCCAACCCGTGATGCTGACGGCTGCTTACGCGATCTTTCGCGCATGGCAGGCGGCGGGCGGTCCTGCGCCTACAATCGTGGCCGGCCACAGCCTGGGCGAATACACGGCGCTGGTCGCCGCTGGCGCGCTGAAGTTCCGCGACGCCGTGCCGCTCGTGCGTTTCCGCGCGCAAGCCATGCAGAACGCGGTGCCCGTCGGGCAGGGCGGCATGGCCGCGATTCTCGGCCTCGACGACGACACCGTGCGCGAAGTGTGCAAGGAAGCATCGGTGGCGGGTGTCGTGGAAGCCGTCAACTTCAATGCGCCCGCGCAGGTCGTGATCGCCGGTCATAAAGCGGCCGTCGAGAAGGCGTGCGAAGTAGCCAAGGCGAAGGGCGCTAAGCGCGCGTTGCCGCTGCCCGTGTCCGCGCCGTTCCATTCGTCGCTGCTCAAGCCCGCTTCGGATCAGCTGCGCGAGTACCTGGCGAGCGTCGACGTGCAGGTGCCGTCCATTCCCGTCGTCAATAACGTCGATGTGGCCATCGTCAACGAGCCGGCTGGCATCAAAGATGCACTGGTACGTCAGGCGGCCGGCGCGGTGCGCTGGGTCGAATGCGTGCAGTCGATTGGCAAGCATGGCGTCACGCACGTGATCGAATGCGGTCCGGGCAAGGTGCTAGCAGGGTTGACCAAGCGTATCGACGGCAATCTGGTCGGCGCGTCGATCATCGATCCGGCCTCGCTCGACGAAGTGCTAAAAGTCGTCGCAGCCTGAACGTCTGGTTGAAGACAGCAAAGAATCGAACAGCCCTGCATGTGCAGGGCACTGTGGAAAGCAACGATGGAAAAGACTCTCGATAAACAGATTGCGATCGTAACGGGCGCTTCGCGTGGCATCGGCCGCGCAATCGCGATCGAACTCGCGCGTCAGGGCGCGACCGTGATCGGCACGGCAACGAGTGAAAGCGGCGCGAACGCGATCACGGAAGCGTTCAAGGCCGAGGGTCTGAACGGCCGCGGCGCAGTGCTCAACGTCAACGACGCGGCCGCGGCCGAAGCGCTGATCGACGGCACAGTGAAGGAATTCGGCGTGCTCAACGTGCTGGTGAACAACGCGGGCATCACGCAAGACCAACTCGCGATGCGCATGAAGGACGACGACTGGGACGCAGTCATCGACACGAACCTGAAGTCCGTGTTCCGTCTGTCGCGCGCAGTGCTGCGCCCAATGATGAAGGCGCGCGGCGGCCGCATCATCAACATCACGTCGGTGGTCGGTTCGGCGGGCAATCCCGGGCAGGTGAACTACGCCGCAGCAAAAGCGGGCGTGGCGGGCATGACGCGCGCGCTCGCTCGTGAAATTGGCAGCCGCGGCATCACGGTGAACTGCGTCGCGCCGGGTTTCATCGACACCGACATGACCAAGACGCTGCCCGAAGAACAGCAAACCGCGCTGAAGGCGCAGATTCCGCTCGGCCGTCTCGGCAGCCCGGAAGATATCGCACACGCCGTGACGTTCCTCGCATCGCCGCAGGCCGGTTATATCACCGGCACGACGTTGCACGTGAACGGCGGCATGTATATGTCGTAATCGAATTCGGTTACTATCCGCGCCTTGAAGCCATTCGAAGTGCGGATTTAAACGGCTCTACAGCAACCTTGTGCGTCGCTTTTTTACAGATGCAAACCTGATAAAATGCGCGCACCTGTATTTATGAACTTTTTTCCCTTGGAGGGGTAATGGACAATATCGAACAGCGCGTCAAGAAGATCGTTGCAGAACAACTCGGTGTTGCCGAAGCGGAAATCAAGAACGAAGCATCGTTCGTGAACGACCTCGGCGCTGACTCGCTCGACACGGTCGAGCTGGTGATGGCTCTCGAAGACGAATTCGGCATGGAAATTCCGGATGAAGAAGCCGAGAAGATCACGACGGTTCAGCAAGCGATCGACTACGCTCGCGCGAACGTCAAGGCTTAAGGCCATTCGCGCCTGGCCGGTTGCCCGTCCGTCGGTGCAACGAGGGCAGGCGTCAATACCGATGCGCATGCGCGCAAGCCTGACGGCGTCGTTCAAGGCGCACTGGCCGATGCAGCAAAGGTCGGCTCTTTCGCCATTGCGCTTACTGGTGCAGGTTCTGGCGTCGACGCCAGTGTACCGGTCAGCGTATTCGTCAGCGCCCTGGTCAGCGCGATCGTCAGGTTAAACAGCCACAGGGCTCACAGGGCACTTTCCTGTGCGCTGCTGTGGCTTTTGTTTTGTCATCTATGGAAAAGGGGTTACCGTGAGCCGTCGTCGTGTTGTTGTTACAGGCCTGGGGCTTATTTCGCCTGTTGGCAATAATGTTGCCGACGGCTGGGCCAATCTGGTCGCCGGCAAGTCTGGCATCGCCAACGTCACGAAGTTCGACGCGTCGAACTTCTCTACGCGTTTTGCCGGCGAGGTGAAGGGCTTCAATATCGAAGACTACATCCCCGCCAAGGAAGCGCGCCACATGGATACGTTCATCCATTACGGCGTGGCTGCAGGCTTCCAGGCGATGAAGGACAGTGGCCTCGAAATCACCGAAGAGAACGCGGAGCGTGTCGGCGTGGTGGTCGGCTCGGGCATCGGCGGCCTGCCGATGATCGAAGTCACGCAAACGGAACTGCTGAACCGCGGCCCGCGCCGTATTTCGCCGTTCTTCGTGCCTGCGTCGATTATCAACATGATCTCCGGCCATCTGTCGATCAAATTCGGTCTCAAGGGCCCGAACCTGTCGATGGTGACGGCATGCACGACGGGTCTGCATTGCATCGGCGAGGCCTCGCGCCTGATCGAATACGGCGACGCCGACGTGATGATCGCGGGCGGCGCAGAATCAACCGTTTCGCCGCTGGGTATCGGCGGCTTTGCGGCGGCGCGCGCGCTGTCGCAGCGTAACGATGATCCGGCGACGGCGAGCCGTCCGTGGGACAAGGACCGCGACGGTTTCGTGCTCGGCGAGGGCGCGGGCGTGATGGTGCTCGAAGAATACGAACACGCGAAGGCGCGCGGCGCGAAGATCTACGCGGAAGTCAGCGGCTACGGCATGAGCGGCGACGCGTATCACATGACGGCGCCGTTGGAAGACGGCGACGGCGCACGCCGCTGCATGCTCGCGGCGATGAAAAACGCGGGCGTTAACCCTGACTCGGTGAACTACCTGAACGCGCACGGCACGTCGACGCCGCTTGGCGACCTGGCTGAAACCACGGGCATCAAGCGCGCATTCGGCGATCACTCGAAGAAGATCGTCGTGAATTCGACGAAGTCGATGACGGGTCACCTGTTGGGTGGCGCGGGTGGCCTGGAGTCAGTGTTCACGGTGCTGGCCGTGCATCATCAGGTGTCGCCGCCGACCATCAACATCTTCAACCAGGACCCGGAATGCGATCTCGACTACTGCGCGAACACCGCGCGGGAGATGAAGATCGATGTCGCGCTGAAGAACTCGTTCGGGTTCGGCGGCACGAACGGCACGCTGGTTTTCAAGCGCTTCTAAGCATTTGACGGCGATAGCGTCGCTGCCGGCTACGTCGGCGCATGCTTCCGATACCGCAGTGAACGGCGGACCCTCGCAGCGCATAGCGTTGCGGCGGTCCGCCGCGTTGTATCTGGCGACGGCACTTTTCATCGCTTTTGCCGTGGCGGCTGTCTGCATGACGATTACGCCTCGCTTCGGCGTTGCCTGGACGGTTGTGGATGCCGCGGCCGTGTTCGCGATTCTGGCGGCGTCGGCGGCCCGTCATGCGCGCAATCAGCCGGGTGCCCTTAAAATCGGGCCGGAAGGACTGTCTGTCTGGAATCGGGCGGGAATATTACGCGCTCAGGGCCGTATCGTTGGATGCAGCCAGTGGAGCGACAGCCTGCTGATGCTGTGGCTCGAGGAAGATGGCGGCAAGCTGCATCGGCTTCTCATCGCGGCGGACATGGCCGAACGCGGCGCTTTTCGCGAGATCGCCGTGCTGGCGAGGCACAGCGCGCGCGTCTGAGCGGGTTTCGCGGCGCGGGCCGGGCGCCTTGGCTGTAAAGACTGTAACGGCTGTTACGGGCGTAACGTGCCGCGGTGGAGGGGACGCTACAATGGTGCCCCGCTACACGCGCAAAAGTTAACGGATTTATCAGGTGAGCGAAAAAGAAATAGATCAGGTGCTGGTTGAGCGCGTCCAGAATGGCGACAAGGCCGCGTTCGAGCTGCTGGTCGCCAAGTACCACCGCAAGATCATCCGCCTGATCTCGCGCCTCGTGCGGGATCCCGCCGAGGTCGAGGATGTGGCCCAGGATGCCTTCATCAAGGCATACCGGGCGCTGCCCCAATTCCGCGGCGAGTCCGCGTTCTATACGTGGTTGTACCGGATTGCCGTCAACACGGCCAAGAATTACCTTGCGACCCAGGGCCGGCGAGCGCCCACTTCGACGGAAGCAGATGCAGAAGAAGCTGAAACTTTCTCGGATGCCGACCAACTAAGGGATATCAACACGCCCGAGTCGATGTTGATGAGCAAACAGATCGCTGAGACTGTCAATGCTGCGATGGCGGTTTTACCGGAAGAACTGCGCACTGCCATCACTCTTCGTGAAATTGAAGGTCTGAGCTACGAGGAAATCGCTGAAATGATGGGTTGCCCGATCGGCACCGTCAGATCAAGAATTTTCCGCGCTCGCGAGGCCATTGCGGCAAAATTGCGTCCGCTGCTTGACACACCCGAAGGCAAGCGCTGGTAGGAGCTGTTCAACACAGCAGCCAGCCGGTCCTCGCGGACAGCGGCGCAGTCTCTGGGTTAAGTGGTGTCACTACGGGGTGTCTGTAAAGATGGGGAGCATCATGGGGTCGGTTTCGATGCCAATGCAATCGAATGCACAAGCGAACTCGCAAGGCGAGCGTCTGTCTGCTTTTGTCGACGGCGAACTGCTCGACGGCGAGCATCCAAACACAATTCTGGCCGCGCTGGGTCGTGAAGACCGCGCGACCTGGTCGTGCTATCACCTGATCGGCGACGCACTGCGTTCCGACGATCTGGCCGTCAGCCCGGCAACGAGCAGCGCGTTTCTGAACGGTTTCGCAGCCCGCTTCGAAAGCGAGGTGCATGTGCTGGCGCCGGTTTCCGTGCCAGCCACGCGCCGTCTGCTGGCGCTGCGCCGCCGGGTCATTCCGGCGTTCGCAGTGGCCGCTGCCGCGGCGACGCTGACGTGGATCGTGATGCCGCAGCTTTCGGGCGTGAGCACGGTCGCGGGCGTGACGCAGGTTGCATCGGTCGCGCCGCAGGGCGATTCGGTGCAGCGCGTGGCGATGGCTTCGATGCCCGCCGCGACCACCGCTCAAGCCAATGTATCGGATGGCAACATCATCCGTGACGCGAGCCTCGATCAATATCTGGAAGCGCATCAACAGTTCGGCCTTCAGCCCGTCGTATCGGGTTCTATGCCGTTGCTCCGCGCGGCTTCTCTGACCACGCAGGGCCACTAGTCTGATGCAGAGTCTGCGGTTGAAAAAAACGACTATCTGGGGGCGGCTGCCGGCATTTCTGTTCTGTGCAGCCGTGATGTTGTCCGCCACGTCGCGCACCTACGCGCAAACCGACGACTCTGCCACCCGGCACAGCGCGGCGGAACTGTTGAACCGCGTTCATCAGGCTGCGCAGCAGCAGAACTACGAAGGCACGTTCCTCTATCAGCGCGGCAACTTCGTGCAGTCGTCGCGCATTGCCCATTACGCGACGCGTAACGACGGCGAGTTCGAATCGCTCGAAAGCCTCGACGGCGCGCCGCGCAAGATCTTGCGCCACAACGACGAGCTGTACACGTTCGTGCCGGAGCGGCATCTGTGCGTCGTCGAAAAACGGCAAAACAAGGACTCGTTCCCGGCGCTGATGTCGGCGAGCGGCGAGCAGGTCCTGTCCGTCTACGAGCCGAAGATGCTGGGCGCGGACCGCGTGGCGGGCGTCGACAGCCAGGTCATCGAGCTCGATCCGAAAGACGCGAACCGCTTCGCGTACAAGCTGTGGGCCGATACGAAAACGGGGCTGCTGCTACGCGCGCAGACGCTCGATCCGAGCGGCCAGGTGCTCGAGCAGATGTCGTTTTCGCAGATTCGCATCGGTGTGCCCGTGGACAAGGCGCCGATCGCCAGCGGCATCAAGAACACGTCGGGCTGGACGGTGGTACGCCCGCCCGTCGAGCCCGTCGATATGGAAGCGCAGGGCTGGCAGGTCACGTCGCCCGTCGCGGGTTTCCGCAAGATTCGTGAGCTGCGCCGGCCGATGGCGGCGCACGATCCATCCAATCCGCCCATTCCTGTCGACCAGATGGTGTTCTCCGACGGTCTCGCCGCGATCTCGATCTTCGTCGAGCCGGTCGAGAAGAGCACCCGCAAGGAGGGCGCGGGAAACAGCGGGGCAACGCACGTGCTGGTCAAGCGGCGCGGCGATTTCTGGATCACCTTGCTCGGGGAAGTGCCTCAGACCACGTTGCAGCAATTTGCGGCTGCCATAGAATACAAGCCTTCCAGGTAATCCTTCGGTCCCCTACGACATGACGATTCTTTCGGTGCGCAAATTCTTCGCGGCCGCAGTGCTGGTGGCTTGCCTGCCCCTCGCGCCGCATGCGGCGTCGGCGGCGCCTGCTGCCAATCTGCCCGATTTCACCGATCTGGTCGACAAGGTCGGGCCGGCCGTCGTCAACATCCGCACCACGGCGCGCGTGTCCAATAGCACGCGCGGATTGCCGCCAGGCATGGACGACGGCGACATGTCGGAGTTTTTCCGGCGTTTCTTCGGCATTCCGATGCCTAACTCCCCGCAGTCGCCGCAATCGCCGGGTACGCCGAATTCTCCCAATTCCCCGCGTGGCGGCAACAACGACCAGGACCAGTCGCCGGATAGCGGCGGCAGCGATTCCGAGCAGAACAGCGGCGTCGGCTCGGGCTTCATCCTGTCGGCGGATGGCTACGTGATGACCAACGCGCACGTGATCGACGACGCGGACACGATTTACGTCACGCTCACCGACAAGCGCGAGTTCAAGGCCAAGCTGATTGGCGTCGACGACCGCACGGACGTGGCCGTCGTGAAGATCAACGCGACGAATCTGCCGACCGTGCCGATCGGCGATTCGAACAAGGTGCGCGTCGGCGAATGGGTCGTCGCGATCGGTTCGCCGTTCGGTCTCGAGAACACGGTGACGGCGGGCATCGTCAGCGCGAAGGGGCGCGACACGGGCGACTATTTGCCGTTCATCCAGACCGACGTCGCGGTGAATCCCGGCAACTCGGGCGGCCCGCTGATCAACATGCAGGGCGAGGTGATCGGTATCAACTCGCAGATTTATAGCCGCACGGGCGGTTTCATGGGCATCTCGTTCGCGATTCCCATCGACGAAGCGATGCGCGTGGCCGAGCAGCTGAAAACGTCGGGCAAGGTCACACGTGGCCGGATTGCCGTCGCGATCGGCGAAGTGACGAAGGACGTGGCTGATTCGCTCGGTCTGCCGAAAGCGCAGGGCGCGCTCGTCAGCAGCGTCGAGCCGGGCGGTCCGGCCGACAAGGCTGGCGTGCAGCCGGGCGACATCATCCTGAAGTTCAACGGTCACAATGTGGATACGGCGACGGACCTGCCGCGCATGGTCGGCGACACGAAGCCGGGCACGAAGGCGACGATCACGCTGTGGCGCAAGGGCCAGACGCGCGAATTGCCTGTGACCGTGGCCGAAATGCAGCCCGACAAGACGGCGAAGGTCGACCCGAAGAAGGCGCCGACGCCGAAGCCGCGTGCGTCGAACGCGCTGGGCGTGGCCGTCAGCGACATTCCGGCCGACCAGATGAAGACGCTCAAGCTGCGCAACGGCGTCCAGGTCGACGCCGTCGACGGTCCGGCCGCGCGTGTTGGCCTGCAGCGCGGCGACATCATTCTGCGTGTCGGCGACACGGACGTCACGAGCGCGAAGCAGTTCGACGAAGTAACCGCACATCTCGACCCGTCGAAGATGGTCGCGTTGCTGGTCCGTCGCGGCGAGAACACGCAGTTCGTGCCGGTTCGCCCGCGCGCGCAGAAGTAAGCAAGGTGGTCAACGCGATGGCATCGCTCACGCTCTATGGACGCGCGTGGTGCCACCTCTGCGACGACATGCGCACCGCGCTCGCGCCTTTGCTGGTCGAGTACGGCGCGCAACTCGAAGTGATCGACATCGACGCCGATCCTTCGCTCGAAGCGCGTTACAACGATTGGGTTCCCGTGCTGGTTCATGAGGGCGTCGAGTTGTGTCATTACCATCTCGACGAAGCGCGGGTCCGTGCGGCGCTGGCGGGGCATCACGCAACGCCGCCCCGTTGAACGCAGTCGACGCGCCATCGAACCTGCAGGCCGAAAGCGGGCGGCCAGATAGCATGAATAACGCCCGCTACCCGTAAGTCCCGCCCGCCGACCCCCTTTTCGGCTAAAATAAATAGGTTTTTCACTTACTTACAAGGCGTGCTCCGCTATCGTCAGAGCGCGCCTTTTTCGCTTGATCGGCACTGAATGGATCATATTCGTAACTTTTCGATCATTGCGCACATCGACCATGGCAAGTCGACGCTCGCCGATCGCATCATCCAGCTTTGCGGCGGTCTGTCGGACCGCGAGATGGAATCGCAGGTCCTCGACTCGATGGACCTCGAACGCGAGCGTGGCATCACCATCAAGGCACAAACTGCCGCGCTGTCGTACCGCGCGCGCGACGGCAAGCTGTACAACCTGAACATGATCGACACGCCCGGGCACGTCGACTTCTCGTACGAGGTCAGCCGCTCGCTCTCCGCGTGTGAAGGCGCGCTGCTGGTCGTCGACGCGAGTCAGGGCGTCGAGGCGCAAACGGTCGCCAACTGCTACACGGCCATCGAACTTGGCGTGGAAGTTGTGCCCGTGCTCAACAAGATCGACCTGCCGGCCGCGAACCCCGAAAACGCAATCACCGAGATCGAAGATGTCATCGGCATCGACGCCACCGACGCGACGCATTGCAGCGCGAAGACGGGCTTGGGCGTCCAGGATGTGCTCGAAGCGCTGATCGCGAAAGTGCCACCGCCGAAGGGCAGCCCGGACGAGCCGCTGCAGGCGCTGATCATCGACTCGTGGTTCGATAACTACGTCGGCGTCGTGATGCTGGTGCGTATCGTCAACGGTACGCTGCGTCCGAAAGACAAGATCCGGATGATGGCGACGGGCGCGGAATATCCCGTCGAACACGTCGGCGTGTTCACGCCGAAATCGAAGAATCTGGAAGAACTGTCGGCAGGGCAGGTGGGTTTCATCATCGCCGGCATCAAGGAACTGACGGCGGCGAAGGTCGGTGACACCGTCACCATCGTCAAGCGTCCCGCGGCCGAACCGCTGCCCGGCTTCAAGGAAGTGAAGCCGCAGGTGTTCGCCGGTCTCTACCCTGTTGAAGCGAACCAGTACGACGCGCTGCGCGAATCGCTGGAAAAACTCAAGCTCAACGACGCATCGCTGATGTACGAGCCGGAAGTGTCTCAGGCTCTCGGCTTCGGTTTCCGTTGCGGCTTCCTTGGTCTGTTGCACATGGAGATCGTCCAGGAACGTCTCGAGCGCGAGTTCGACATGGACCTGATCACCACCGCGCCGACCGTGGTCTATGAAGTCGTGCAGCGTGACGGCTCGATCATGACGGTCGAGAATCCGGCGAAGATGCCGGACCCGTCGAAGATCGAAGAAGTGCGCGAGCCTATCGTCACCGTGAACCTGTACATGCCGCAAGATTATGTCGGCTCGGTGATCACGCTGTGTACGCAAAAGCGCGGTTCACAGATCAACATGCAGTATCACGGCCGCCAGGTGCAGCTGACGTACGAAATCCCGATGGGCGAAATCGTGCTCGACTTCTTCGATCGGCTGAAGTCGGTGTCGCGCGGTTATGCGTCGATGGACTATGAGTTCAAGGAATATCGCGCGTCGGACGTCGTGAAGGTCGACATGCTGATCAACGGCGACAAGGTCGACGCGTTGTCGGTGATCGTTCACCGTTCGCAGAGCCAATATCGCGGCCGCGAAGTCGCTGCGAAGATGCGTGAAATCATTCCGCGTCAGATGTATGACGTCGCCATTCAGGCAACCATCGGTGCGCACATCATTGCGCGCGAGAACATCAAAGCACTTCGTAAGAACGTTCTGGCAAAGTGCTACGGCGGCGACATTACGCGTAAGAAGAAGCTGTTGGAAAAGCAGAAGGAAGGTAAGAAGCGGATGAAGCAGGTCGGCTCCGTCGAGATTCCGCAAGAAGCTTTCCTCGCGATTCTGCGCGTCGAAGACAAATAAGACTAAGAACTGGAACCTTATGAATTTTGCGCTGATTCTTTTTGTGCTCGTGATCATTACGGGCGTGGCATGGGTCGCGGACAAACTGGTTTTCCTGCCAAAGCGGCGCCGCGCAGCGGAAGCCGCCGTAGCCGAGTTCGACAATCAGCAGGCGCGCGTCGGCGAGCGCTTCGCCGATGAGAATGCGCCCGCCACACGCGCGCGCCTGCGTGACGAAAAACTGCGCCAGCCGTGGTGGCTTGAATATACGGCGAGTTTTTTCCCGGTGATTCTCGTCGTGTTCGTCGTGCGTTCGTTCGTCGTCGAGCCGTTCAAGATTCCGTCGGGTTCGATGGTGCCGACGCTGCTCGTCGGCGACTTCATCCTCGTCAACAAGTTCGACTACGGCATCCGTCTGCCCATCACGAATACGAAGGTCACGGAAGGCCGTCCGCTGCAACGTGGCGATGTCGTTGTGTTCCGCTACCCGAAGGACGAATCGGTCGACTACATCAAGCGCGTGATCGGCCTGCCTGGCGACGTCGTCTCGTACGAGGACAAGCAGCTCACGATCAACGGCAAGCCCGTGCCCGAGACGGCGCTGCCCGATTACTTCGATGAAGAGCGCATCGGCTACGCGAAGCAGTTCGAAGAAGACCTCGACGGGCGCAAGAACCGCATTCTCAATAACCCGGCTGTGCCGCCGTTCATTGTCGGCGCGGAAGACTTCCCTTATCGCGATAACTGCAAGTACGACGCACGCGGTGTCACGTGCAAGGTGCCGCCGGGCAACTACTTCATGATGGGCGATAACCGCGACAACAGTGCCGACAGCCGCTACTGGGGCTTCGCGCCGGACAAGAACATCGTCGGTCGCGCGTTCTTCATCTGGATGAACTTCAGCAATTTGAAACGCATCGGCGGCTTCCATTGATCGCCACTCGCGCATCGCAAGACGATGCGCGCTGAACCCGCGCAACACGTCGCGCATTGAGCGCGACGTGTTATCACGCTACTTTAACAACGCGCGGTAACGTCGCTACAACACGCTTTTTCGGCGCCGGGGCTGCCAGACTCGCACTCTCCGCCCCGTGGTGCGCCCGCGTTATACTCTGCACATGCCCCTATCTCCGTTGGAAAGCCGTTTGCGCTACGAATTTCGCAATGCGGAATTGTTGCGTCAGGCTTTAACTCACCGCAGTCACAGTGCCACGCATAACGAGCGGCTGGAATTTCTCGGCGACTCCGTTCTGAACTGCGCGGTGGCTGCGCTTTTGTTCCAACGTTTCGGGAAACTGGACGAGGGTGATCTGTCCCGCGTTCGCGCGAATCTGGTCAAACAACAGTCGCTGTACGAGATTGCTCAGGCCCTGAATATTTCCGAGAGCCTGCGGCTCGGCGAAGGCGAATTGCGCAGCGGCGGTTTCCGCCGCCCGTCCATTCTCGCTGACACGCTGGAAGCCATTCTGGGCGCGATCTTTCTCGATAGCGGGTTCGAGGCGGCGCAGACGGTCATCAAGCGCCTGTACGTGCCGATTCTCGATCACATCGACCCGCGCACCCTCGGCAAGGATGCCAAGACCTTGCTGCAAGAGTATCTGCAGGGCCACAAGATTCCGCTGCCTACCTACACCGTGGTCGCCACGCATGGTGCGGCGCACAATCAGCAGTTCGAAGTCGAATGCACCGTGCCGAAACTGGACGTGAAGGTCTCCGGTTCTGGCGCGAGCCGCCGTGCGGCCGAGCAGGCTGCGGCAAAGAAGGCGCTCGACGAGGTGATGGCGGCGGCGCCCGCCATGGTGGCCAAGCCGAAGCGCTCGAAGAGCGCGCGCGCGGCCAAGCAGGCCGAGACCGAAATCGTGCCGGGCGTGACAGGCGTTCAGGCGGCGCTCGATCTGCGCGCGCCCGATACGCGCAGGTCCGATCGAGCGTCACGCGCCGCCGAGGCGAAGCTGATGACGCCCGAGGTGCCGTCGGCGGGACAGGTGGCTGCGGCGGCGCCGCTCGCGGTCATACGCGCGGCGCATGTCGAGTACAGCCAGGAATCCGCGGGCGGCGACAAGACCGAGCGCGCCACGCGCGTGGCAGACAAACCAGAAACGGTACTGAAACTGGCCGACCGTCCGGCAGAGCGCCAGAATCAGGACAGGCCCGATACGCCGGCGCGTGCAGCGGAAAAGACATCTGAGAAGCCTGTCGAAAAACCGGCTGACAAGGCGTCGGACAAACCCGCCGACAAATCTGCGGAAAAGCCCGCCGAAAAACCCGACACCAACACTCGCGGCACGGACAAAACCGCGTCGCGTGCCCGCGAGGCCGCTCCCGGCGCAAGCGCGGGCGATCTCGAACCCGGCGTCGCTGGCGCGGTGCATAGCCGCGTGGCCGATGCCGGTCATTGAACGCTATACGACGTGGATGCGCTCGACCTGACGCGCGTCCACACGAACCTGCCGTAGTACGAATATGAACGCTCCCACTCCCACTGGTTTTCGCTGCGGCATGGTCGCAATCGTCGGCCGCCCGAACGTCGGCAAGTCGACGTTGATGAACGCGCTGGTCGGCCAGAAAGTCAGCATCACGTCGCGCAAGGCGCAGACGACCCGCCACCGCATCACGGGCATCAACACGATCGACGACGCGCAGTACATTTTCGTCGACACGCCCGGCTTCCAGACGCGTCACAGCACCGCGCTGAACCGTTCGCTGAATCGCGCGGTGACGTCTACGCTGTCATCTGTCGATGCCGTGCTGTTCGTGATCGAAGCCGGCCGCTTCGGTCCTGACGACCAGAAGGTGCTGGACCTGATCCCGAAGTCCGCGCCGACGCTGCTCATCGCGAACAAGCTCGACCGCGTGAACGACAAGGATTCGCTGTTCCCGTTCATGCAGCAGATGAGCGCGCTGCGCGAGTTCAGGGAAATCGTGCCGCTGTCGGCGAAGAATCCCGACGACATCAAGCGCCTGCTGGCGACCGTCAAGCCGTATCTGCCCGAAGGCCAGCCGATCTACGGCGAAGACGATCTGACCGATCGCAGCGAGCGCTTCCTCGCCGCCGAAATCCTGCGCGAGAAAGTGTTCCGGTGGACGGGCGATGAACTGCCGTACACGAGCACGGTGCTGATCGACAAGTTCGAGACGGAAGGGCGTTTGCGCCGCATTTTCGCGACGATCCTCGTCGAGCGCGATATGCACAAGGCGATGATCATCGGCCAGAAGGGCGCGAAGCTGAAGCAGATCAGCACGGAAGCGCGCCTCGACATGGAGAAGCTGTTCGACGGCCCCGTGTATCTCGAGACGTTCATCAAGGTGAAGAGTGGCTGGGCCGACAATGAAGCCGGACTCCGCGCCTATGGTTACGAATGACGGCGCACTGGACACCCAATCTGACGCGTGGATGACGCCGCCGAACGAAACTCACCCTGACGCCGATCCCGACGACGCCTCCGCTCACGACGAGCAGCCGGCTTCGTTCGCGCCGCCGCCACGCGCAAAGCCGGCGCGTCCCGCACGTTCGACGAAACGCAGCGCACCGCGCCAGGACGGCGACGACTTCGGCGAAGGCGGCGATCACGCCGAAGCCGCGTTGCGCAAGACATCAGGCCGTCGTTCGACGTCGCGCGTGCCGCGTGCGCCAGCTTCCGACTTCCGCATCTCCGAGCAGCCCGCGTTCGTGCTGCATAGCTATCCGTATCGCGAGACGAGCCTGATCGTCGACGTGCTGTCGCGCGATCACGGCCGCATTGCCCTCGTCGCGAAGGGCGCGAAGCGTCCGCATTCCGCGCTGCGCGGCGTGCTGCAGACATTCCAGCCGTTGTCGCTCGCGTGGTCCGGCAAGTCTGAGATGCGTACGCTGACGGGCGCCGAGTGGGTCGGCGGCATGTTGCCGCTCGGTGGCGACGCGCTGCTGTGCGGCTTCTACGTGAACGAATTGCTCGTCAAGTTTCTCGCGCGCGAAGATCCGCATCCGCAACTGTTCCATCACTACGTCGTCACGCTGACGCGCCTTGCGCACGACGAGCCGCCCGTGCAGGTGCTACGTTCGTTTGAGCGCGTATTGCTGCGCGAAACCGGCTACGCGATGTCGCTCAACCGCACGGTGGCGCGCAAGGCCGTGGTGCCGGAGGGCCGCTACGTGTTCGATCCCGAGCGCGGCGTGCGCGAAGCATCCGACGAGTATCCTTCGAACTGGCCTGTGATCAGCGGACAGACCTTGCTCGACATGGAGCAGGACGATTACCATCGAGCGCAGACCGTCGCGCAAAGCAAGACGCTGATGCGCTTTTTGCTCAACACCTATCTGGGCGGCACGCCGCTCGCGACCCGCCAGATCCTGATCGACCTGCAGAATCTATGAGCTTCTTTCTGACTTCTCCGACTGTGATCGACCTCGGCGTGAACATCGATCACGTTGCCACGCTGCGCAACGTGCGCGGCACGTCCTATCCCGATCCGATCCGCGCCGCGTTGCAGGCTGAAGAAGCGGGCGCCGATGCGATCACGCTGCATCTGCGCGAAGACCGCCGCCATATCGTCGATGCCGACGTGCGCGCGCTGCGCTCGCAACTGAAGACGCGCATGAACCTCGAATGCGCGGTGACGCAGGAAATGCTCGACATCGCGTGCGAAGTGCAGCCGCACGACGTCTGTCTCGTGCCGGAAAAGCGTCAGGAACTGACGACGGAAGGCGGCCTCGACGTCGTCGGGCACTTCGAGGCAGTGCGTGCCGCTTGCAAGCAACTGGCTGACGCTGGCTCGCGCGTGTCGCTCTTCATCGATGCCGACGAAACGCAGATTCGCGCCGCGCACGAAGCGGGTGCGCCCGTGATCGAACTGCACACGGGTGCTTACGCGGAAGTGCATGACGCGAGCGAACAGCAGCGCGAGTACGAGCGCATCGTACGCGGCGTGGAGTTTGGCGCGTCGCTGGGGCTGAAGGTCAACGCGGGTCACGGCCTGCATTACACGAACGTCCAGCAGATTGCGGCGATCGAAGGCATCGTCGAACTGAACATCGGCCACGCGATCGTTGCGCACGCGATCTTCGCGGGCTGGGACAACGCCGTGCGCGAGATGAAGGCGATCATGGTCGCCGCGCGTCTCGCAGCGCGTGCTTAACCAGACACGGCAACACTGATAAACGGATAGCGACGGTACACGTATGGCGATCTACGGCATTGGCACCGACGTCGTTCAGGTAAGCCGCGTCGCGGCGGTGATGCAGCGCACCAACGGACGCTTCGCCGAGAAAGTGCTCGGCCCCGATGAGTTGCGCATCTATCACGCGCGTAATGCACGCTCGCAAGTGCGTGGCCTCGCGTTTCTCGCGACGCGTTTCTCCGTCAAGGAAGCGTTCTCGAAAGCGATCGGACTCGGCATGCGCTGGCCGATGACATGGCGCGCGTTGCAGACGCTGAACGAACCGAGCGGCCGTCCGATGTGCGTCGCGTCGGGCGAACTCGCCGACTGGCTGGCCGAGCGCGGGATCACGTCGAAAGTGACTTTGTCCGATGAGCGCGATTACGCGGTGTCGTTTGTGATTGCCGAGACTGCTGACCCTTCTGCCTGATTCTTTCTACGCGGCGCGAAAACTGCGCCGCGTTCTTCCTTTTCCTTCACGAACCCGATGAAACTGACTCCTGGCCCGGTGATGCTCGACGTCGTCGGCAAGACCTTGAACGCCGACGACGAGCGCCGCCTCGCACATCCGATGACGGGCGGCGTGATCCTGTTCGCGCGCCACTTCGAGAGTCGCGCGCAACTCGTCGCGCTGACGGACGCGATCCGAAACATACGCGAGGATCTCCTGATCGCCGTCGATCACGAAGGCGGCCGCGTGCAGCGCTTTCGCACTGACGGCTTCACAGTGCTGCCCGCGATGGGCAGGCTCGGCGCGCTGTGGGACGACGACGTGCTGCGCGCGACCAAGGTGACGACGGCCGTCGGCTACGTGCTCGCGTCCGAGCTGCGCGCGTGCGGTATCGACATGAGCTTCACGCCCGTGCTCGATCTGAACTATGGCCACTCGCAGGTGATCGGCGACCGCGCGTTCCATCGCGATCCGCGCGTCGTGACGATGCTCGCGAAGAGCCTCAATCACGGTCTCGCGCTTGCGGGCATGTCGAACTGCGGCAAACATTTTCCGGGACACGGGTTTGCTTCGGCGGATTCGCACGTCGCCGTGCCCGTCGACGAACGCACGCTCGACGAGATTCTCGGCGAAGACGTCACGCCCTACGACTGGCTCGGCTTGTCGCTCGCGTCGGTGCTGCCGGGGCACGTGATTTATCCGAAGGTCGACAGCAAGCCGGCGGGTTTCTCGCGCGTGTGGATTCAGGACATTCTGCGCACGAAGCTCGGCTTCGAAGGCGCGATTTTCAGCGACGATCTGTCGATGGAAGCGGCGCGCCAGGGCGGCACGCTGACGCAAGCCGCGACGGCCGCGCTCGAAGCCGGTATCGACATGGTGCTGATCTGCAATCAGCCCGACGAGGCAGGCAAGGTGCTCGACGCGCTGCGCTTCATGCCGTCGGAGGAATCGAGGCAGCGTCTCGAACGGATGCGGCCGCGCGGCGACGCGCTGTCGTGGACGCAGTTGATGGAGGAGCCGCAGTATCAGCAGGCGCAGGCGTTGTTGCGCGAGGCGTTCGCGGGCTGATCTTCGCTTCGCGGTCGAAATAAAAAAGGACGGGTCCAATCGGAGCCCGTCCTTTTGCTTTTGTGACTCGCGACTTCAGTTCAGACGCATGCGCTGCAGTTTGTTGTACAGCGTCTTCGGACTGATGCCGAGCAGCGACGCCGCGCGATGCCGCGTGCCGCCGACAGCGTCGAGCGTCGCGCGAATCAGCATTTCCTCGACGTCGGCGAGCGGCGTGCCCACGGTGACCTGCACGCGGCCCCCGTTCAGATCGCGGCCGCCTGCGCCGTTGCCTTCGTCGGCGCGCAGCGTCTCCAGCACGTCGCCGGATGCGTGATACGCGCGCCGCACGCGGTCCTGCAATTCCCGCACGTTGCCCGGCCATTCATACGCCAGACATTCGCGGACGAAATTCGGCCCGACCAGCTTGGTCGCATCCGCAACGCCGCGCGCGTTGGCTTCGTCGTTCAGTTCGTCGACGAGCGCCTGCGCGAAGAGAGCAGGGTCTTCGCCGCGCTCGCGCAGCGGCGGCAACGACAGCGCGGCCGCTTCAAGGCGCAAGCCGAGATCCTGATGCAGCGTGCCTTCGGCGACAGCCGAGCGCGGTGCCTTGCGTGTCGATGCGATCAGCCGGAAATCGGTCGCCACCTGATTCGTGCCGCCGACGCGCATGAACGTTTGCGAATCGAGCGCGCTCAGCAACGCTTCCTGCTGCGCGCGCGGCAGCATCGTGATCTCGTCGATGAAGAGCGTGCCGCCGCTCGCCTGTTCGAAGAGACCGGGCTCGCGTTGCTCCGCGCCGCCGAACGCGCCACGTTCGTGGCCGAACAGCAGACTGTCGAGCGGCCGGCCGCCCGCGACGGCTTGCGCCGAGCGGCAGTCGAGCACGACGAACGGGCCTTTGCGGCGCCGGCTCATCTCGTGCAGCGTGCGCGCGGCGACTTCCTTGCCGGCGCCCGCTTCGCCCGAAATCAGCACGGCCGCTTCTGTCGGCGCGACGTGCTCGATCGAATCGTAGATATGCTGGATCGCGCCGCTGCGACCGATCATCGGCCCAAAGCGGCCCATGCGGCGCAGCTTGGCGCGCAGCGTCTGTACTTCCTCGGTGAGTTCGTACGGACGCGGAATGCGCGCCAGCAGGCTGCGCAGGCGTGGAATGTTGACGGGCTTGAGCAGGTAGTCCCAGATGCCATGGCGCAAGCCTTCGATCGCGCTTTCGACCGTCGCGTTGCCCGTCATCACGATCACGGGCAATGCGCCGCCGGGCGGCTGCGCGGGCAGATGCTGGAGCAGGTCGAGGCCGCCGCCGTCGGGCAGATTCAGGTCGACCAGCACGACGTCGGGGATGAAGCGTGTCAGGGCTGCGCGTGCTTCGGAGAGCGTGATCGCGGTGTCGACTGAGAAACCGTCGGCGGCGAGAATCGCGGACAGGCCTGACAGGCTATTAGGATCGTCTTCGACAATCAGGGCATGTGGCATATCGAGCGCAACTGTTCAGATGGACGGATGCCCGACGCACGCGGCTCGCCGTAGGCGGCGCCGCACGCACGGACGCTTGATGAGTGAGCTTGAAGCGGCCAATGCTCCCTCCCGGTAGACGTGGCGGGCTGGACGCGACCCCGATCAGAAGGGCCGGTTGCTGTCGAAGAAACGGCGCACTTCGAGTTCCGCTTCGTCGCGGGTCTTGCCATAGCGTTCCTGGATCAGACCCGCCAGCTTGTCGGCGCGGCCTTCCGCCTTGGTCAGTTCGTCGTCCGTGAGTTCGCCCCACGCGGTTTTCGCCTTGCCGATCATCTGTTTCCACTTGCCTTCAGCGATATCGTTGTTCATGAAACCTCCCGTTTTCGAATGTACGAAAGCCTTATAGGCCTGAACTATTCCGTAAGCAGAAGGCGTGCCCAACCGGACTTTCCTGAAAAACCGACGTGAGCGCGGGCTAAAAACACCGGCCGCGCGAGCCGACCTGGCAAAATTGCATGACTGGCCGGTAAAGTTTTCCACCACCATACACGGTCGCGAAAAAAAGAAAAAGCGCCCCGAAGGGCGCTTTTTAATTCAAAAACCCTGAGTTGACTCAGGGCTTAAGACGAATGCAATGCGGCGCGATTCAAATTTATGCGCGGCTGCGATATTCGTTGGTACGCGTGTCGATTTCGATCTTGTCGCCGATGTTGCAGAAGAGCGGCACTTGCAGTTCGAAGCCGGTGTTCAGCTTGGCCGTCTTGAGCACCTTGCCCGACGACGTATCGCCCTTGACAGCCGGTTCCGTGTAGATGATTTCGCGGACCAGCGTGGTCGGCAGTTCGACCGAGATCGCCTTCTCGTTGTAGAACACGACTTCGCAAGCCATGCCGTCTTCGAGGTAGTTCAGCGCGTCGCCCATCATTTCGGCTTCGACTTCGAACTGGTTGTAGTCCGCGTCCATGAACACGTACATCGGGTCGGCGAAGTACGAGTACGTGACTTCCTTGCGGTCCAGCAAGACGACGTCGAACTTGTCGTCCGCCTTGTACACGCTTTCCATGCCCGCGCCCGTCAGCAGGTTCTTGAACTTCATCTTGACGACGGCGGAGTTACGGCCCGACTTGTTGTATTCGGCCTTCTGCACGACCATCGCGTCGGTGCCGATCATCACCACGTTGCCGGTGCGGAGTTCTTGAGCGATCTTCATAAAACTGTCCTGTACGAAATAAGGTGCTTCAACTTTTGCTCAACGGCATACGGCGTAAGCAGGTTCGGCGCCCGGCGCGCGCTTGACATCTCGTTCAGCAGCCTGAAGGCAGATCGAGCTGGAGTGCGCGGTGAGCGGGGCCGGTGCGTGCCGGAGTGGCGCCGATGTTCCCTGACGCCTTGTTCCGTGCTTCGTCCGTCTGCTTCTTTTACCCGAAGCGGGCGCGTACGCGTGTGACACTGGCTGACACAGCCGTGAAGGCAGACTTTCGATCCGCCGCCGGTCTGGCCGCTGTGCCGCGCTTGCGTCGTCGGCCGTTGGATAACCGCTTATTTTAACTGACTTTTTGCGAATCCGGCTAGATTTCCGGCGAGATCGCCGATCGACGCGAGTTCGCGAGCCCAGTCGGCTGCGCGTGCGTCGAGCAGCTGACGGTGGCGTTGCAGATCGGTCCAGTCGGGCGTGCCGTTGCCGTTCCATGCATGCCAGAAACGGCCGAGCGCAGCGCGGGCGGCGGCGGGAAGGCCGTGCGCGTAGTGCGCGAGGGCGGCGTCGAGCTTCGGCAGATGGGCGTCATCGGCCTGCGGGTAGATGTGCCAGACGAACGGCCGTGCGGCCCATTGCGCGCGCACGAACGAATCCTCGCCGCGTACGAAATTGATGTCGCTCGCCCACAGCAGTTCGTCGTAGCCGGGCTGGTCGGTGAACGCGAGCGCGTGCGCGCGCAGGCTGCCGCGCGACGTATGCGTGCCCCCCGCGAACGACGGCAGGCCGAAAAACCGCGCAACGGCGCCCGAAATGCGGCCTTCGGGCACGAGCAGCACGACTTCGCGTTCGGCGTCGCGCCATTGCTCGAGCAGGCTGTCGACGGCAGGGTTCTCGTAGGCGAACAGCGAGACGACGGTGGCGTCCCTGGATGGCGGCGCGCTGCCTGTCGTCGCTTGCCACCAGGCGGCGCGCACGTCGGGTGACGCTTCGAAGGCGGCGCGGCGCGTGTCGAGATCGCGCTCCTTCAGCACGCCGCCCGTGCCCTTGCCGAGCCCCGGGAAGAAGAACGTTTTGTTCAACGCGTGACGCGGATGCGGCGACGGCCGCAAATGAAAGTCCGCGACCCAGTCCTCGCCGCTCAGATACTCGAGGTTGAACCAGACGGGCACGCGCTCGCGCCGCGCCATCGCCTCCACATACACGTGCGGCAGCTCGCATGCGAACGCTTCGATCACGACGTCCGCCACCTGCAGGGTATCGCCAGCGTGCGCCGGTTCGTGCCAGTGCTCGACGACGATGCCGTCCACCGTCTGTCGCGCGCTTTTCACATCGACGGATGCATTGAGCTTGTGAAACGCATGCAGATCATCGACGAAGACGCGTACCTGCCAGCCATGCTCGCTCGCGAGCTGCCGCGCGAGCCGCCAACAGACGCCGATGTCGCCGAAGTTGTCGATCACCGCGCAGAAAATGTCGCACGCGATCGTCGACGGCTGCAACGCTTGAGGGGGAGCGGAAGACATGATGGCGGCGCCTGGGTTCGGGCGTGAGCGGAATGTTCTAAACTGGCGATTCTAAAGCACATCACCCACATGACGCGCCGTGCGTACGCGGCGTCCAATCCGATTCTGCATGACCCGATCCGATCCCACTCCCGCAGCCGGTTCCGTCGCGAAGCCCGGCGTGCCCGAAGTCGTCGCCGAAGACTTCGACCCGAAGAAGGTGTTGCGCCAGTTGCCGCACATGCCGGGCGTCTATCGCTATTACGATGCACAGGGCGCGGTGCTGTACGTGGGCAAGGCGCGCGATCTGAAGAAACGCGTGTCGAGCTACTTCACGAAGACGCTGCTGTCGCCGCGCATCGCGATGATGGTCACGCGGATCGCGAAGATCGAAACGACGGTCACGCGTTCCGAAGCCGAAGCGCTGTTGCTCGAGAACAATCTGATCAAGGCTTTGGCGCCGCGCTACAACATCCTGTTTCGCGACGACAAGTCATATCCGTATCTGAAGCTCACGGGCCATCAGTTTCCGCGCATGGCGTATTACCGCGGTTCGGTCGACAAGAAGAACCAGTACTTCGGACCGTTTCCAAGCGCGTGGGCAGTGCGTGAGAGCATTCAGATCCTGCAGCGCGTATTCCAGTTGCGCACGTGCGAAGACTCGGTGTTCAACAACCGCACGCGGCCGTGTTTGCTGCATCAGATCGGACGATGCACGGCCCCATGCGTCGCCGCGATCAGCGAAGAGGACTACGCACGCGATGTGTCGAACGCGTCGCGCTTCCTGCTCGGACGGCAGTCGGAAGTGATGAACGAGCTCGAGCAGAAGATGCACGCTTTCGCCAGCGAACTGAAGTTCGAGCAGGCAGCGGCTGTGCGCAATCAGATGAGCTCGCTGTCGACGGTGCTGCATCAGCAGGCCATCGAAGTGGGCGGCGAGAGTGACGTCGACATTCTGGCCGTCGTCGCGCTTGGCGGGCGCGTGTGCGTGAACCTCGCGATGGTGCGCGGCGGCCGGCATCTTGGCGACAAGGCGTATTTCCCGACGCATGTCGAAAGCGCGTTGACAGCGGAAGAGGGCGGTTTCGACGATGGCGATGAAATCGTGCGGGCTGAGCCTGCGACAGTGATCGATGTCGAGGCGGAATTGGGCGAGGAGTCCGATGAAGTCGTGAGTGTCGACGAAGGCGCGCCGGAGGAAAGCAGCGAAGAACCCGAAGTCGCTACTGGCGCAGATGCAGATGCAGATGCCGACTCCGGCAAGAAGCCGCGCCGCACGCTGGGCATCGAATCGGAAGTGCTCGAAGCGTTTATTGCCCAGCATTATCTGGGCAATCGCGTGCCGCCCGTGCTCGTGGTCAGCCACGCGCCCGCGAGCCGCGAACTCGTCGATCTGCTAATCGAGCAGGCCGGCCACAAGGTCACGCTGTTGCGCCAGCCGCAAGGCCAGAAGCGCGCCTGGCTCGCGATGGCCGAGCAGAACGCGAAGATCGCGCTCGCGCGGCTGTTGTCGGAGCAAGGCTCCCAGCAATCGCGTACGCGCGCGCTCACCGACACGTTGTCGCTCGAATTCGAAGACCTCGCGCATCTGCGCATCGAATGCTTCGACATCAGTCATACGATGGGCGAAGCGACGCAGGCGTCGTGCGTCGTTTATCACCATCACAAGATGCAGTCGTCCGAGTACCGGCGTTACAACATCACGGGCATTACGCCTGGCGACGACTACGCGGCCATGCGTCAGGTGCTCACGCGGCGCTACGAGAAGATGGTCGCGCAGGCCGCGGCAAACGCGAACGACGAAGCGGCCGAGCTGCAACCCGAAGCCGCCGCCGATCCGGCCGTTACGCCGGAAGGCGCGGAACCCGTTGCCGCGGGCGGGCTGTTGCCGAACATCGTGCTGATCGACGGCGGCAAAGGGCAGGTCGAGATCGCGCGCCAGGTATTCAACGAACTCGGGCTGGACCTCGGCATGCTGGTTGGCGTCGCAAAGGGAGAAGGGCGTAAGGTTGGCCTCGAGACGCTCGTCTTCGCGGACGGCCGGTCGTCGCTCGAACTCGGCAAGGAAAGCGCGGCGCTGATGCTGGTCGCGCAGATCCGCGACGAAGCGCACCGTTTCGCGATCACGGGCATGCGCGCCAAGCGCGGCAAGACGCGCCAGACGTCGCGGCTCGAGGAACTGGAAGGCGTCGGCGCGAAGCGGCGTCAGCGGCTGCTGGCGCGCTTCGGGGGCTTGCGCGGCGTGGTGGCCGCGAGTATCGACGACCTCGCGAGCGTCGAGGGCATTTCGCGCGCGCTTGCCGAGCAGATTTATCGTCAGTTGCATTGAACGCGTCGACATCTGCGTATGTCGCTGCGCCGTGCGCCCGGGCCTTGCTTGTGGCTCGCCCGGTGAAGCGGCACAATTGCATCTCTTATCTCAGAACGTAGCGCCTGCCCATGCCGTTTAATTTCCCGATCTTCCTGACGTGGCTGCGGATTGTGTTGATTCCGCTCGTCGTGGGCGTGTTCTATTTGCCGGACATGATGCTGAGTCCGGCGCACCGCAATCTGGCCGCCGCGACGATTTTCATCCTCGCCGCGCTGACCGACTGGTTCGACGGCTTTCTCGCGCGTAAGTGGAACCAGACGTCCGCGTTCGGTGCGTTTCTCGATCCCGTCGCCGACAAGCTGATGGTGACAGCTGCCTTGCTCGTGCTCGTGCAGTTGTCGCGTCTCGATTCGGCGATCGCGCTTGTGATCGTCGGTCGCGAAATTGCGATTTCGGCACTGCGCGAATGGATGGCGCAGATCGGCGCATCGAAGAGCGTCGCGGTGAACTCGCTCGGCAAGTTCAAGACGGCCTGCCAGATGACTGCGATTCCGATGCTGCTGTTCTATGGTCCGTTATCGCTCGGCGTGTTCTCGATCGACACGCGCGTGTGGGGTTTGTGGCTCATCTATCTTGCCGCGTTCCTCACGATCTGGTCGATGCTGTACTACATGAAGCTTGCGTGGCCGCAGATCCGCGAGCGCGGTGGTATGGCGTGACGTAGCGGTTGATGTCGCGGCGTCAGCGCGATGTGTCAGTAGATTTTTCAATCTCTCGTACAAAAAGAGTTGACACGATTCGGCGGCTTCTACATAATCTCGTTTCTCCGGTGAACGCGATGCTAATAAACAGCGCGAAACACTAGGAAGCAGTAGAAGCAAAACGCGGGAGTAGCTCAGTTGGTAGAGCGCAACCTTGCCAAGGTTGAGGTCGCGAGTTCGAGACTCGTCTCCCGCTCCAGATTTCGAAGCAGCGTTTTGCAGCAAGCAGTCAGCAGGGCGTTGTGAAGCAGTAAAGCGCAGGTTCATGCGGGAGTAGCTCAGTTGGTAGAGCGCAACCTTGCCAAGGTTGAGGTCGCGAGTTCGAGACTCGTCTCCCGCTCCACACATAGGGGGAAGCCAAGCTTCCCTTTTTGTTTGATGCTTCGGTAGAAGCGTCGAGCGCAGATGGCCGTGATGTCGTGTTTTTCAGGCCATCGCACAAAATCTGCGAGCCGTTGCAACTGCAACAAAGTACGGTTCGGTAGTCCGCTTTTGGCGCGATAGCAAAGCGGTTATGCAGCGGCCTGCAAAGCCGTTTAGACCGGTTCGACTCCGGTTCGCGCCTCCAGAAGCAAAGAAAAGCCCCGAGATTTCGGGGCTTTTCTTTTTTCAGCGCGTGGTTTCGCGCCCGAGCAACGTCACGACTGGACGGCAACGTATGCAAAGCAAAGAGACTTCTTCTATCGAATGGCGCTGGAAGGCTTTCGACGATCTGACGAACGTCGAGGTCTACGACATGCTCGCCGCTCGCGCAGCCGTCTTCGTGATCGAGCAGAACTGCTTGTATGGCGATGTCGATGGACTCGATATCGGCGCATGGCATCTGTTCGCGTACGGCTCGCAGCAGCCGTCCGGCACGCGCGCGAAACTGGCGGGCTATCTGCGCGTGCTGCTGCCTGATAACGAGGACGCCGATATCCGCATCGGCCGCGTGCTGACGACGGCCGATTTCCGCGGACAAGGCCTCGGCAGCGCGATGCTCGAAACGGTGCTCGGCCATATCCATGCGCAGTGGCCCCGCACGTCCATTCGTCTGCATGCGCAGGCGCATCTGCAGCCGTTCTATGGCGCGTTCGGCTTCGAGCCGATTTCAGACGTACACGAAGAGGACGGCATCCCGCATATCTGGATGCGTTCTGCCTGACGCTTGCTCTTGCTGCGTCTGAATGCAGATCAACGGTCGGCGTGCGCGACGATCTGCGCTCGCTCAGACGCAGGCACATGCGCATGGCGCTCATCACGCAGACGCGCTCGAGCCGACAGTCTCATCCAGTGACGCAGCGCGAGCACGGCGCCGATCACGCTCATCATCGAACCTGGAATCCATAGCAACAGTCCGCCGATCTGCTGATCGCGCATCGGACTGAGCCATGTGAATGCGCGTCCGCAGATCGAATAGACAGGATAGAGTTCGCGCGGCGAAAAGAAGATGAACGCGCCGAGCATGATCTGCGGCGGAATCGCAGCGACGACCAGCAGCACGCGTTTGCCGGGCGATAGCCGCGCGGGCGGCGCGGGCCGCGCATCGAGCACGAGCCACCAGAACATCAACCCGTCGATCACCATGCTCCAGTTCATCACGCGATACAGCCGCCAGTCGAGCATCGCGACGAAGTGAATCGGCGAGAGCAGCCAGAAATAGATCAGTCCAACGAACAGAACGACGGCGACGACGGGATGAAACAGAACATCGAGCGTCGTGCGCGCGTAACGCGTCTGTAGCGCGGGCCGCACGTAGCGTTGCCGCCACGCGAATGGAATGCCCGCACGCAGCGCCGCGCCGGGATAGGACAGCGCGATGAAGAACGGCCCGAGATGATGCAGCACCAGATGCTGCGCGCGATGCATGAAGAACTCATGCTCGAAGAAATAATCGAGCCGTGTGTGAAGCGCGACATAGAGCGCTGCCAGCCCGAACCAGAACGACAACTGTCGCGCCACCGACACCTTCGCCTTGCGCACGCCGCGCGCGAACAGCAGCGCGGCGAGCAGCATCACGATCACCACGGTCGGCGACGGCTCCCAGGGTTCGAGCCAGTAGAGCGAAGTCATCGCGGGTTCATCACCCGCCGTTACTTGGTCTGCGAAGGCGACTTGACGGCGAACGGCGCATCGAGCGTTTCGCCGTCGGAGAACTGCAGCTTCAGATGCACCGTGTCGCCCGGCGCGATCTTGCGCTTCGCTTCTTCGAGCATCACGTGATAGCCGCCCGGCGCGATCGACGCCTGGCCGTGTGCCGGCACCGTCAGCTTGTCGACCATCACCATTTTTTGCGTCGAACCATTCGACACTGTCTGATGCAGCATCGCGCTGCCGTAATCGGCGCTCGACACGTCGACGAGATCGATCGGCTTGTCGCTCGAGTTGGTCAGCGTGACGTACGCGGCGGCGGGCAGATTGTTCGGCAGCCAGCGGACCCATGCGTTCTGCACGGCGATGGCCTGCTTGCTGTCGGCAGCGTGCGCGGCGATGCTGCCCGTGGCGACGAACGCGAAAGCGACGGCGCAAACCAGCGTGTGAATCCTCGAAAGTGTTTTGATTTGTTGTGTCATGGCGAACCTGTGAGAAATCAGGATTGGTCTTCAATGATACGGCGCACGTCTCGCGCGATGACGTCGGGCGAGTCGTGGTCCGTGGCGAGCAGGCGCGCGCGATTGCGTGCGTCGAAGATGTAGACGGCCGAACTGTGCGTCACCTCGTAATTGCCGTTCGGGTCGCGCTTTTCCATCTGATAAGCAACGCGGTAATGCCTTGCCATCTGCTCGATCTGTGCATCCGTGCCCGTCAGGCCGAACGCGTGCTGCGAATCGAATGCGCCGACGTAGTCGTGCAACGCGCTGGGCGTGTCGCGCGCGGGATCGACGCTGACGAACAGGATGCGAACATTCTGCGCGTCCGGCCCGAGCTTGCCGATGACCTGCATCAGACGCCCCATCGTTTCCGGGCACACATCGGGGCAATGCGTATAGCCGAAGTACACGAGCGACACGCGTCCCTTGAGCGTATCCGCCGCGACGGGCCGGCCGTCGTCGCCCGTCAGCGTGAAATCGAGGTCGGGCAGATGGCCGCTCACGTCCGTCAACTGCCACGGTTCGCCTTGATGCGAGCATCCGGCGCTGCCGAGCGCCGCGTACAGCACGACGCTCAACGCCGCGACGCGCATTGACGTAGAAGCGTGCGGAGCGAGGAAGCGGGAGATGGACACCAGTGCTTTCGGGAACAAAGGCAGTTTCGACGACTCGATTCAGAACAGGGCGCAGCGTAATGCAAGCGCCGCGATTGGCATGACTCGATGGCGGCCCATGCTATTCCATGTCCACGGCGGGCGCCGTTGCGACTCTATCGCAATTTCATACGCATCGTTGTACCGTGGCCCTGTGAGGGAAAAAGCGAGTCAATATGCCGCAGCGCGTTGAAAGCCGGCTGTAGCCGGATCGTGCGGAGTTTGCATTCCGTTCGTCGGGGCGACAGCCCGGAACGCCCGCCCGCGCGGCACGAAAACTTACTTTCTCGAAAAAACGACCGATGCGCGGTAAGATGCGCACACTTTTCCGGCTGCAAGCGGCTGAGAGGCAACGTACACCGATGCAAGCACTTCCGGCTTTTCTGTCTCCGACGGAGACGGCATTTTTCTTCGATTTCGACGGCACGCTCGTCGATCTGGCACCGACGCCCGACGGCGTGCTGGTCCAACCCGAGGCGATCGCCTTGCTCACCGAACTCCGGCGTCTGACGAACGGCGCCGTGGCGATCGTGTCGGGACGCGGGATCGACAGCATCGACCAGTTTCTCGGCATGCCCGATATGCCTATCGCCGGACTGCACGGCGCCGAGCGGCGCGACGCGAACGGCGACACGCAGCGTATCGGCTTCAACGACGACCGGCTGCTGCGCATGGAGCAGGTGCTCGCTGAAGTCGTCAACGCGAATCCCGGCATGCTGCTCGAAATCAAGGGCGCGGCGCTCGCGATGCACTATCGCAACGCGCCCGACCGCGAACCGGTGGCGCGCGAAGCGACGACCCGGCTGGTCGCTGAATACCCGGGCGCCTATGTGCTGCAGCCGGGCAAGATGGTCTATGAAATCAAGCCGAAGGACGTCGACAAAGGCCGCGCGCTGCGCGCCTTTCTGGACGAGCCGCCGTTCACGGGCCGCACGCCCGTGTTCGCGGGCGACGATCTGACTGACGAGAAGGGCTTCGTGGTCGTCAACGAAAAGGGTGGTCTGTCGATCAAGGTCGGCGGCGGCGATACGATCGCGCGCTCGCGCATCGGCTCGGTGAGCGCGCTGCTCGCGTGGCTGTCGGAAATCGTCGCGGCGGCGCGCAAGGCATGATGGCATCCGTTCATCCGCGCCTCGCTCCTGTTCAGCACGGAAATCTCGCGTCATGAGCCGACTGATCATCGTATCGAACCGCGTCGCGCCGATTTCGGAGGGCGGCCCCGCGGCGGGCGGCCTGGCCGTCGGCGTCTACGACGCGTTGAAGGAAACGGGCGGCATGTGGTTCGGCTGGAGCGGCGACGTGCTCGGTTCCGGCCAGCCGCAGATCAAGCTCGAAGAGCGCGGCCCGGTGACGTTCGCGACCATCGGCCTCGTACGGCGCGATTACGATCAGTATTACCGCGGTTTCTCGAACGCGACGCTGTGGCCCGCGTTTCATTACCGGCCCGATCTGCTGCAGTATGACCGGCACGATTTCGAAGGCTATTGCCGCGTCAATACTTGGCTCGCGCAAAAGCTGGTGCCGCTGCTGCGCGACGATGACGTCATCTGGGTCCACGACTACCATCTGATTCCGTTCGCGCAGGCGCTGCGCGCGGCGGGCGTGAAGAACCGCATCGGCTTCTTCCTGCACATTCCGTTTCCGGCGGCGCAGGTGCTGCTCGCCGTGCCGCCGCATCGCGCGCTGGTCGAGGCGCTGTGTTCGTTCGATCTGCTCGGCTTCCAGACCAAGCCAGATCTGCGCGCGTTCTGCGATTACATCGTCAACGAGGCGGACGGTTCCACCGAAGCCTCGGCGCAAGGGCCGACGGTGGTACACGGGTTCGGCCGCACACTGCGTGCGGCAGCCTATCCGATCGGCGTGTATCCCGACGAAATCGCCGAGCTGGCGAAAGCGGGCGAGGGCGACAAGCCGGTTCGCACGATCGAAGCGACGCTGCACGCGCGCAAGCTGATCATGAGCGTTGACCGGCTCGATTATTCGAAGGGACTGGTCGAGCGATTTCGCGCGTTCGAGCGGCTGCTCGAGCATTCGCCTTCGTATCGCGACAAGGTGTCGTTCCTGCAGATCGCGCCGCCGACGCGTTCCGATCTGCACGCGTACCAGGAAATCCGCCTGCAACTCGAAGGCGAGTCGGGGCGCATCAATGGCCGCTTTGCGGAGCTGGACTGGACTCCTATTCGATATATCCATCGACAGTACGAACGGCCCGTGCTCGCGGCGCTGTTTCGCACTGCGCATGTCGGCTACGTGACGCCGTTGCGCGACGGGATGAATCTCGTCGCGAAAGAGTATGTGTCGGCGCAAGATCCGGAAGATCCCGGCGTGCTGGTGCTGTCGCGTTTCGCGGGCGCCGCCCAGGAGCTGACGGGCGCGCTGATCGTCAATCCCGTCGATATCGACGGCATGGCCGATGCGCTCGGCACGGCGCTTTCGATGCCGCTTGCCGAACGCAAGGCGCGCTACAACGACATGATGGTGCAACTGCGCGAGAACAACGTGTCCGTGTGGCGCGATAACTTCATGCGCGACCTGCAGCAGATGCCGAGCGCGCAGCCGGTGGTGGGCGAAGCCGCTGAGGATTGATCGGTTTCTCGCGGTCGTGGCAAAAGAAAAAGCCGCTTCTTCGAAGCGGCTTTTTTCATGGCGTGTCAGTTCGGAAGCGCGTTATGCAACATGCTGCTCGTCGAACTTCTTGCCACCGACATGCAGTGTCGAATGCTTGCCGAACTGCTTCGACAGCAGGTCGCGATACAGGCCCGGACGGTTGCGCAGTTCTTCGGGGCTACCGTCGTCGATCACCTTGCCCGCGCTCATCACGATGATGCGGTCGAAGTTGTGCAGCGTCGACAGGCGGTGCGCGATCGCGACCACCGTGCGGCCCACCATCAGCCGGTCGAGGGCTTTCTGGATCGCTTCCTCGGACGCGCTGTCGAGCGCGGAGGTCGCTTCGTCGAGCAGCAGGATCGGCGCGTTCTTCAGGATCGCGCGCGCAATCGCGATGCGCTGACGTTGACCACCTGACAGCTTCACGCCGCGGTCGCCGACGATCGTATCGAAGCCCTCCGGCATCGCCTCGATAAAGTCCGAGCAGCGGGCTTCGCGCGCGGCGGCGAGCACTTCGTCGCGCGTCGCTTCGGGCCGGCCGTACGCGATGTTTTCATAGACCGAGCGGTGGAACAGCGAGATGTCCTGCGGCACCAGCGCGATCGAGTGGCGCAGGCTGTCCTGCGAGATCGACGAGACATCCTGACCGTCGATCAGGATGCGTCCGGCCTGGGTTTCATAGAAGCGTTGCAGCAGCGCGAGCACGGTCGACTTGCCCGCGCCCGACTTGCCGATCAGGCCCACGCGTTGGCCCGCCGGAATGTCGAGATCGAAATGATCGAGAATCGGGCGGCGTTTGGGATACGCGAACGTCACCTTGTCGAAGGTCACGCGGCCGCCTTGCGGCACGAGTTCGACGGCGTCGTTGTGGTCAGGCATGCCGTGCGGCTCGAGCAGCGTCTTAACGGCTTCCGCGAGACGTGCGACGTGCTGCGTCACGTCGACGAGCGCGACGGCCAGATCGCGCGTGCCGTGCAGGATCGTAAAACCAAGCGAGCTGACCAGCACGATGTCGCCCGAGGTCGCCTTGCCCTGATCCCAGAGCCACAGCGCCCAGCCGAGCAGCCCCGCCGACAGCAGCGCCGTGATGACCGCGTGCAGCAGACGCAGCTTCTCCAGATACAGCAGGCTTTGCTGGCGCGCGACCATTTCCGACTTCACGGTCGCGCTGAAGCGTTTCTGCTCGCGGAACGTCATGCCGAACGCGCGCACGAGGCCCATGTTGCCGATCACGTCGACGAGTTCGCCGTCGACGGCGGCCGCCTTGCTCGCGAAGGTGTGATGGCGAGCCGAGCCACGGCCAGCCAGCTTGAACAGCACGACCGACAGAATCGCCGAGCAGGTCAGCAGGCCGAGCGCCATCAACGGATTGACGGCGGTGATCATCACGATCGCGCCGACCACCGCGATGCATGGCGGCAGCACGTTCCACGCAGTCGTGTTTTCGGCTGTATAGACGGCGTTCGACGTCGCCGTGATCCGGCTCGCCAGCGTGCCCGGTTGTTTCTCCGCGTAATAGGTCGGCGAGTGGCCCGTCAGATACTGGAACAGGTCTTTACGAAGATCGCCCGTGACGGCCACGAACGTATGCGCGGCGACCCAGCCGCCGACGCGCCACAACAGGTTGTCGGCGGCGATCAGGCCGACCAGGATCGCGAACGCGCCCCACAGCGGCCCCGGATGATGGCGGCCCGCGCCGAGCACGTCGATCAGATGTTTGATCGCGTATTGCGAAGCGAGCGCACAGCCCACGGCCGCGAACACGCTACCCAGCACGATCAGATGAGCGACCGGATGGCGGCGGATAAAGCGGAAAAGGAACGCAAGCGGCCGGTGCGCATAGCTCGCAAGCTTTGCGTTATGGGCGTTTCGCTGGGCAATGGTCAGATGTTCCAATTGTTCGTTTGGTCTGTCAGTGTCGGTTTGAGACGTCTGAAACGGGTTCAGGTCGTGCAACGGCCGTGCCTGGGAACGGCCCGTAACACCAGCGTAGGCCTCGCATTGTAAACATGCAAAAGCCATTTCGCATGGCGGTACAGCCAATGGGGGCGCGATTATTTTCGCGACACGTACCGGTAAGGTTTCCCAGCCTTGACCCGCGAGCGGGCAAGGGGTTCACGACAGCGCCGTGAATTTTCGAGATATAATTACAGATTGCATACGAGCCGGCGAGGCGGAATTTGATTGAGTTCCAGCCGTCGCAGACGGGTCAACGATGACCGCGGTCGAACGGCTTGCGACGCCAGTGCCGAAGCAGGGCTCCCACTGTAAAACACCTTGAGAAAACAAGGGTTTGCGAAGTGTTTCGCGTTTGTAACAACGTAAAGACTTTGAAATGTAGGGGCCGGTCCGCGAGACAGGCATCGATAATGCATGCTCGGTCGCGTCAGGAAAAAACTGACAGTTTGTCAACGTTCGTTCGTTAGCCGCGTTTATGGCTTTGAGCACAGACTTTGACATCGACCAAGCTGGCGTCTTACCAAGCGATCCATCGCAGGAATTTCTCGAAAGAATCAGGCTCGTGTCCGGTGCAGCTTCAGGCTGCATGCCGAACCGGGCGCCCTGGCGAGCAAGCGAAGTCGCTTTTTCCAAACTGCAGTCTTTTTGCCTGATTTTTTACGAGGAGTTCTCCCTATGCGAATCGCTCAAATCGCTCCCTTGCACGAGGCGGTTCCTCCCAAGCTCTATGGCGGCACGGAACGCGTCGTGTCGTACCTGACGGAAGCGCTCGTCGAGCTGGGACATGACGTGACGCTTTTTGCCAGTGGCGATTCGCAAACCTCCGCGAAGCTCGAAGCTTTCTGGCCGCAGGCGTTGCGTCTGGACCCGACCATTCGCGACGTGATGGCGCCGCACATGCTGCTGCTCGAAGAAGTCCGCCGCCGCGCGGAAGAATTCGACGTGCTGCATTTCCACATCGACTACTACCCGTTCTCGCTGTTCGCGCGCCAGCCGGTGCCGTTCCTGACGACCATGCACGGCCGTCTCGATCTGCCCGAACTGCAGCCGGTCTTCAACACGTTCAGCGACGTGCCCGTCGTGTCGATCTCGGACAACCAGCGCCAGCCGCTGCAACAGGCTCACTGGCTGTCGACGGTCTATCACGGTCTGCCGGAAAACGTGCTCACGCCGATCCCCAACGTCGAGCCGGGCTACCTCGCATTTCTCGGCCGCGTCTCGCCGGAGAAGGGCCTCGACCGCGCGATCCGCATCGCCGGCCAGGCTGGCATGAAGCTCAAGGTCGCCGCCAAGATTGACAAGGCCGACCGCGCCTATTACGAAGAAGTGATCAAGCCGCTGATGGCGCTGCCGCACGTCGAGTACATCGGCGAAATCGGCGAAGCCGAAAAGCGTGAGTTCCTCGGCAACGCGCATGCACTGGTGTTCCCGATCGACTGGCCGGAGCCCTTCGGTCTGGTGATGATCGAGGCGATGGCTTGCGGCACGCCTGTGATCGCGTTCAAGCGCGGCTCGGTGCCGGAAGTGATCGAAAACGGCGTGTCGGGCTTTGTCGTCGAAGACGAAATCAGCGCTGTTGCCGCGCTCAAGCGTCTCGACCAGCTGCCGCGCGCGCAAGTGCGCAAGGCGTTCGAATCGCGCTTCACGTCGAAGGTGATGGCTCAGAACTACCTGAAGACCTACGAAGAACTGCTGCACGCAAAGCGCCGCACGGTGCTGCGCGAAGTCAACGCAGGCTGATCTCCGTCGAAGCAGGCCGCGAGAGGGTTGTTTAACTCCTGCGCGGTCCGTTGGATGGGCCGACAACGCCCCGCATGTGTCGAACATGCGGGGCGTTGTTGCATTTGCGCTGCACGCCGATGCGAAACGCGCGCGGAATGTACCGAAAGTGTGCGTTCGTGGTCCTGTAACCGTGAGACGAATCGGTAATATCCCTATAATGGCCGTGCCGCAAATCCGGCGCAGCCGGTCGATATGAGGAGATAGCTTTGGCGAGAACGAAACAGACGCGTGCGAGCGCGGCGCCCGGCGCCGGCACGATGTTCGCGCTTCGCGCCATCGGTCTCGTGATACTGGCGCGCTGGCTCTTCTCGATGGGTGAGATGGACCCGCTGACGGCACTGCAGGCGATGGCCTCGTCGCCATGGGCGTGCATCAATCTCGTCTTTCTCTTTCTGCTGATCTTCCTGCCGGGCGCGAAGGCGCGCGCCGAGCGGCCGTTCCATCCGTTGCCGCAATGGTTGCGTCAGGCGCTGCGCGTGTTTGCGTTCCTGGGCTTGCTGTTCGCGGTCTGGTCGGTGGGCGCGTTCGTCTGGGCGGCCGGCTGGCGGCGCGCGTTCAACACGGTCGCCGCGACCAACGGCTGGCTGCTTGCAGCGCCGACGCTGTACGCCGTGGTCGTGTGGATCTGCCGTCCGCGGGCGCTGTGGCGCACGAATATCGCTGCGCGCCGCTTTGCGATCGGCCGTTTTGCCATTTCGATCGATGCCGTCACCCGTACCGCCATCGTATGGGCTGAAAGCCGCAAGCTCGGCCAGTACGACGCACGCGAGTTGTCGTTGCGCTGGCACGACGGGACTGAGCGCGCGGCCGGTATGCCGCGCGCGGCACAGGCCGTCGATCTGTCGGGCGCGCAGCCGGCGACCATGCCACCCATTTCGAACGGGCACGCGACGCTCGAGCGTGCGGGTGTCGGTGGCTTGCTGCGCCGTCCGAAAGTCGAGTTGATGTGGGATTCGCCTGCTGCCGCAGGCCACAACCGGCAGACCGTGTTCAGGACGCCGCTCTCAACGGAAGGCGATCGCGTCGCAGCGCGAGCGCTCGACGCGAGTCTGCGCCAAGCCTGAATTTACTTTCCGGGTGCGGTCCTCGCGACCCGGCACCCTCGGCCCGACATGGGCCTGAAGCGCCAACCGCTTTGTATCGTTCATGGAGGTGTCCATGTTGATCCGCTGGTTGCTGGCCGCTGTCCATCTGCTGGGTTATGGCTTCGCGCTCGCCGCGATCATCGGGCGCACGCGCGGGCTGCGCCGGCTGTCCGGTCCGGCTGGTCTGCAACGCGTCTTCGTCGCGGACAATGTCTGGGGCATCACGGCCGTCGTTCTGATCGTCACTGGCTTGATGCGCGTGTTCGGTGGCTTTGAGAAGGGCGCGGACTACTACCTGCACGAGCCGCTCTTTCACGTGAAGATGGCGGCGCTCGTGCTGATCCTCGCTTTTGAGATCGCGCCGATGATGACCTTGATCCGCTGGCGTCTCGCCGTCAGAAACGGCGAGACGCCGGATCTCGCCCGCGCCCGCCGATTTGCCCGAACGGGGCACTGGCAATCCATTCTGCTGGTCGTGATGGTGTTCGCCGCGTCGGGCATGGCGCGCGGCATTGGCGCGTAGTCGTCGACGGATGGCTTTCAGTGCGGGCTAATGCGGCACCACTGCCACGCGAGCACGCCCTTGCCGATCCCGGCTTCCTATGGTGTACAGGAGGCGGCGTCGAGGTCGAAGCCGGCGCGCTCGCCTCGACGAAGCGAACCCGCGTTGTGCTGGAACCTGACAATCCATTGGTTGAAGACCATCCGCTGCATGGCGAAGCTCGAAGGCGCGCGAGTGTGGAAATCGGCGGGAGGACCTGCGCATTTAGTCGGCAGCAGGCCACGCTGTGCGCTGCGCCTATCTTGGTGGTAACGAAACAAGAGCCGCACCCGGGTAATCCGGATCAAGATGAACTCAACCAGCCGAACACAGAACCGAGGGGACGCGTGAGGGACGAAGCGGGCAACAGAGCGGAGCGCAGAAAATGAAAAAGGGCTTAGGTCGTTAAACCTAAGCCCTCTATTCTTCGGTGTTCGTCTTTACCAACACCAGAAATTCTGGTGGGTAGTACTGGGATCGAACCAGTGACCCCTGGCAGTAACGCAAGACGAGGTTATCCCGAATCAATAAATCACCGCGCCATCCTCAGTTAGCTTTTCCTTTGTTTCGAAAGGAAGTCTTCCCATAATTCAGTGATCGTTGTGCCGTTTGCCTTCGCCCAGTGTGAGGGGCCGCGAACCGAATCACTCATATAGCCTTCCTTTTGGAGCAACTCCCTTGCAAGGCTGCTCATGGAAAACGTCCTTCCTTCGAATTGAAGATCTTTCCCATCCACGCTCGCTTGATAATTCTTGACGCGGGTATTTTGATAATCGACCAGATAAAGCAGTTCCCTGTCCTGAAGTCGGCCGGAGCGTACCAGTTTTAAAAGATCGGCCTTTGGCGCTTTCGTTCGATTAATTGGATTAGGCATCGCGTCTATTTCGGCAAGCAGGTCGTCGATTGTCGGGTCAGTGGCAGGTATCTTCTCGCCAATCTTCTCTGACGCGTCCCCAGCGTTATTTTCCATGGCTGCGTTTCCGGTAATTGCAGTTACCGTCGTGTTGCGCATCGCAATGGTGCTGTCTGGCCTAGTTCCTTGCGTAGGCCTATCCAGTCCAAGCATGCGCCGCAAGGTGGAATTCTCGGTATCCACGAAAGGCTTCGCGTTCGCTTGAAGTAGGGAATAGACCTCATCATCAATCTTTATCACGTGCATGGCTTCCTCATAAGCTTAACCTCATTCTTGTTTGTAGATTAAGGTTAAGAATAAGTTTAGTCAAGAAAATTTGAAGAGGAATGCGGCCGGGACTGTTGCGGCAGGATGGAGGACTCTCCAGGGTGCTGCATGCGGCGTGGCGGCGTTTGTCCGTGATAGGCGTTCCGCTAGATTCCCCGTCCGGGCTAAAGCTAGACGCGCGAACCCATGCACAGTGTTTAAACATGTCCGGTTCGGCTCGCGGATTGGTCCCGATAGCGCGGGAAGGGCGCGGAACACCGTCCGCACCTAGGCGCTCCGTTCTCTACCTTGTGTTCGGGCCACAGGCGCGTGTGTTCGACACTAGAACAGCGTTCCGTTTGCCGCGTTCTAGCCTGTGCGCTAGGGACTCGGATGAGGGCCGCAGGGGCTGTAAGAACAATGAAAGGAAACTGCCGTACCAAGTATAATAGAGCCAGGTCTGGGCGTGGGGTCCGGGCCGCAACGCGGGACGCGCACGAGGGACTCCAGAGGGACTCGAAGGGACGCGGGAAGGGACTTTATGAGGTTCGCGGAAATGAAAAAGGCTTACGGGGGTTAGCCGTAAGCCTTTGATTCTTCGGGAATTTCTACCCTAAATTCTGGTGGGTAGTACTGGGATCGAACCAGTGACCCCTGCCGTGTGAAGGCAGTGCTCTACCGCTGAGCTAACCACCCGAAGAGCTGTGCATTATGTCAGCTCCTTTGAACTTCGACAAGTACTTTTTAAGCGATTTGCGCATCCGCTGTCGCGGAGACATCTTCGGCAGCCGCTTGGGTGCGCCACACGCTCGTTCCCTTCACCGATTTGTCGAGACCATCGAGCAGTGCTTCGTGTTCGGCCACTTCGTCGTCCGTCGCCGTCAGCACGACGAGTTCGAGCGTGTCGAGCTTCACGCGCTTCGCGCCGCCTGCATGGCCCGCTGCCGCCTCGCCGATCATGTCGATCACGAGGCTTTCCTGACCGCGCGTCATCGCGAGGTACACCTCGGCGAGCAGTTCCGAGTCGAGCAGTGCGCCGTGCAGCGTGCGGTGCGCGTTGCTGATGCCGAAGCGGTCGCACAGCGCGTCGAGCGAATTGCGCTTGCCCGGGAACATCGACTTTGCGCGCACAAGCGTGTCGATCACCTCGCCGCAATGTTCAGTGAACGGCGGCAACCCCAGCAGCGAGAACTCGGCGTTGAGAAAGCCAATGTCGAAGGGCGCGTTGTGAATGATGAGCTCCGCGTCCGTGACGAAATCGCGCAGCGCGTCGGCGATCTCCGCGAATTTGGGCTTGTCGCGCAGGAATTCCGTCGTCAGTCCGTGTACGGCCAGCGCGCCCGGATCGCTGTCGCGCTCGGGATTGACGTAGAAGTGCAGGTTGTTGCCCGTCAGCCGACGGTTCACCAGCTCGACGCAGCCGATTTCGATGATCCGGTCGCCGCTCTTCGCATTCAGTCCTGTCGTTTCCGTATCGAGGATGATTTGACGCATGTCGGTGTTGCCTGTCTGTGTTGATGCGTGAAAAGAATGGAGCGTTCTTAAATGCGCTGGTGAAGATCAAAGCTGCGTCAGCGAGGCCACGCCGCGATTGGCGAGCGCGTCCGCGCGTTCGTTCTCCGGATGCCCCGCATGCCCCTTGACCCAGCGCCACTCGAGTTCATGCTGCTGCGTGAGCGCATCGAGCCGCTTCCAGAGGTCCGAGTTTTTCACGGGCGCCTTGGCGGCCGTCACCCAGCCTTTCTTCTTCCAGCCGTGGATCCATTCGCTGATGCCTTTCTGCACGTACTGCGAGTCCGTATGGACGATCGCCTTGCATGGGCGCTTCAACGCTTCGAGCGCGGCAATCACGGCCATCAGTTCCATGCGGTTGTTGGTCGTGTTCGCTTCGCCGCCGAACAGTTCTTTCTCCTGCGCGCCGTAGCGCAACAGTGCGCCCCAGCCACCGGGTCCGGGATTGCCCTTGCAGGCGCCGTCGGTGAAGATTTCGATCAGATCAGAACTCATTTTGCCTTGTTGCGGGTGTTGGGCGTGGCAGCGGGCGCGAGGCCGGCGGCCAGCACGGGCTTCTTGACTTTCAGCGGACCGATGAGGCGCATGCCGCGCACGCGCTTGATCGCCGTGACCATGTAGACGGCGCCGAAAATCGGCCACCAGCGGTCGCCGGCGGCTTCCATGAATTCATAGCGCGACAGCCATTTTTCGCCGACGAGGGGCGGACGATAGCAGCCGAAGCGTCCGCGTTCAAGGTCGAAACCGAGCAGCTTGATCCAGTCCTTGAGGCGCGTGAACGCGATCAGATCATGCGCCGCGGGCACGAACGGCCGCCCCGTGACCTTGCCGACCGATTGCCGCGCGCCCCATAGCGACAGCGAATTGAAGCCGAGAATGATCAATTGGCCTTCGGGCATCAGCACGCGCTCGGCTTCGCGCAGCAGCCGGTGCGGATCGCGTGTGAACTCCAGCGTGTGCGGCATCACGATCAGATCGACGCTTTGCGCCTCGAACGGAAGATCGAGCAGGTCGCACCAGACGGCGCTGCGTCCGGACGGCGCGTGTCGCTCGGGCAGCCCTCCCGCGACGCCGCGCGGAAACGTGTACGGCGCGCTCGCGCCGCTCTCGGCGTCGAGCACGAGGCCGCGGCAGGGCATGCGGTTCTCGCGGAGCGCGTCGAGTTGCGGCAGACCCAACTGGAGCGCGTGATAGCCGAATACGTCGGACACGACGCGGTCGAGCTGCGCCTGCTCCCACTCCAGCACATAGTGCCCGGGAGGGGATGTGGTCCAGGCAGGCCAGTCTATAATCGATCGGTCAGACATGTTGAAGAATGCGTCGCCTATGAATTCGCTCGAGTACGTACCTGTCCCGGCGTTTGATGACAATTACATCTGGGTCGTGTCGGACGGCCATCACGCCGTCGTCGTCGATCCGGGCGACGCCGCCCCGGTGAAGGCTTATCTGGCAAAACGGGGATGGCGGCTGAGCGCTATTTTACTCACGCACCATCATGCCGACCACGTCGGCGGAGTGGCCGATCTGCTGGATGGCCAGGTTGTGCCCGTCTATGGGCCCGCCGGAGAAGCGATTCCGTACCTGACGGAGCGCCTCAAACAGGGCGATGAGGTGCGCATCGTGGCGCCCGCGCTCGATTTCACCATTCTCGATGTGCCCGGTCACACGAGCGGCCATATCGCGTATTTCCAGGCAGCCGATTCGCGCGGCACGCCGCACGTGTTCTGCGGCGACACGCTGTTCGCCTGCGGGTGCGGCCGGCTGTTCGAAGGAACGCCCGCGCAGATGCTGAATTCGCTCGATGCGCTCGCCGGCTTGCCCGGTGAAACGGAAGTGCATTGCGCGCACGAATACACCCTGTCGAACATCCGCTTCGCGCTCGCGTGCGAGCCGGACAATGCAAAGCTACAAGCCTGGCGCGACGAAGCGACGGATTTGCGCGCGCGCCAAGTGCCGACGCTACCCACGACGATCGCCCACGAGCGCGCCGTCAACCCGTTCTTGCGCGCGGGCGAGCGGTCTGTTCAAGCGACGCTCGCCGAGCAGTTGCATGAATCGGTGCCGGATCGGTTGGCCGCTTTCACGTTGATGCGGGAATGGAAGAACAGGTTCCGCTGACCAGGTAAACTATGGGGGCATGCTCATCCCAATCGTAGAAACAAACGCCAAGCCTCAGATTTGGCTACGTTTTTCACATTATTCTGATTGACGGAAAGGGCGGTCTTTCGTACTATCGGCTGCAAATTCCAGCCCCTTTGGAAGCCGAGACGTTCATGAGATTTATCTTCAGCGCGTTGTTGGTCCTGACGCTCGCCGCCTGCGCGAGTCAAGGGCCAGCAACGAACAGCCTTTCCACTGCTTCCGATCCCGCTAGCCAGCAAGCCGTAGCCGACGCCCTTCGCAAGACTGCCACCGCCAAAGAAACGATCAACGTCGACCAGGGTTCCGTCGATCAGTTGACGAGCGCGGACAGCGATCTCTGGGGCCGTATCCGCCGTGGTTTTCAGATGCCCGACCTGCAGACCGACCTCGTCGACATGCAGGTCAACTGGTATGCGCAACGCCCGGACTACGTCCAGCGCATGACCGAACGATCGCAGAAGTACCTGTATCACATCGTCGAAGAACTGGAAGCGCGCCATATGCCGACCGAGCTGGCGCTGCTGCCGTTCATCGAATCCGCGTATAACCCGCAGGCGTTGTCGGTCGCGAAGGCGGCGGGCATGTGGCAGTTCGTGCCCGGCACGGGCCGCACGTACAACCTCAAGCAGAACATGTGGCAGGACGAGCGCCGCGACGTGCTCGCGTCGACCAGCGCCGCGCTCGACTACCTGTCGCGTCTGCACGATATGTTCGGCGACTGGTATCTGGCGCTCGCCGCGTATAACTGGGGTGAGGGCAACGTGCAGCGCGCGATCGCGCGTAATGAGGCGGCCGGTCTGCCGACGGACTATCAGAGCCTGCGCATGCCGATGGAAACGCGCAATTACGTGCCGAAGCTGCAGGCCGTCAAGAACATCGTGATGAACCCGCAGGTCTATGGGCTCGCGCTGCCGTCCATTCCGAACCACCCGTACTTCGTAACGGTCACGACTTCGCACGATATCGACGTCGACACCGCGGCGAAGCTCGCGAACATGACACCGGACGAATTCCGTTCGCTTAATCCGTCGTTCAAGAAGCCGGTGATTCTGGGCGCGACGCAGCCGCAAATCCTGCTGCCGTTCGACAACGCCAGCGCATTCGAGCGCAATCTGAAGTCGTACACGGGTTCGCTGTCGTCGTGGACGACCTATACGGTCACCGAGCGCTCGCGTCCGGCCGCGATTGCCGAGAAGATCGGCGTCGATCCCGACACGCTGATGGCCGTCAACAAGATTCCCGCCGGCATGCGCCTGAAGCCGGGCTCGACGATCGTCGTGCCGCGCGCCGATGACGACGACGAAGACATCAGCGCCGACGTCGCCGAAAGCGCGGTGCTCGCGATCGAGCCGGACGTACCCGACACACGCAAGATGCTGATCCGCGTGCGCCGCAAGCAGTCGATGGCGATGATCGCCGACCGTTACGACGTATCGATTGGTCAGTTGAAGGCTTGGAACCGCACGAAGCGCGATCTCGTGATGCCGGGCCAGGTCGTCGTGCTGCACGTTCCTGTCGGCAAGGCGATGCCGAGTGAGCCGGGTCCGCAGAAGCTGGCGACGGTGCCCGTCGGCGGCGGTGTCGAGAAGGCCAGCGCCCAGGTCGCAGACACGCGGTCCGAATCGCGCTACGATAAGAAACGAGGCCGCGGCCAGACTGGCGTGGTGAAGGTGTCGGAGCCGGTTGCCAAGCCCGCCGCAGCGAAAGGCAAGGTGACGAAGGTTTCGACGGAAGCGGCCGGCAAGGCGTCGAAGGCTGATACCACTAGCCGCCATAAGGTCTCGGCCAACGCGAAGAAGGGCAAGTAAACAACAGCGGCCTTCTCGAGGATGACCGAACATGCGCTGCGGGGGCAGCGTATGAAGTGCGCTCCGATCTCTCCTCGTTTTCCTTGACGCCGTCACCTGAGGTGACGGCGTTTTTCATTTCGACCGACGTTTCCCTACGGAAACCCATACGCGGACCCATACGGGAGCCCGTACGCGATGCGCGGTCTTGCACCACGATGGACATGATTGGGCTATCGTTCATCCTCGGGCCCGCCGGGCCAACTCGCTGACGCCTCATGTTCTCGACGCCGCTTCGTGTTTTTCTCCTGTTCTCCGCCGGATACTTCGTCTCGTACGTGTTTCGTGGCGTGAATCTCGGTTTCGCACCGCTGATCACGCACGAACTCGGCTTGACGGCCGCCGATCTAGGTCTGCTGACGAGCCTTTACTTTCTCGGCTTCGCAGGCGCGCAACTGCCTGCCGGTGTATTGCTTGATCACTATGGCGCGCGTCGTGTGACGGCGGGGATGCTGCTGATCGCCGCCGCAGGCATTGGCGTATTCGGCACGGCGCACGGCGTCGGGACAATGATGATCGGGCGGCTGCTGATTGGCGTCGGCGTGTCGGTGTGCCTCGGGGGCGCGTTCAAGGCGCTGGCGCAGCATTTCCCGGCGGCGCGTCTGCCGCTGATCAACGGGCTCGTGATGGCCGTCGGTGGTCTGGGTGGCGTCGTGGTCGGTTCGCCGCTGACGTGGCTGCTGACCTTTGCAAGCTGGCGCACCGTCTGTTTCGGGCTCGTAATTCTTACGATCATCGTTGCGGCGATGCTATGGGCGTTCGCGCCCGAAACCAGGGAGACGCACCATCAGGCCAGCCTCGTCAGCCAGTTCAAGGGCACGTGGCATATCCTGCGCAGCGCGGCGTTCTGGAAGATCGCGTCGTTCTCGGTCGTCACGCAAGGCGTGTTCTACGCAATGCAGTCGCTGTGGGTCGGCGCCTGGTTACGCGACGTGTCGGGTTTCCAGTCGCATCAAGCGGCCGCGTTCGTGTCGGTGCTTGGTTTCGCAATGATGGCCGGCTGCGTCGGCTTCGGCGCGGCGGCGCGCAGCATGGAGCGGCGCGGGCTGTCGCTGTATGCGTTTTGCGGCGTCGGCATGGTGCTTTTCGTCATCACGCAGCTGCTGATCATGTTACGTGCGCCGCTGCCCGCGGGATTGCTGTGGGCGGCTTACGGGATTTTCGGCGGCGTCGGCATTCTGAGTTATGCGGTGCTCGCGCGCCATTTCCCGCCGCATCTGATCGGACGCGCGAATACGACGCTGACGCTGATCATTTTTCTGCTGATCTTCGGCTTCCAGATCGGCGTCGGCGCGGTGCTGTCGCGGTGGACACCCGTTGACGGACACTATCCGCCCGCCGCGCATCTGACTGCGTGGGGCATTCTCGTTGCGCTGCAACTGGCGAGCGCCATCTGGTACGTGCTGCCGAGCCGTGTGCTGGCCAGAAGTCCGGCGCGCGTGCATGCCGAACATCAGCCGTAAGCTGCCGGGCATATCCTGATAGACGGTGAAGGGTCCGCCAGGCGGGCTGCGTAGCAAGCTGATTGCACCCCGAGCGCCTGACGGCGCCAGCTTCGCCGCGCTATCGCCCATCTCGGATTTGAAGAGAAGGGTCATTTCAGGCTATAATTTCAAGGTTTGAGCTTATCAACCCGCACCCTAGCGCCTACCTCTCCCATACCGTTCATCCGCCGCGTTTCGTTGTAGTCCCGGTTGTTTTTCATGAGTGAAACTTCCCGGCTACTGTCGCCAGCGGCCCGCAACCAGCCAGTTCGCCTACACAATGGGCCGACTGCGAGCTCCGCGGCGCCCGATGCGACCCTCCGCGAACAGCGACAACGCGAGCGAGCCTGCGCGCGCATCGAATGATGCGCCTCGCCGCGGCCCGCACGGTCGGATAGACAGGTCGGCAACAGGGTGCTCCCCAAGGAGTCTCCCGTGTTGCCGTCATTTTCTCCCGCTCTGCTCGCGCTCGCCGACGGCACGGTCTTTCGTGGTTACTCGATCGGCGCGCCCGGTCATACGATCGGTGAAGTCGTCTTCAATACGGCCATCACCGGCTATCAGGAAATCCTGACCGACCCCAGCTACGCGCGCCAGATCGTCACGCTGACGTATCCGCACATCGGCAATGTTGGTGTGAATGCCGAAGATGTCGAAGCCACGAAAGTCCATGCCGCCGGCCTGATCATCCGTGATCTGCCTGTTCTCGCGTCGAACTTCCGCATGGAGCGCACGCTCCCGGATTACCTGAAAGCGGAAGGCGTCGTCGCGATCGCCGGTATCGACACCCGCAAGCTCACGCGCGTGCTGCGCGACAAGGGCGCGCAAAACGGCGCGATTCTCGCAGGCTCGGATGACGAGGCGAAGGCAATCGAACTCGCGCGCTCGTTCCCCGGTCTCGCGGGCATGGACCTCGCGAAGGTCGTGTCGACGCAAAAGCCGTATGAATGGAAGCAGACGGAATGGCGTCTGGGCAGCGGCTACGGCATGCAGAACACGCCGCGCTACCGCGTCGTCGCGTTCGACTTCGGCGTGAAGTACAACATTCTGCGCATGCTCGCGGAACGCGGTTGCCAGGTCACGGTGCTGCCGGCGCAAGCCACGGCTGCAGACGCGCTCGCGCTGAATCCGGACGGCATCTTCCTGTCGAACGGCCCCGGCGACCCGGAACCGTGCGATTACGCGATCGCCGCGACGCGCGAATTCATCGAGCGCGGCATTCCGACGTTCGGCATCTGCCTCGGTCATCAGATCATGGGTCTCGCTGTCGGCGCGAAGACGATGAAGATGAAGACGGGCCACCACGGCGCGAATCATCCCGTGAAGGACCTCGGCGACGGCCGCGTCGTGATCACGTCGCAGAACCACGGCTTTGCGGTCGACGCCGACACGCTGCCCGCCAATGCGAAGGTGACGCACGTGTCGCTGTTTGACGGCACGCTGCAAGGCTTCGCGCTGACGGACAAGCCGGCATTCTGCTTCCAGGGTCACCCGGAAGCATCGCCCGGTCCGAATGACATCGCCTATCTGTTCGACCGCTTCACCGCGTTGATGGACGAGGCGAAGGGCAACAAGTCGGCAGCGGCGTAAGCAGGCGCTCGTAAAAGCAGCGACGGAAGAAAGCGCGCCCCGCGACGCCGTTCGGCTGGCCCATTTGGGTACAGCCTTCGCGGCCGGTCCGAACGGCACACCGCCGGCGCGCCAACAGTAAGAACTCAGGAATACATTAGCGAGAGCGTTATGCCCAAGCGGACAGACATTAAAAGCATCCTCATTATCGGCGCGGGTCCGATCATCATCGGCCAGGCGTGCGAGTTCGACTACTCGGGCGCGCAGGCGTGCAAGGCGCTGCGTGAGGAAGGCTACAAGGTCATTCTCGTCAACAGCAATCCGGCGACGATCATGACCGACCCGAATACGGCCGACGTCACTTACATCGAGCCGATCACGTGGGAAGTGGTGGAGCGCATCATCGCGAAGGAGCGTCCGGACGCGATCCTGCCGACGATGGGCGGCCAGACCGCGCTGAACTGCGCGCTCGATCTGCATCACCACGGCGTGCTGGAAAAATACAAGGTCGAACTGATCGGCGCGTCGCCGGAAGCGATCGACAAGGCTGAAGACCGTCAGAAGTTCAAGGACGCGATGACGAAGATCGGCCTTGGCTCGGCGAAGTCGGGCATCGCGCATTCGATGGAAGAAGCGTTGCAGGTGCAAGCGGAAATCGCGGCGTTCACGGGCGGCGGCGGCTACCCCATCGTGATCCGTCCGTCGTTCACGCTCGGCGGCTCGGGCGGCGGCATCGCGTATAACCGCGAAGAATTCGAAGAAATCTGCAAGCGCGGTCTCGATCTGTCGCCGACGCGCGAACTGCTGATCGAAGAATCGCTGCTCGGCTGGAAAGAGTACGAGATGGAAGTGGTCCGCGATAAGAAGGACAACTGCATCATCGTCTGCTCGATCGAAAACCTCGACCCGATGGGCATCCACACGGGCGACTCGATCACCGTCGCGCCGGCGCAGACGCTCACCGACAAGGAATACCAGATCCTGCGTAACGCATCGCTCGCGGTGCTGCGCGAGATCGGCGTCGATACGGGCGGCTCGAACGTGCAGTTCTCGATCAATCCCGTCGATGGCCGGATGATCGTGATCGAAATGAACCCGCGCGTGTCGCGTTCGTCTGCCTTGGCGTCGAAGGCAACGGGCTTCCCGATCGCGAAGGTCGCGGCGAAGCTCGCCGTCGGCTACACGCTGGACGAACTGAAGAACGAAATCACGGGCGGTCAGACGCCGGCTTCGTTCGAACCGACCATCGATTACGTCGTCACGAAGATTCCGCGTTTCGCGTTCGAGAAATTCCGCGAAGCCGATCCGCGTCTGACCACACAGATGAAGTCGGTCGGCGAAGTGATGGCGATCGGCCGCACGTTCCAGGAATCGTTCCAGAAGGCGCTGCGCGGTCTGGAAGTTGGCGTCGACGGTCTGGATGAAAAGACCACGAGCCGCGACGAAGTGATCCGCGAAATCGGTGAAGCCGGTCCGGACCGCATCTGGTATGTCGGCGACGCGTTCCGCCTCGGTCTGACGCAACAGGAAATCTTCGAGGAAACGGCAATCGACCCGTGGTTCCTCGCGCAGATCGAAGAGATCATCCGCAAGGAAAAGGCGCTTGAAGGCCGCACGCTCGCGAGCCTCACGAAGGAAGAGCTGATTTATCTGAAGCAGAGCGGCTTCTCGGATCGCCGCCTCGCGAAGCTGCTCGGCGCGACGGGCGCCGACGTGCGCAAGCGCCGGATTGAACTGAACGTGCGCCCCGTGTACAAGCGCGTCGACACCTGCGCGGCCGAGTTCGCGACGAAGACGGCGTACATGTACTCGACGTACGAAGAAGAGTGCGAAGCGAACCCGACGAACAACAAGAAGATCATGGTGCTGGGCGGCGGCCCGAACCGGATCGGCCAGGGCATCGAGTTCGACTACTGCTGCGTGCATGCCGCGCTCGCCATGCGCGAAGACGGCTACGAAACGATCATGGTCAACTGCAACCCTGAAACCGTTTCGACCGACTACGACACGTCTGACCGTCTGTACTTCGAGCCGCTGACGCTCGAAGACGTGCTCGAAATCGTCGACAAGGAAAAGCCGCTCGGCGTGATCGTCCAGTACGGCGGCCAGACGCCGTTGAAGCTCGCGCTCGATCTCGAAGCGAATGGGGTGCCCATCGTCGGCACGTCGCCGGACATGATCGATGCGGCGGAAGACCGCGAGCGTTTCCAGAAGCTGCTGCAGGACCTCGGCCTGCGTCAGCCGCCGAACCGCACCGCGCGCGCCGAAGACGAAGCGCTCAAGCTCGCCGACGAAATCGGTTATCCGCTTGTCGTGCGTCCGTCGTACGTGCTCGGCGGCCGTGCGATGGAAATCGTCCACGAGCCGCGCGACCTCGAGCGCTATATGCGCGAGGCCGTGAAGGTGTCGAACGATTCGCCCGTGTTGCTGGACCGCTTCCTGAACGACGCGATCGAATGCGACGTGGATTGCATCTCGGACGGCGACACGGTGTTCATCGGCGGCGTGATGGAGCACATCGAACAGGCGGGCGTCCACTCGGGCGACTCGGCTTGCTCGCTGCCGCCGTACTCGCTGTCGAAGGAAACCGTCGCCGAGCTCAAGCGCCAGACGGGCGCGATGGCGAAGGCGCTGAACGTGATCGGCCTGATGAACGTGCAGTTCGCGATCCAGCAAGTGCCGCAGGCGGACGGCTCGAAGCTGGACGTCATCTACGTGCTCGAAGTGAACCCGCGCGCTTCGCGTACGGTGCCGTACGTGTCGAAGGCGACCAGCCTGCCGCTCGCGAAGATCGCGGCACGCGCGATGGTCGGCCAGAAGCTCGCGCAGCAAGGCGTGACGAAGGAAGTCATCCCGCCGTACTTCAGCGTGAAGGAAGCGGTGTTCCCGTTCGTCAAGTTCCCGGCTGTCGACCCGGTGCTCGGACCCGAAATGCGTTCGACGGGCGAAGTGATGGGCGTTGGCCAGACCTTCGGTGAGGCGCTCTTCAAGTCGCAGCTCGCAGCGGGTTCGCGTCTGCCGGAGTCGGGCACGGTGCTGCTGACCGTGATGGACGCCGACAAGCCGAAGGCCGTCGAAGTCGCGCGTATGCTGCATGAGTTGGGCTATCCGCTCGTCGCGACGAAGGGCACGGCGGCGGCGATCGAAGCGGCGGGTGTGCCCGTGCGCGTCGTCAACAAGGTGAAGGACGGCCGCCCGCACATCGTCGACATGATCAAGAACGGCGAGATCGCACTCGTCTTCACGACCGTCGACGAAACGCGCGCAGCCATCGCCGATTCGCGTTCGATCCGCATGAGCGCGCAGGCGAACAAGGTCACGTACTACACGACGATGTCGGGCGCGCGTGCCGCCGTTGAAGGCCTGCGTTATCTGAAGGACCTGGAAGTCTATGATTTACAAGGCCTCCATGCTCGCCTAAACTAAGGCTTCAGTTTCCTGTCCAAGTCGTAAGTGCCGCGGTTAAGCGGCGTCCCTAAGGTGTCAGATCGGGCTTTGTGCCACGTTTGCGCACCGTAGCGGGATGCACTTAACCGCGGTGATTTTTTTTGTGGCTGTCTTTTGCCAAAGAGTTGTTTATGAGCACTATTCCATTGACGAAGCGCGGCGCAGACCAACTGCGCGACGAATTGCAGCGCCTGAAATCGGTTGAGCGTCCGTCTGTCATCAATTCGATCTCGGAAGCGCGCGCCCAGGGCGATCTGTCGGAAAACGCCGAGTACGACGCTGCGAAAGAGAAGCAGGGCTTTATCGAAGGCCGCATCGCTGAAATCGAATCGAAGCTGGCGGGCGCGCAAATCATCGATCCGTCCGCACTCGACGCAGAAGGCCGCGTTGTGTTCGCCGCGACGGTCGATCTGGAAGATCTGGATTCGGGTGCTTCGGTTACCTATCAAATCGTCGGCGATGACGAAGCCGATCTCGAGCACGGCCTGATTTCCGTCAGCTCGCCGATCGCGCGCGCGCTGATCGGCAAGACGGAAGGCGATGTCGCGTCGGTGCAGGCGCCGGGCGGCGTGCGCGAGTACGAAATCATCGCGGTCCGTTACATCTGAGGCGGCTGCCGTGTCTTCGATGCCGCATCGCCTGTTCCGCCTGTTGACGGTCGTTTGGATCGGCAGCTTGCTGACCATTGGCTACGCCGTGGCGCCCGTGCTGTTCACCTCGCTTGACCGGGTGACGGCGGGCGCGGTCGCGGCGCAACTGTTTCGCATCGAAGGCGTGATTGGCGTGGTGTGCGGCGTGCTGCTGCTTGCGCTGTGCAACGTCCTGGTCCGCCGTGGCGGCGATGCGTATCGGCGTCTGCGCTGGCTGATTGCCGGCATGCTGGTGTGCGTGCTGGTCGGCTACTTTGCGCTGCAACCGTTCATGAATGCGCTGCGCATCGCCGCGCAGGAAGCGGGCACGGATGTCGGCCACTCCGTTTATGCAAGCCGCTTTGGCATGCTGCACGGCGTGTCGAGCGTGTTCTATCTGATCGAAAGCCTGTTGGGCATCGTGCTCGTGTGGAAGCTGCCGGCGGGAACGGGCATCGCCGTGGAGCGGGGCGCGGGACGCGTCGCTGGCCGGACGGCGGGATAGCGTATCGACACTGATCGCGTCCGCGTGGGCGAGTCGCTTGGCTCAACAGCACTCAAGTACGCGACGGATCGCCGCACGAGGCGCGGCGCCCGGTAAATTCTCTTCGGTCGGCGCGGCCCAGTCCAAATGGCCCAGTCCAAATATCAAACCGGTTTTCCGCGCCACGCCCGTCTTACTTCGACGTCTGATGCATGCGCTTTGCGCTGGTCTGGCGTTTCTTTGCTTTCTTGATGTTGCCGCCCGCGGTGACGCGCTCGTTGCCGCGCACCACCAGTTTCTGCGCTTTTGGCTTGCGCATCGGATTTTCGGACGGCTTAACGACTTTCACGACGCGAGGCGCGCGTCCCTTGCCCGCCGGTGCATCGCCGAGGGCCTCACGGACGCTCGGCAGCGCGCCGCGCTTCGCTTTCGTGGCGGCGGGAGCGCGCTCGGTGGCCACCTTTTCCGGCTTCCAGATGACGAGTAGCTTGCCGATATGCTGGATCGGCGCCGCACTCAGGCGATCGCAGATATCGTCGTAGATGGCGATGCGCTCTTCGCGCTCGTCGCCGAACACGCGGATCTTGATCAGTTGGTGCGCTTTCAGATGGACCTTGATTTCAGCCAGCACGGCATCGGTCAGCCCTTCGGCGCCGACGATCACGACCGGCTTGAGCACGTGAGCCTGGGAGCGCAATTCGGCGCGTTGTTCGGAAGAAACTTTGAGGGCTGGCATGAGAAGTAGAGGACTCGACTAAAATGGCGACGCCCGCGAGCAGGGACCGGTGGTCCGGCAATCCGGCGGAACAGCAGGCGGTGCGCGAAAAATCAGGAAACTGCGGTTAGGAAACTGCGGGCGATGAGTCCGGCATCAAAGACGGCGCCAGGTGCGATGGCAGCGGCGACGCGGACTACAAGCAGAATCACGAGCGCGGAAGGCGGTCTTTGGCTGCAGCCGCGCGAATTAAACGCGTATTATCCGCTAAAAGCGCGGTATTACGTAGCAAGAGTTCAACGTTTAATGGCAAAAAACAAGTTCAACACGTCGTGGCTGCACGACCACATCAACGATCCGTACGTGAAAATGGCACAGCGGGAGGGCTATCGCGCCCGCGCGGCCTACAAGCTGAAGGAAATCGATGAGCAGGACAAGCTGATCCGCCCGGGTCAGGTGATCGTCGATCTGGGCGCCGCGCCCGGCAGCTGGAGTCAGTACGTACGCAACAAGCTCGCGCAGGGCAAGCACCGCGACGCACAGCGGGACGGCGGGATCGACGGCACAATCATCGCGCTCGACCTGCTGCCAATGGAGCCGATCGCCGACGTTTATTTCATTCAGGGCGACTTCCGCGAGGACAATGTTCTCGAACAACTGGAAGAAGTGGTCGGAGAGCGCGATGTCGATCTTGTAATTTCGGATATGGCGCCCAACCTGTCGGGAGTGGGGGTGGCGGATGCCGCGCGAATCGAGCATGTGTGCGATCTCGCGCTGGAGTTTTCGCAAAACCACCTCAAACCCGATGGTGCCCTTTTAGTCAAATGCTTTCACGGTAGTGGTTACAGCCAGATTGTTGAGAAGTTCAAGCATCAGTTTAAGACGGTGGCCGCTCGCAAACCGAAGGCGTCCCGGGACAAATCCTCCGAGACGTTTATTCTGGGAAGGCATCTGAAGCGACCCCGTTAAAAACGGGTGCAGTGATATGTAGGCCCGCATTTCCGGCACGCCGGAAAATAAGAGCGCTGAGGTTGCGCGGTACGCTATTTATGCGGTAGCGAATGCTTATGGCAGGGGTCTTCGGACTGGATTAGAATGCCTGAGTGGTGCCGCAAGGCAAATGTAGGCGCTTGTCTATGAGTGAAGGAGTGGTGCTTTGAACAACAACATGTTTTCGAAAGCAGCAGTGTGGCTGGTGATCGCACTGGTGCTGTTTACGGTGTTCAAGCAGTTCGACAAGCCCCGTGTCCAGGAAGGCGTTTCGTATTCGCAGTTCATGGACGACGCGAAAAGCGGCAAGGTCAAGAGCGTGATCGTTCAGGGGCGCAACCTCACGGTGACGCCGGCCGACGGTCAGAAGTATCAGATCGTGTCGCCGGGCGACATCTGGATGGTCGGCGACCTGATGAAGTATGGCGTGCAGGTCAGCGGCAAGGCGGATGACGAGCCGAACGCGCTGGTGTCCGCGTTGTATTACCTCGGGCCAACCATCCTGATCATCGGGTTCTGGTTCTACATGATGAGACAGATGCAGGGAGGCGGGAAAGGCGGTGCCTTCTCGTTCGGTAAATCCCGTGCGCGTCTGATCGATGAGAACAACAACGCAATCAATTTCTCGGATGTAGCCGGCTGCGACGAGGCGAAGGAAGAAGTGTCCGAACTGGTCGACTTCCTGCGCGATCCGCAGAAGTTCCAGAAGCTGGGCGGTCGCATTCCACGCGGTGTGCTGCTGGTTGGTCCGCCAGGAACCGGTAAGACGCTGCTCGCGCGCGCTATCGCTGGTGAGGCGAAGGTGCCGTTCTTCAGCATCTCGGGTTCGGACTTCGTCGAAATGTTCGTCGGCGTTGGCGCGGCTCGTGTGCGTGACATGTTCGAGCAGGCGAAGAAGCATGCACCTTGCATCGTGTTCATCGACGAAATCGACGCGGTCGGCCGTCATCGCGGTGCAGGCATGGGCGGCGGCAACGACGAGCGCGAACAGACGCTGAACCAGATGCTCGTCGAGATGGACGGCTTCGAAGCGAACTCGGGCGTGATCGTGATCGCCGCGACGAACCGTTCGGACGTGCTCGACAAGGCGCTGCTGCGTCCGGGCCGTTTCGACCGTCAGGTGTATGTCGGTCTGCCGGATATCCGTGGCCGCGAGCACATCATGAAGGTGCATCTGCGCAAGGTACCGATCTCGAACGACGTCGACGCGGCAGTGATCGCGCGTGGCACGCCGGGCTTCTCGGGCGCCGATCTGGCGAACCTCGTGAACGAAGCGGCGCTGTTCGCCGCGCGTCGCGGCAAGCGCATCGTCGAAATGCAGGACTTCGAGGACGCCAAGGACAAGATCTTCATGGGTCCGGAGCGCAAGTCGGCCGTGATCCGCGAAGATGCGAAGCGCGCGACGGCTTACCACGAGTCCGGCCATGCGGTGATCGCCAAGTTGCTGCCGAAAGCGGACCCGGTACACAAGGTCACGATCATCCCGCGCGGTCGTGCGTTGGGCGTGACGTGGCAGTTGCCGGAGCACGACAACGAGACGTATTCGAAGGATTACCTGCTCGACCGTCTGGCCATCCTGTTCGGCGGGCGCGTGGCGGAAGAGCTGTTCCTGAACCTGATCAGCACGGGCGCATCCGACGACTTCAACAAGGCGACGGCCACCGCGCGTGCGATGGTGGCTCGCTTCGGCATGACGGACGCGTTGGGACCGATGGTCTACGTCGACGACGAGAACGATGCGTCGCCATTCGGCCGGGGCTTCACGCGCACCATTTCGGAAGCGACGCAGCAGAAGGTCGACGCCGAAATCCGTCGCGTGCTGGACGACCAGTACAACCTCGCGAAGCGCTTGCTCGACGCGAACCGCGACAAGGTCGAGGCGATGACCGCAGCGCTGATGGAGTGGGAAACGATCGACGCCGATCAGATCAACGACATCATGGCTGGCCGTCCGCCGCGTTCGCCGAAGAGCTCGCCGTCGCCTACCGATGCATCGGGCGGCAGCAGCCCGGGCACGGAAGTGAAGCCGGGCAGCGCGACCGCGCCGGCTACCTGATGATCGGTTAAAGGTGTTTTACGGGCCGGTGTGTTTTCACACCGGCCCGTTTTCATTTCTAATGCTGCTCGGATCGCGATACAGACGTTTCGCGGTCGTTCTTAACCCTTCGCCTATGCAGTACGGTCCTGTCTCGTGTCGAACGCCCAATCCCCGCTTTATCCCATTCCCGAGCCGATGCAATGCGGTCGGTTCACCTTTACGTTCGAACGCCCGCTTGTGATGGGCATCCTGAATGTCACACCCGATTCGTTTTCCGACGGCGGTCTGTACGCAGAGCCCAGCAAGGCGCGGCTGCAGGCGGAGCTGATGTTGGCCGACGGCGCCGACATCATCGACATTGGCGGCGAGTCGACGCGGCCCGGTGCGCCGCCCGTACCGCTCGAAGACGAACTGGATCGCGTGATACCCCTCGTCAAGGAACTGAGCGACGCTGGGATTCCCGTATCCGTTGACACGTATAAGCCTGAAGTTATGCGCCATGCGCTGGCGGCCGGCGCTGATCTGATTAATGATATCTGGGGCTTCAGGATGCCCGGCGCGATCGACGCCGTGAAGGACAGCCAGTGCGGTCTGTGCGTGATGCATATGCTCGGCGAGCCGCAGACGATGCAGGTCGGCGCACCCGCCTACGCGGACGTCGTCGCTGAGATTCGCGCCTTCCTCGACGAACGTGTCAATACGATGATGAGCGCAGGTGTTGCAAAAAATCGCATCAGCGTCGACCCAGGATTCGGATTTGGCAAGACGGTCGAGCATAATTACGCGCTGCTCGCTCACCTGTCTCAGACCGCGCCGATTGTCGGCACGCCGCTGCCCATTCTGGCCGGCATGTCGCGCAAGTCGATGCTGGGTGCTGTCGTGGACAGGCCCGCGCGGCAACGCGTAGCGGCGAGTGTCGCGGCGGCCGTATGCGCGGCTGAACGGGGGGCCGCGATCATCCGAGTGCATGACGTAGAGCAGACGGTGGATGCACTAAAAGTATGGGCGGCGACGCGCGACGCAGCGCGGCGCGCCTGATCACCACGCTTGGGAGGAAAATTCCAATATGGCACGTCGATATTTCGGAACAGATGGGATTCGAGGCAAGGTCGGCGAAGCGCCGATCACGCCTGACTTTGTGCTGCGGCTCGGCTATGCAGCCGGCAAGGTGCTCGCAGGCGCCGACACCTGGGCGAATACGGGCAAGCGGCCTACGGTGCTGATCGGCAAGGACACACGCGTGTCCGGCTACATGCTCGAAGCGGCGCTGGAGTCGGGCTTCTCGGCGGCGGGCGTCGACGTGATGCTGGCGGGGCCGATGCCGACGCCGGGCGTCGCCTATCTGACGCGCGCGCTGCGTCTTGCGGCGGGTGTCGTGATCAGCGCGTCGCACAATCCGTACTACGACAACGGTATCAAGTTCTTCTCCGCCGACGGCAACAAGCTGCCGGACGAAGTCGAGTTACAGATCGAAGAGCAGCTGGACAAGCCGCTCGATTGCGCGCCGTCCGAGCGCCTCGGCAAGGCGCGACGTCTGGACGACGCGGCAGGCCGTTACATCGAATTTTGCAAGAGCACCTTCCCGCAGGCGTTCGATCTGCGCGGCATGAAGCTGGTCGTCGACTGCGCGCACGGCGCGGCGTACGACGTTGCGCCGCAAGTGTTCCATGAGCTCGGCGCGGACGTGATCACGATCGGCGTCTCGCCGAACGGCTTCAACATCAACGACGGCGTCGGCGCGACGGCGCCCGACGCGCTCGTGCGCGCGGTGCGCGCGAACAAGGCGGATCTCGGCATCGCGCTCGACGGCGACGCCGACCGTCTCCAGGTCGTCGACGCGAACGGGCGGCTCTACAATGGCGACGAACTGTTGTACGTGCTGGTGCAGGACCGGATCGCGACGCAAGGCAAGGTCGAAGGCGCAGTGGGCACGCTGATGACCAACATGGCCGTCGAAGTGGCACTGAAGAAGGCGGGCGTGCAGTTCGTGCGCGCCGCCGTGGGCGACCGCTACGTGCTGGAACAACTGCGCGAGCATGGCTGGGAGCTCGGCGCGGAAGGCTCGGGCCACATCCTGTCGCTGGATCGCCATTCGACCGGCGACGGCATCGTCTCCGCGCTGCTGGTGCTGGCGGCGATGCAGCGCAGCGGCCGTTCGCTCGAGCAACTGCTCGACGGCGTCAATTTGTTCCCGCAGAAGCTGATCAACGTGCGGATGCAGCCGGGCGCGGACTGGAAGGGCAGCGACGCGATCCGCCGCGCGATCAGCGAGGCGGAAGGCGCGCTCGACGGCAGCGGTCGCGTACTGATCCGCGCGTCGGGCACCGAGCCCGTCCTGCGCGTGATGGTCGAGGCCGCGCAAGAAAAGGACGCCGTGCATCATGCGGAAACGATCGCGGCTGTCGTGAAGCAAGCGACGACCTGATCACGCCGGTAGCGTTTCGACGAGAAGGGCGGCGCTATGCCGCCCTTTTTTTCGCGCAGCCGTCTCATTGAGCGCCTGAGCCCGCAAACGTTCGCAACGGCCCGATTTCGACCGTAAAACCGCCTATCCGAAGCACATCTGCTTGCGCAGTAGAAACCCTGACATAGCGCCTTTCACGGCCGTAATAGAACTGTCACAGGAAGTTCACGATTAGTCATGTGACTGTCACAATTGGCCACTATTCTTCGCGGTGTCGTTGCACACGCTCATAACCACGGAGAAAACATGAAACTGATGCAAACCGCGTTCGCTGGCATGGCTGGCGCTCTCTTCGCGATCGCAGCGCAAGCCGCCGATATCACTGGCGCGGGCAGCACCTTTGCAGCACCGATCTACACGAAGTGGGCAGATGCTTACCAGAAGACGGGCGGCGGCAAGGTCAACTATCAGGGCATCGGCTCGTCGGGCGGCGTCAAGCAGATCGTCGCGAAGACGGTTGACTTCGCAGGCTCGGACGCTCCGCTGAAGGACGACGAACTCGCGAAGGAAGGCCTGTTCCAGTTCCCGACGGTGGTCGGCGGCGTGGTGCCCGTCATCAACGTGCCGGGCGTCAAGGCTGGCGAAATCACGCTGTCGGGCGAAGTGCTCGGCGACATCTACCTCGGCAAGGTCAAGAAGTGGAACGACCCGGCTATCGCCGCGCTGAACCCGAAGGTCAAGCTGCCGGATACGGACATCGCCGTGGTTCGCCGCGCTGACGGCTCGGGCACGAGCTTCATCTGGACGAACTACCTGTCGAAGGTCAACCCCGAGTGGAAGTCGAAGATCGGTGAAGGTTCGACGGTCAACTGGCCGACGGGTACGGGCGGCAAGGGCAACGACGGCGTCGCGGCATTCGTGCAGCGTCTGCCGGGCGCGATCGGCTATGTGGAGTGGGCGTACGCGAAGCAAAACCACATGACCTACGTCGACCTGAAGAACTCGGCAGGCACGGTGGTCGAGCCGAAGACGGAAACGTTCAAGGCAGCGGCAGCTGGCGCTGACTGGTCGAAGTCGTTCTACCAGATCCTGACGAACGAGCCGGGCAAGAACGCATGGCCGATCGTCGGCGCGACGTTCGTGCTGCTGCACACGACGCAGGACAAGGGCCCGCAAGGCGCGGAAACGCTGAAGTTCTTCGACTGGGCGTTCAAGAACGGCGGCCAGGCTGCAAACGATCTGGACTACATCACGCTGCCGGAATCGGTCGTGTCGGAAATCAAGACGCAGTGGAAGGCAAAGGTCAAGGACGCATCGGGCAAGGCGCTCGCCGAGTAATCCTCGGCTTGCAGCAACAGCAGCAAGCACCGCGCGCATGACAGCTGGATGATGCGCGCGGCCGGCCGCCCGGCTTCGATGAAGCCCGGCGGCCATCGTTCTGGCCGTCTGGCATACGCCATGCGGCAACCGGAAACAGGTTTATCAGCTCCCATGTCCGACCTCCCTCTCACTTCTGACGGCGCCCGGTCGACTCCGCCCGGTAGTACGACGCAGAAAGCGCCCAGCCGCGCGGGCGACGTCATTTTCGGCGGCATTGCGCGGCTTTCCGCCATCGTCACGCTACTGCTGCTCGGCGGCATTATCGTGTCGTTGCTCGTCGCTTCGTTGCCGACGATCCAGAAATTCGGCCTCGCCTTCCTGTGGACGGCCGACTGGGATCCACCTTCCGAGCAGTTTGGCGCGCTGGTGCCCATCTACGGCACGATTGCGACGTCGATCATTGCACTCATCATCGCGGTGCCCGTGAGCTTCGGCATCGCGCTCTTCCTGACCGAACTGTCGCCCGCCTGGCTGCGCCGGCCGCTCGGCATCGCGATCGAGCTGCTCGCCGCGATTCCGTCGATCGTCTACGGCATGTGGGGCCTGCTCGTGTTCGCGCCGATCTTCGCGCAGTATTTTGAAAAGCCGCTCGGCACGCTGCTCGGCGGCATGCCGATCATTGGCGCGCTGTTCAAGGGTCCGCCCATCGGCATCGGCATTCTGTGCGCGGGCGTGATTCTCGCGATCATGATCATTCCGTACATCGCGTCGGTGATGCGCGACGTGTTCGAAGTCACGCCCGTGCTGCTGAAGGAATCGGCGTACGGCATCGGCTGCACGACCTGGGAAGTGATGTGGAAGATCGTGCTTCCTTTCACGAAGACGGGCGTGATCGGCGGCGTGATGCTCGGCCTTGGGCGCGCACTCGGCGAGACGATGGCCGTCACGTTCGTGATCGGCAATACGAACCTGCTCGACAATGTGTCGCTCTTTTCGCCGGGTAACAGCATCACGTCGGCGCTCGCGAACGAGTTCGCGGAAGCCGCGCCGGGCCTGCATACGGCCGCGTTGATGGAACTCGGCCTGATCCTGTTTGTGATTACTTTCATCGTGCTGGCGATTTCGAAGATCATGTTGCTTCGCCTCGAGAAAGGGGAGGGCGCGAAATGAGCCAGTCCTCGATGAACATGCCGGGCAGCACCGACAGCGTCGCGCTCGAAGCGATGCGCACCCGGCTGCAAAAGCGCCGCAAAGTCACCAATGCGATCGCGCTGACGATGTCGCTCGCGGCAATGGCATTCGGCCTCCTCTGGCTGGTGTGGATTCTCTATACGACGCTGCGCCTGGGCATCGGCGGTTTGTCGATCGAGCTGTTCACGCAGTCGACGCCGCCACCGAACACGGACGGCGGCGGTCTCGCGAACGCGATCGTCGGCAGCCTGATGCTGGTCGTGATCGCGACGTTCGTCGGCACGCCGATCGGCATCATGGCGGGCGTGTATCTCGCCGAGTACGGTCAGAAGGGCTGGCTCGCGAGCATCACGCGCTTCATCAACGACATTCTGCTGTCGGCGCCGTCGATCGTCGTCGGTCTGTTCGTGTACGCGCTGGTCGTCGCGAAGATGGGCCACTTCAGCGGCTGGGCGGGCGTGATCTCGCTGGCGCTGCTGCAGGTTCCCATCGTGATCCGCACGACGGAGAACATGCTGAAGCTCGTGCCGAACGCGCTGCGCGAAGCGGCTTTCGCGCTCGGCACGCCGAAGTGGAAGATGGTGCTGTCGATTACGCTGAAGGCGTCGGTGGCGGGCATCGTGACGGGCGTGTTGCTCGCCATCGCGCGTATCGCCGGTGAAACGGCGCCGCTGCTCTTCACGGCGCTGTCCAATCAATTCTTCACGCTGGACATGAATCAACCGGTTGCGAACCTGCCGGTCACGATCTTCAAGTTCGCGATGAGCCCGTTTGCGCAGTGGCAATCGCTCGCGTGGGCTGGCGTCTTCCTGATCACGCTCGGAGTGTTGGGACTCAACATTCTCGCGCGTACGATCTTCTCGAAAAAGTAAGGGCGGAGCGATCCGATGAACATGGCAGAAAGTCACCTGAATCCCGTCGAACGCCCGGCGGCACCCGCCGGTTTCGACCCGGCGCAGAGCGGTCAAGCGGCCGCGCCCTCGCGCCCGAAGATCGAAGTCAACAACCTGAACTTCTTCTACAACAAGTATCACGCGCTGAAGAACATCAACCTGCAGATTCCCGAAGGCAAGGTGACCGCGTTCATCGGTCCGTCGGGTTGTGGCAAGTCGACGCTGCTGCGCACGTTCAACAAGATGTATGCGCTTTATCCGGAGCAGCGCGCCGAAGGCGAAATCCTGATGGACGGCGAAAACCTGCTCACGACGAAGCGCGACATTTCGCTGCTGCGCGCGCGCATCGGCATGGTGTTCCAGAAGCCGACGCCGTTCCCGATGTCGATTTACGACAACATCGCGTTCGGCGTGAAGATGTTCGAAACGCTGTCGCGCTCGGAGATGGACGATCGCGTCGAATGGGCGCTGACCAAGGCAGCGCTGTGGAACGAAGTGAAGGACAAGCTCGGCCAGAGCGGCTACGGTCTGTCGGGCGGCCAGCAGCAGCGTCTGTGTATCGCGCGCGGCATTGCGATCCGTCCGGAAGTGCTGCTGCTCGACGAACCGTGCTCGGCGCTCGACCCGATTTCGACGGGGCGCATCGAAGAACTGATCGCCGAACTGAAGAGCGACTATACGGTGGTGATCGTCACGCACAACATGCAGCAGGCCGCGCGTTGTTCGGACTACACTGCGTATATGTACCTGGGTGAGCTGATCGAATTCGGCGACACCGAGAAAATCTTCATCAAGCCGGTCCGCAAGGAAACGGAAGACTACATCACGGGCCGTTTCGGCTAATCGCTGAGCGCACGAGCTTAGGGAGTACGACATGACCGACAAACACCTGTCCAGCCAGTTCGACGCCGATCTGAACGCCGTGTCTTCGAAGGTGCTCGAAATGGGCGGCCTCGTCGAGGCGCAGATCGTCGCTGCGATGAACGCGTTGAACGAATTCGACACCGGTATCGCCGATCAGGTGATCGCCGCAGAAGAACGTCTGAACCAGATGGAAGTCGAGATCGACGAAGAGTGCAGCAACATCATCGCGCGGCGTCAGCCGACGGCGCGCGACCTGCGCCTCGTGATGGCGATCTCGAAGACCATCACGAACCTCGAACGCGCCGGCGACGAAGCGGAGAAAATCGCCAAGCGTACCAAGCGTCTGTCGGAAGACGGCGCGTCGCGCACGATCAACATCGCCGAGATCAAGCTGTCGGGCGATATGGCCGTGAGCATCCTGCGCCGCGCGCTCGATGCGTTCGCGCGCCTCGACACCGTGGCCGCCGCGCAGATCGTGCGCGACGACAAGGCGATCGACGAGGAATTCCGCGCATTTGTGCGCAAGCTGATTTCGTACATGACGGAAGATCCGCGCCTGATCTCCGTCGGGCTCGACTTCCTGTTCATCGCGAAGGCGATCGAGCGGATCGGCGACCACTCGAAGAACATCGCCGAGTTCATCATCTACGTGGTGAAGGGCACGGACGTGCGCCACATGGGCCGCGACGCGCTCGAACGCGAGGCGCTCAGCTGATCGCTGAGTTGATTCGTGAGCGGATGCGTTTATCCGCTCACGCGAACCGTTTTCATCGCATTTCGTTTATCAAGAGGCGCCGATGCCCAGCAGTATTCTCGTTATCGAAGATGAACCCGCTATTTCCGAGCTGATCTCGGTCAACTTGCAACACGCGGGCCATTGTCCGATTCGTGCGTACAACGCCGAACAGGCGCAGAACCTGATCAGCGATGTGCTTCCCGATCTCGTGCTGCTCGACTGGATGCTGCCGGGCAAATCGGGTATTGCGTTCGCGCGCGACCTGCGCAACAACGAGCGCACCAAACACATTCCCATCATCATGCTGACGGCGCGCGGCGACGAGCAGGACAAGGTGCTGGGCCTCGAGATCGGCGCCGACGACTACGTGACGAAGCCGTTCTCGCCGAAGGAACTGATGGCGCGCATCAAGGCGGTGCTGCGCCGCCGCGCGCCGCAGCTGACGGAAGACGTGGTTGCGATCAACGGGCTGAAGCTCGACCCGGCTACGCATCGCGTCGCGGCTCATGCGGAAGGCAGCGAGATCAAACTCGATCTCGGTCCGACGGAATTCCGTCTGCTGCACTTCTTCATGACGCACCCGGAGCGTGTCCACAGCCGCACGCAACTGCTCGATCAGGTGTGGGGCGACCATGTGTTCGTCGAAGAGCGCACGGTCGACGTTCACATCAAGCGTTTGCGCGCCGCTCTCAAGCCGGCCGGCTGCGATGCGATGATCGAGACGGTGCGGGGCAGCGGGTATCGCCTGGCCAAGAGCGCATAAGGTAAACTGATTGAAAAACACGAAGCGCGCTGCGGCATGTCATCGCAGCGCGCTTTGTTGTCTCTGTAGTCTTCAGATTTGTCTTCAAGGTTGCAGGAACACATGAACATCATCTGGGCGCGCTCCCTGGTATCGCTTGTGCTCCTCGCTGTGCTATGCGTGGCAGTCGGTGTTTTCGTCAGCACCAAGGCGGCGTTGACGCTTGCCGTGCTCGCGCTGCTCGCGCAAGGCATTTTCAGCACGTTTCACAAGCAGCGCCTGTGGCGTCTGCTCGACGCGCCTGTGTATGGCGAGGTGCCGAGCGCGCCGGGCATCTGGGGCGAAATCTACTACCGGCTGCACAAGCTCGCGAAGCGCTGGCACGCGCAGGTGCGTCAGGTCGAGCAGCAGCACTCGCGCTTCATTCAGGCGATCCAGGCGTCGCCGAACGGTGTTGCGATGCTCGACGATCATGATCAGATCGAATGGTGCAACGCGATCTCCGAAGAGCACTTCGGCCTCGATGCGAAACGCGATCTGCGCCAGCACATCACGCATCTCGTGCGTCATCCCGACTTCGTCCGCTACCTGAACTCGCATCACTATGAAGAGATGCTGATCATGCGCGGGATGGGCGACAAGCGCCAGAACGTGATTTCCGTGCAGGTGTTTCCTTACGGCGAGAATCGCAAGCTGGTGCTGTCGCAGGACATTACGGAGCTCGAACGTACCGACGCGATGCGCCGCGATTTTGTCGCGAATGTATCGCACGAGCTTAAGACGCCGTTGACCGTGCTATCCGGTTTTCTCGAAACGATGCGTGAGTTGCCGCTCGACGAGAGCGAGCGCGTGCGTTATCTCGATCTGATGATGCAGCAGGCGCAGCGGATGCAGCATATCGTCAGTGATTTGCTGGTGCTTGCGACGCTGGAAGGCGATAACAAGCCGCCGAGCAGCCAGATGGTCGATATGCGCGCGGTGGTGCGGCATTTGCAAGACGATGCGCAGAGTCTTTCTGGCGGACGTCATCGGATTACGTTCGATGCCGACGAGGCGCTTACTGTGACGGGCGTCGAGACTGAGATCCTCAGCGCGTTTGGCAATCTCGTTACGAATGCAATTCGGTATACGCCTGACGGCGGGTCGATTAGTGTGAGCTGGCATGCTCAAGGCGGGCAGGCCACGTTCTGTGTGACCGATAGCGGGCTCGGGATTCCTGCTGCGGATATTCCGCGGTTGACTGAGCGGTTTTATCGCGTTGATCGGAGTCGGTCGCGGGATACGGGTGGCACCGGGCTTGGGCTTGCTATCGTCAAGCATGTGCTGCAGCGGCATGATGCGCAGCTCGAGGTTAAGAGTGAGGAAGGGCGGGGGAGTGTGTTTACCGTGCGGTTTCCTGTAGCGCGGACTGCGCGGTTGCAGTCGACTGCGGCGTAAGGGTTTGGTTTTTTTGTGTTGTCTGCGACGCTTTGGGTGGATTTGGTTTTTTCGCTGGCATCCGCGTTTTGCCTTCGCGCTTCACGCGTCGCCCCTGTGCGGGGCGGCACCTACTTTTCTTTGCCGCCGCAAAGAAAAGTAGGCAAAAGAAAGCGGCTAACACCGCCAGTTCTAGTGTTTGCCTGAGGGACGCCAACGGGTCTTACGCTTCACACGGCAATCAAGTGACCCATGTTCGTTGCCAACGCTCTTGCGCTGCGCATCACCCGCTTCACATCCCCGCATTACAGCATGCCGTGCCAGATAGTCCACCGCCGCCCAGGTGGCAAACTGTGTGTAGGCCGTAGTACCTCACACACGCCCACTCCGGACCGATAGCGCAGGCGTCTCACCCTGTAAGAGCGCTTACGCATACGACGCGACAACCTACACACAGTTTGCCACCTGGGCGGCACATACCATTCGCTGCCGCTGGCCCGAGTACGGGTATTCGAAGCGGGTGAGGCGTTCATTCGAAGCGTTGGCAACGAACGCGAACAGAGATGCCGCCGTGTGAAGCGTAAGACCCGTTGGGGGCCCTCAGGCAAGAAGAAATGTTGGCGGTGTTAGCCGCTTTCTTTTGCCTACTTTTCTTTGCGGCGGCAAAGAAAAGTAGGTGCCGCCCCGCACAGGGGCGACGCTTGAAGCACGAA
>NZ_FNDI01000001.1:571065-593132 GCF_900100565.1 Paraburkholderia steynii | reverse complement strand
AATGTTGGCGGTGTTAGCCGCTTTCTTTTGCCTACTTTTCTTTGCGGCGGCAAAGAAAAGTAGGTGCCGCCCCGCACAGGGGCGACGCTTGAAGCACGAAGGCAACACGCGGATGCCAGCGAAAATCCAAAAAAAGCCGAACGGCGTCGCAGACAAAAAACAAAAAACCCGGCTCACTGTCACCAGCAAACCGGGCTTCATACTACCGGAACATCAGCGCCTAAAACCTCCAGCGCTCATCCGACGCATTCGGCTTAGAACTCGTACCCAACCTGAGCGCGAACACCTGCATCGCCCGTCGACGTCACCGACACTGCGCCATTGACGAGCCACTTGCTGTTACGCGAGCGATAGGTCGCGCCGACACCCAGCGCCGCGCCGCTCTTGTACGAGCCGGCACCTGCGGCAACAACCGTATTGCCTGGCTGCGAAGGCGTCATGTTCGGCATGGCCATCGCGGCGGCCACACCGGCGTACGAGTTTTTCGCGACCTGGTCGACGGTGTTCTGCATCGAGCTGAAACGCTGGTCGGTGTAGTCCTTGGCGCTCATGCCTGCCGGCAGATTGCCCACCGCTCCGGCGACCGTCTCGTTCAACTGATCGACGTTGACGGCATCCGTGCCCTGCGTGCCAGCGGCGACGTTTATGATCTGACGCTCGTGGCCTTTCGATCCGACCGAGACCGTGTTCTCGCGATCCGCGACCGAATCCGCACCCAGCGCGACCGAGTTGTCAGCCGACGCTTGCGCGTTCGAGCCCATCGCCGTCGCATGATGACCGGTTGCCTTTGCCGCTGCCGTGCTGCCGTCGCCGTTCGTGGCGAACGTCGGGCTGCCCGAGGCCGCATTCATCGCGATGTTGGTGACGTTGGCGAGCGCCGAGTTCATCTGCGCGACGTTCACGGCGTCGGTGTCGGCCGTGCCGGCTGCCACGTTCGTGATCTGCCGTTCAGCGCCCACCGAGCCCACGGAAACCGAGTTCGCGCGGTCTGCAGTTGAATTCGAGCCGAGGGCGACCGAGTTGACGCCCGTTGCCACGGCAGCACCGCCGATAGCCACTGAATCGCTACCCGTCGCCTGCGAATCCGCCAGCATCGAGTTCGTGTGGAAGTACTTGTTGCTCGCTCCGCTGATGGTGAAGTTGCTCAACGCGGTGTTGATACTGCTGATGTCCGACGCGTTTTGCGTGGTACGGGCGTCGATATTCGTGATCGCACCGCCGATGCTGTTCACCGTCGTGCCGCCGATCACGAAGCTCGGCATCGAGATCGAGCCGTTGCTGTTGACCGTCGCGCCACCGCCAATCGCGCTCGCCGTCGAGTTCGCCAGGCTATAGAGCTGCGAACCATTGACGGCGTCCGCGCTGGATGCGCTCACGTCGCCAGCGAACACGCCCGTCAGTTTGCGCGTGCCCGCCGTGCCGCTGAAGTCGACGATCGCGCCGTCGGTTGCTTTGGCAACTGTGATGTTGCGAGTGGTCGCGTCTTGCTCGACGAGGCCGAGTCCGCCGTTGTTGATCGACGTCGTCAGATTGGTGACATCGTTCGCCAGTTGCGTGGTGCGCGCGTCGATGTTGGTGATCGCGCCGCCGATGCTGTTGACTGTCGCACCGCCGATCACGTAGCTCGGTTTCGAGATCGAACCGTCGCTATTGACCGTCGAGCCGCCGCCGATGGCGCTAGCCGTCGAACTCGCAAAATTGAAGAGTTGCGAGCCGTTGACTGCGTCGACGCTCGATGCGTTCACATTACCAGCGAGTACGCCCGTCAGCTTGCGCGCGCCAGCCGTGCCGGTGAAGTCGACGATCGTGCCGTCGGTGGTTTTCGCGACCGTGATGTCGCGCGTCGTTGCGTCTTGCTGGACGAGGCCGAATTCGCCGTTGTTGATCGCCGTGGTCAGGTTGGTGATATCGCTCGAGTTCTGCGTGGTGCGTGCGTCGATGTTGCTGATGTCGCTCGCGTTTTGCGTGGTGCGTGCATCGATGTTACTGATTGCGCCGCCCACGTTGTTGATGGTGCTTCCATTCACTACATACGTCGGGCCCGTCACCGCGCCCGTGGTGCCATCAATGGCCGCGCCGCCGCCCAGCGCATTTACCACCGGGGTGAGCTGCGAGACGTTGACCGCGTCATTGGCTTGCGAACCGGCCGCCATGTTCACGATCTGGCGGGTTTGCGGGCCAAACACCGACCCTGTGACGTCCGTGTGCGATGTAGCGGCCCCCACCGACACGGTGTTGGCCCGGTCCGCATAGGACATGGCGCCCAGCGCCACAGAATTATTCGCGTCTACGGTGGCGCGGCCGCCAAGGGCCGTCGCGGTCGCGCCCGATTTGACCCACGAAAAGCGGCCGAATGCCTGACCGCTGGCGGCTTGAACCGTTGAGCCAAGACCAACCGCCGTCGCGGAGCTCACTGCAGCAGTGGCGCCGTAGCCCATCGCCATGGCGGAATTCTCCGAGTTTGTGCCAGCAACGGCGGCGGAGTCCGCCACGGCGTTCTTGCCAATGGCGATATCGGCCGGCCCGGTCGATTTGCTGAACGCGCCGATGGCGACGCCGCCGCCAGTCAGTGTGGCGGCGTCCGAGCCGTCTTTCAGACCGCTGGACTTGAAGTAGCGGCTAATGTCGCTTACGTTGCTGCTGATGTTGTTGACCTTCGCGTCTTCCGACATCAGCTGGCTCACGTTCACTGCGTCGGTCGGATTGAGACCCGCAGCCACGTTTGTGATGCGACGCTCTGCACCTGCCTTGCCAATCGACACTTCACCCGCCGCCGTCGCTGCCGAGATCGCCGTGCCGCCGACGGGCGCAAAGCCGGCCGTGCCGAGCATGGTCGAGTTCGCCACCGAATTCGCGCCCAGCGCCACGGAATTGGCCGTCGCAGCCGTCGCGCCGGCGCCTACCGCCGTCGACATCGTGCCTGCGTAGCTCGCCCCGCCCACGGCAACGCCGCCGTCCGTCGCGCTGGCCGAGTCACCAACGGCGACCGTTCCGTCAGCGTTCGGCGTTGCGCCGGAGAGGTTATTTGCCGAAGCGTTTTGACCGATCGCCACAGCCGCCTTACCACCTGCCGCGTTTGTCGTGTAAGCGCCGCTGCCGTACGCGATATCAGCCCCGATTCCGCTGAGCGTCGAGCCACCGTCCAGCGCGCCTGCGTGCGCCGCACCAGCCACGCCGCCGAGCGTCAGCAGCGTTGCGCAGGTCAGCGCACGCATGCCGCTGCGGGCCGATTTGCCCTTGGCCCTGGCGGTTTCGGCTGCGGCGATAAACGTACCCGTCTTTGCGCACCAAACATTTCGGTAAGTCTTGTTCATGGAAAACTCGTCAGCAGATAAATTTAGGATAACGATCTATCATTTTGAGATTTGCGAACAAAGCGATGCCGCACATGCGTGCAGGAACCTGCTGCTATCTCGATAGCCGTGGATGTCGAATACTCGTGGGTTTTCGGGGTGTTCCGCGAACCAGCAACGAGTTCGTTTCGATGTCTCTAAATTTATTTGAGATGAGTCTTCGCTTTAATGAGACAACTCTTAATCTGAAGAGGGTGTTGTCTCGGAATGCGCTGTATTTGTCTGATTTATTGACGAAGCGCAGCGGGAAATCCCAAAAAAACACCCCAGCGTCGTCACCGACGTCTGGGGTGTCTGTATTCGGAAGAAGGGGGAAATTAGGAGCAGAACTTCGTCAGCAAGCTCATCTGCGCATTGCGCGACGATTTCCCCGGCCTGCGCCGGCGATAGTGCCCATCGCTCTGCATCAGCCACGCGGCCTGATTGTCGCCGAGAAACGCCGACAGTCCTTCCGCAATCACGCGGCGCTTCAACCGCCGGTTGTTGATCGGAAACGCGACTTCGACGCGGCGGAAGAAATTGCGATCCATCCAGTCCGCGCTCGACAGATAAACCTGCTCGCGGCCGTTGTCATGGAAGTAGAAGATGCGGTGATGTTCGAGAAACCGCCCGACGATCGAGCGCACGGTAATGTTCTCCGACAGACCTTCGACGCCCGGCTGCAACGCGCACACGCCACGTACGATCAGATCGATCTTCACGCCCGCCTGCGACGCCTCGTACAGTTCCGCAATAACGGTCGGTTCGAGCAGAGCATTCATCTTCGCGACGATCCGCGCGCGCTTGCCCGCGCGCGCATGCTCGGCCTCCGCACGAATCGCGTCGACGAGCCGCGGATGCAACGTGAACGGCGACTGCCACAACTCGTGCAACGGCAACTCGCCGCCGATCCCCGTCAATTGCTGGAACACGTGATGCACGTCTTCGCAGATTTTCTGGTCAGCCGTCATCAGGCCGAAGTCGGTATAAAGGCGTGCCGTGCGCGGATGATAGTTGCCCGTGCCCAAGTGCGCGTACCGCTTCAGGATCGATTTGCCGCCTTCCGACACGCGCCGCACGATCAGCATCATCTTCGCGTGGCACTTGTGGCCGACCACGCCGTACACGACATGCGCGCCGACGGCTTCCAGTTGCGACGCCCAGTTGATGTTCGTCTCTTCGTCGAAGCGCGCGAGCAGTTCGACGACGACCGTCACTTCCTTGCCGTTGCGCGCGGCCTGCATCAGCGCGTCCATCAGAGGCGAATCAGTGCCCGTGCGATAAATGGTCTGCTTGATCGCGACGACGTTCGGGTCCTTCGCCGCCTGTAGCAGCAATTCGAGGACCGGCTGAAAACTCTCGTACGGATGATGCAACAGCACGTCGCCCTGATCGATCACGTCGAACAGGCTGGCGCTGTTGGCGATCTGCGGCGGCGTCGCGGGAATGTGCGGGACGAACTTCAGATCGGGCCGGTCGACCATCTCGGGCAACTGCATCAGCCGCACGAGGTTCACCGGGCCATCGACGAAGTAGCAGTCCTTCTGCGACAGACCGCTTTCGTCGAGCAGGCGCCGCATCAGATGCGCGGGCGTTCCCGCCGACATCTCGAGCCGCACCGCATTGCCGAGATGCCGCGCGGGCAGTTCGCCCTGCAGCGCGACGCGCAGGTTCGTGATTTCGTCTTCGTCGACGAACAGCTCGCTATTGCGCGTGATGCGGAACTGGTTGCAACTGCGCACGGCGAGATTCGGAAACAGCTCACCGACGAACCGTTGCAGCAGCGAACTGAGCAGGACGAAGCCATGCGGATAGCCGGACAGGTCCTGCGGCATGCGCACCAGACGCGGCAGCGCGCGCGGCGCCTGCACGATGCCCATCACGGCCTGGCGGCCGAACGCATCCTTGCCTTCAAGCTCGACGACGAAGTTCAGGCTCTTGTTCAGCACGCGCGGAAACGGATGCGCGGGGTCGAGACCGATCGGCGTCAGGACGGGCAGCAGTTCATTGACGAAGTAGTCGCGAGCCCATTGCGTCTGCGCTTCGTTCCACGCTTCTGTGCCGTGAAAATAAATGCCTTCGTCTTCAAGCGCGGGCAGCACGGTGTCCTGCAGCATCGTGTACTGTCGATGCACAAGCTTTTGCGCGCGTTCGACAACGAGATCGTAGCAATGCTGCAGCGACATGCCATCGGGCGACAGCGCGCCGGGGTTGTCGCGCATCTGTTCCTGAAGACCGGCCATGCGGACTTCGAAGAATTCGTCGAGATTGCTACTGGTGATGCAGATGAAACGTAAGCGTTCGAGTAGAGGAACAGCAGGGTCAGCGGCCTGTGCGAGCACGCGTTCGTTGAACCCCAGAATGCCCAGCTCGCGGTTCAGAAGAGGATAGCGGTTGGACATCGGTGGTGAGAATGAAATGTCGGAAGGTGACTCGAAGGGACGCTCGGAAATTCTCACAGTATGATGACAGTTGCATGAAATGACTTTTGTCATGATTTTACGCTTTTGCCGCGTCGTGTCGTAAATATGACGCACCCATGTGTGACGATATCGCTCGACAATGGCTGAGGTGACAGCGTAATGACGACTACGCTTAAAATGGCGCTTTTGAACAACGCGCCACCGAAGGCTCCCCGCATGGGGGCTTTCCCCGCGCGCATGAGGTCCTCACACCCGATGGTCAATACTCCGCCACTCCTTGCCGCCGTCGATCTCGGCTCGAACAGCTTCCGTCTGATCGTGGGCCGCGTCGAGGAAACCGAGGCGGGCAGCCAGATCTATCAGGTCGACGCGCTGCGCGAACCCGTGCGCCTGGGCGCAGGCCTGTCGCGCGAAAAAATGCTCGACCGTGCTTCGCAGGAACGGGGTTGGGATGCGCTGAAACGCTTCGGCGAACGCCTGCGCGACTTTCATCCCGATCATGTGCGCGCGGTCGCCACCAACACGCTGCGCGTCGCGAAGAATGCGCAGGAATTTCTCGGCGAAGCGGAAGCGGCACTCGGCTTCCCGATCGAAGTGATCGCGGGCCGCGAAGAAGCGCGCCTTATTTATGCCGGCGCCGCGCATTCGGTCCCGGCGAGCGCGGGCAAGCGGCTGGTCGTCGATATCGGCGGCGGCTCGACGGAATTCATCATCGGCTCGCACTACACGCCGATTCGAATGGAGAGCCTGTACATCGGCTGTGTGAGTCATAGCCGCCAGTTCTTTCCGGCGGGCAATGTCGACGAATACACGATGCGTCAGGCCGAGCTCGCGGCATCGCGCGAAATCCAGATTATTTCGGCCGACTACAGGGCCGAGGGGTGGGACCAGGGCATCGGTTCGTCGGGCACGGCGCGCGCGCTGGCCGAACTGGTGGAAGCGAACGGTTTCAATGATCCTGGCATCACGCACGGTATTTCGCGCGGCGGCCTCGAGCGTTTGAAGCGTGCGCTGATCAAGGCGGAGAACGTCAACCGGCTGAAGCTCGTCGCGTTGAAACCGGATCGTGTGCCCGTGCTGGCGGGCGGCCTGTCGATCATGATTGCCGTGTTCGACGAACTCGGGGTCGAATACGTCGATACGACGGATGGCGCGCTGCGGCTTGGCGTGCTGTATGACCTTCTCGGGCGTTCGCAGCATCAGGACATGCGTACGGTCACGGTTGAAGGCTTTATGCGGCGCTATGGCGTGGATCGCGAGCAGGCGGCGCGTATTGGCGAACTCGCGGTGCGGTTCTATGACCAGTTCGAAGAACCTGATGCCGAGGTGCGTGAGGAGAATCGCATGTTCATCGGGTGGGCGGCTGCGCTGCATGAGATCGGGCTGTCGATTTCGCACAGTGCGTATCACAAGCATTCGGCTTATATCGCGAGCAATGCGGATATGCCGGGTTTTTCGCGTACCGATCAGGCGCGGCTTGCGGCGCTCGTCGTGGGCCATGCCGGTAAGCTCGGCAAGCTTGCGCAGACGCGGGATATCGAGTGGGATTTGCTGTTCTGTCTGCGGCTTGCGGCGCTGTTTTGCAGGCGGCGTGCGGATGCTGGGTTGCCCGAGATTACTGTCGCTGAGGCGAATGGTGGGTATGAAGTGCGGCTGCCTCATTCATGGGTTTCGAATAACCCGCTGACGGACTATAGCCTCATTCAGGAGGCGGCTGAGTGGGAGAAGATTCGGACGCCGTATCGCGTGGTGTACACGGAGGATTGAGGGTTTTGTCTGCGACGCGGGTGGTGCTTTTGCCTTTGCGAGCGTTGCCGCTAGTGTTTCTGGCTTTGCGCTGGCATCCGCGATTCGTTAGCGTGCTTCACGCGTCGCCCCTGTGCGGGGCGGCACCTACTTTTCTTTGCCGCCGCAAAGAAAAGTAGGCAAAAGAAAGCGGCTCACACCGCCAGTTCTAGTTTTTGCCTGAGGGACCCCAAAGGTTCCTACGCTTCACACGGCAATTACGTCATTCATGCTCGTTGCCAGCGCTCTTGCGGTACGCCTCACCCGCTTCACGCAACCGCAATCCAGCATGCCGCGCCAGATAGTCCGCGGCCGCCCGGGTGGCAAACTGTGTGTCGGTCACTGGTGCTCCACACGCCTCACTCCAGACCGATTGCCCATGCGCTCCACCTTGTAAGAGCGCTAACTTATACGACGCGACAACCTACACACAGTTTGCCACCTGGGCGGCACATACCATTCGCTGCCGATTGCCCGAGTACGGGTATTCGACGCGGGTGAGGCGCTCATTCAGCGCGTTGGCAACGCACGCGAACAGAAAGGCTGCCGTGTGAAGCGTAAGACCCTGTGGGGGCCCTCAGGCAGGAACAAGGATTGGCGGTGTTAGCCGCTTTCTTTTGCCTACTTTTCTTTGCGGCGGCAAAGAAAAGTAGGTGCCGCCCCGCACAGGGGCGACGCTTGAAGCAGGCTAACGAATCGCGGATGCCAGCGCAAAGGCAGAAACACCAAACGGCAACGCCAGCGCCGCAAAGCCAAAACCACCAACCGGCACAGCCTACGCCGCAAAGGCAAAACCTAAACCACGACCCCGCCGAGCAAACCCAAAAAAGAATCACTCACCTCGGCAACGCATCCCCAAGAAAGTGCCGCGCATACCGCGCATTGATTTCAGAGAGCCTGAACAACGTCAAATAGTCAGCGGTGTTGAAATCAGGATCCCACGCCGGCGCGCCGCAAATCTTCGCGCCAAGCCGCAGATAACCCTTAATAAGCGGCGGCGGCGCGACCTTCGCGCCAGTCTTCAGCTCATCGACGGGCAGCGGCGTATGTGGAAACGCGCGGTACTCGGGCGTGGTCAGCGCATCGTCCTGCAGCGACGCATACAGGTTGGCCGCGTAGTGGCCGCCATCAGCCATCGCAACGCTCGCGCAGCCGAGCATGGTCTCATACCCGTTGTGCTGCATATAAGAGCCAAGACCGGCCCACAACGACATGATCACCGACCCGCTGCGATAGTCGGCATGCACACACGAACGCCCCACCTCGACCATCTTCGAGCGCAGGTGCGTAAGCCGCGACACGTCGAACTCACTCTCGGCATACAGCCGGCCGATACGCGCCGCCTGGTGCGGCGGCAACACGCGATACGTGCCGACCACCTTGAGCGTGTCGAGATCGCGAACAATCAGGTGATCGCAATAAGCGTCGAACGCATCGACGTCGAGGCCGGCAGGGCCGGACAGGCGCGCGCCCATTTCCTCGGCGAAGACGCGGTAACGCAGACGCTGCGCTTCGCGAAGCTCCTCGTCGGTGCGCGCCCACGACACTTGCAGACGATGCTGGGCGGTTACCGTTTCTTCCGAGCGCGGCAGACGGCGACGCGGCTCGAGGATCGATGCGAAGGGCAGGGTAGGCGTCGGCAGTTCTCGCATGTGGCGTTCCTGGTCGAAAATGTGAAATTCGCTTCGACGCCAATGTAGTAACGGCGGGTGACGCTCACGTGGCAACGTCGTGACGATTCGATGACGTGTCGTAAGCCAGACGCTTTCGCAGCGCCTGCAATCCTTGCTTCGCCTTGCCCGGCGATGCGGCGTGGATCAGATGAGATCGGGGCTGATCGCTGCGCGTAACGTGGCCTGTTCGCCGTTGCTGCGCAAGCGGCTCTCGATCCACCATACCGCCGATTTCTTGACCGACCAGCTCGCGCCGCTATCGGCGAGCAGACGCGCGATGACATGGCCGAGCGTCGGCTGATGGCCGACGATCACGACCGTCGGCGCGATGCCGTCGGGCCAGCCGGCGGCCGTAAGAACGGCCTCGACGCTCGCGTCCGGCGCAATTTCGCGGACGACGCGGTATTGGTCCGTCAGCGATTCGGCCGTCTGCACGGTGCGCGCGGCGGGGCTGGCGAGGATCACGGCGTCGTGGGGAAGACGCGCGCGCAGCCATTTGGCGGACGCCTGCGCCTGCTTACGGCCGCGCGGCGTCAGTTGGCGGGCGAGATCGGTCGAAGCGGTGTCTTCGGCCTCAGCGTGACGCCAGAGGATCAGGTTCATGGCGATGTCTCCGTTTTTCTGTCGGCGGGTGGGTTTCGACAAGTATGGACAGCGCGGGGCGAGTTCTGCTGCTCTGGTTTTAATGAATGCGCGCGTGTTTCGGGAGTGTAGGCGGCGCTCGCAGGATATTCGCGTGAAATCGGCGGGGCAAAAAGCAAAAACCCAAAGCAAAAACCCGCGACACCAGGAAAAGTGTCGCGGGTTTCTTTACGGCATGTTGGTGGTCGGAGCGATAGGATTCGAACCTACGACCCTCTGATCCCAAATCACGGGAATGTTTGTTTTTGGAGATCACTGGTGTTTTGTTGAGAATATAAGCTATTGATTTAATGTAAAATTGCCGCTCATCAAGTTTTTTGCGATTACTGAAAATCATACACATGGTAGCAATGGGGTAGCAAAGATGAGTGAGCAAAAGGAACGGCAGGGGCGGAGTGCTGTCAACTTCACGAAAGCGGTAATCGAAGCGTTGCCATTGCCGGAGAAGGGCTGGAAGTATTACTACGATACGAAGGTCAGCGGGCTGGCGATCGGCATTGGGGCCAGCGGCGTGAGGACATTCGTCCTCTACCGGAAAGTCAATCGCAAGCCGGAGCGGATCAAGATCGGGCGGTATCCCGATCTGACGGTGGAGAAGGCGAGGACGCGAGCCGCGGCTATGAACGGGGAAATCGCGACGGGCGTCAATCCAGCGGAATTGAAACGGGTACGCCGCGCCGAAATGACATTCGGCGATCTGTTCGACAAATACTACAAGGATCACAGCCTGCCGAACAAGAAAACGGCGGCCGAAGATAAGGACAAGTACGACAAGTATCTGTCGAGCAACACATACGGCATCAATATCGCATCGCGCCAGCTCTCGGATATCACGAAGGGCACTATTGCTCAGTTGTTCACCAAGATCAGCAAGGAGCATAAAGTCATGGCAAACCGGGTGCTCGCGCTCGTCAGCAGTGTATTCGGGAAGGCGATCGAATGGGGTATTTGGAACCAACTCAATCCGTGTCAAGGTATCCGTAAGAACAGTGAAGTAAGTCGCGACCGCTTTTTGCAACCGGACGAGCTGCCAAACTTCTTCGACCAGGTGTGGGCGTATCCGGACGCCACGGTTCGGGACTACATTCTGGTCAGCCTACTGACCGGAGCGCGTCGAAGCAACGTTCTTACGATGATTTGGGATGACGTGCACCTGGATCGTGCCGAATGGCGTATTCGTACGACAAAGAATGGTACGCCACAGTCTGTTCCGCTTGTTCCTGATGCGGTCGCAATCCTGCAAGCGCGGAAGGCCGCTGCGAGTGACGATATTCCATTCGTGTTCCCGGGCTCCGGTAAGACGGGCCACCTCGTTTCGCCGAAGAAAGCGTGGAAGATCATTCTCGGCAAGGCTGGTATCGCCGATTTGCGATTGCACGATCTGCGCCGCACGATGGGGTCGTGGCAGGCCGGAACCGGTGCGAACCTGTCGGTGATCGGCCGGTCGCTGAACCACAAGTCGACGCAGACGACAGCTATCTATGCGCGTCTCTGGATGGAGCCAGTTCGTAACTCGATGGAGACGGCCGCCACGGCCATGTTGCAGGCTGCTGGTCGGGCGACAACCGAGGGTTCCGAATCTGAGGAAGCAAAAGAATAGATGCTGTTGGTCGACGAAGTTCCCGTAGACGAGCTCGAAGTCGCCTACGGGGCTCCGCACCATTTACGTGCGCTGGACGACGAAGTGCGTGATCAGCTTCGCTGCTGTATCGCCTGTGATAGAAATCGTCGTGTCGTCGAACGGGAATGCACCCGAGTACTCCGTATTGAGCGGGGGCTTGTGTTTAAAGATCAGTGCCGCTTCGACACGCACACGGTACGGGGAAGGCACGAGGGCATAGGAGTAACAAAGCACTTCGCCCTGCTTCAGGAGTTCCGACCAATCATCAAGTCGATCGTGGTCGGCTACACGGGCACGAACATCTTCAGATTCGCCAATATAGATGAGTTGGTTGAGCGTCACCGTCTTCCGGTCGACGTTATGCACGGCGCGATAGACGCAGTAAATCCCCGACTTCGCGGGAAGGCCCTCTTTGTTGGGCTCGCGGTAGTAACCGTGAAACTCTACGTCATACGATTGCGCTGCCATTTGATCCCCTTAAGGTATGGTTAGGTCATTTTTTCCGAACAGCAGTACCTAATTAGGGTCGAAATCATTTGTTTCAAGCATTTTTTTCCCACGGATTGGGTCAGATAATGACCGCTTCGATCTGTACGATAAATTTCGACTTCGGCCAGCCGGCGTACGCGCTACAGGCCCGGGCCACACCTCGGAAGGGTGCGAACCAAATGACTCACGGCGACAGTCGAATTCCCCTGATGTTCTTTAAAGGGCCGTAGAGGTACTATTTACGCGACAACCGCTTGAGCGGCATTACCTACCTGACAATAATCAGACGAATGGATCACGAATACACGCTGCTCGACCAGGACCGGGGAAAAATCTTCCATCTCATCGGAACGGGGATTGTCGTGCTGGCGGCCATCTACAGCGCGGCCATCGGCTGGCTGGGGAAACTCGTGGCGGTAACCTGGCCCGACGTCTGGTCTTTCGTGCCAAAGGCGATCGACACCGGCGTGGCGTTCTCCGTCATCTATTTCGTTTTCAACAAGTGGCTCTGGCGCTGGTGGCCTATCAGTAGCATTTTTTCTTTTCCCAATCTGTCGGGCGTTTGGGACGTCGCAGGTCAAACGCTTGGCCCGGCGGAAGCTTTGGAGAACGGGGATGTCCGCAGATGGGCCGGCACCCTTTCGATCAGGCAGCAATGGACGAAGATTGGCGTCACGTTGCGTACGGAGCGGTCCGGTTCGTCCAGCAGGGCTGCAGCCATTCAACAGCAAGGTGACGAGATTGTGCTGATGTATTGCTATGGAAATGATCCGAATGTGAGGGCAAATGTGAAGGAGGGCCTTAATGCACACCGCGGATATTGCGAAATAAGAATTGCACCGGGGAATACCCGGGGCGAGGGGTTCTACTTCAACAATATGGGTCGGCTTACTCACGGATCGATAGCGATCACAAAAAGGACGTAGCCAACGCTATGGGCACAAGCTATCAAGATCGCCTTGCGAAAATGCGACAACGGCGACGGCCATCCGCGTCAACCGGAACCGCTGCAGCAAAATTTGAAGCGAGGGCGGACTCGGCCTTTGCTGCGGACTCGGCCGATGTCCGTGAAGCTTACGAAACCAAGGGCGGCGGTGACGCAACCCGATATGCGCTCGGCGCTATGGAAGCGGTGGATGCCAAATACACGTCGGTTTCGCTGGGGGACGGCGACCGCGTGGCTAAGCAGATCAAGGACAAGCTCCCCAGCGTTATGCCGGTGACGACAAGGTTGCAGGGATCGCTGGCCCTCGACATTCACATTCGTGCGTCGTCGGACGTAGATATTCTGGTTCTGGCCGAATGGTTTTTGACGCACGATACGCCCGTCGCGCCGTCGAAGTCGTACACCCCGCTTCCCGGCACGACTGCGACTGCAGAACTGTTCGCGTTGCGCCAGCAATGCGAAGCGATCCTTACGGGAGCGTATCCCGCCGCGACAGTGGACGTGAGCAAAGCCAAATCAATTGCTCTGGAAGGTGGCTCTCTGGCGCGGAAGGTGGACGTTGTGCCGGCGCACTGGCATGACGCCAGTGACTACCAGACGACAGGGCTTGAGGCGCTACGTGATGTCTACATCCTCAACAAGGACGAGTTTGCGACGCAGTACAACCGGCCCTTCATGCACATGCTCCTCATCAACCATCGGGACAAGGAGAGCGGTGGTGGTGCGAAACGCGCAATTCGATTGCTCAAATGTCTGATCCGCGACTCTGATCGGGAATTCGCGCTTAGTAGCTACGACGTGGCTAGCCTTATCTACCATATGACGAAGGAGGAGCTAACGGTTCCTTGGTACCTACCGCTGCAATTGCTCAACCGTGTCGAAAGCTTTCTGATCAGGCTCGAAACGAATCCCGCCTACGCGCGTCAGCTCAAGACGCCGGACGGGACGAGGAAAATACTGAACGAGGCGAAGAAAGAGGCCGACGTCGGAGCCTTGCGGGCCGAACTCACTGCATTGATCGAAGCGGTCGGTACTGACTACATTACGTATCTGCCGTTCTATCAGGACAAGACGCTTGCGCTGGACGCGGCACGTGGTGCTCTCAACGAAGCCGTAATACAGTGAGACTCCCGCGTTGATGAGACTCGGCGATGGCCGGGCGGGTTCGGATGCTCGGTGCATCGGGGGCAGGATTGAGGTCGGGGAACTGGAATGGGTGACGACTACGAATACTTTCGCAACAAGCGCACCGATCGCGTCTATCTGAGTCGCTCGCTGTCTGATAAACAATTCCGGAAAGGTGAAGACGGAAGCGTTGAAGAATTTGAGCGTCCTTTTCGCATCGTCTCGAAAGTCATCGACTGTGCTGAGTCACACCAGTTTTTTCGCGACGGAAAACAGGTATCCCTTCGAATCACTGAAGGCGCGCGACAGGAGATCAAGGCGAAGTTCTACGAAGATACTCGCGGCGTGGCGACGTTGACGATTCAACGGTACACCGTGGAGAGCGGTAGTCCGCACAGCACCTACTTCACCTTCATTAACGACGAAATTTCGATCCTATACAACTTTCTCAGAAACATTCAATTTCTGCCACTGAAAGACGAGCAGAGTAGCAAGCTAGACGACAAGTTCGTGGAAAGCCTCGTGTTGAGTCGCGAACAAGCTCTCGAACTTCTGAACCAGCAGCCTGATCTGCTCGATGAACTGGTCCGGAGTCGAGTGACGGCGCGTGAAGTCGCGGAACTCAGTCTTAGAAAGGAGCAGCTTTACGAGTTCGAGCGCTTATTGGGCGACGAGAAGCACTTTGAGCAACGAAGGCTGGAGATGGGCAAGGGCGGCGGTCCGGAGGCGGTCTGGCAAAAGTACTTCGAAAAGAATACGTGGATTTTTGGATACGGTCTCAACTACGTCTTCAACTCGACACTTGATGACAGAAAGCTTGAGCAGGTGGTTAGAGGGCACGATGTCGCTGGCGCCGGAAAGCGCGTCGATGCGCTTCTGAAAACACAAGGTCTGATCAGCGCTGTATCGTTTGGCGAAATCAAAACCCACGCGACGCCACTCCTTAAGCAGGTTGCCAGCCCGTATCGAAAAGAATGCTGGCAAATTTCTGATGAGCTAGCTGGAGCAATCGCGCAAGTACAACGTTCTGTCCAAGTTTCGCTCGCCAGCATCCGATCGCGGCTCGACGTAAAAGGTGAAGATGGCGCGCCTACAGGGGAGACATTATTCTTTTACCAACCCCGTTCGTTTCTCGTCATCGGTTCTCTCGCAGAGTTCCGGGCAGCACATGGGATCAACGAAGAAAAGTACTCGTCATTTGAACTGTTCCGCAGAAGCGTCTCGGCTCCCGAAATCATTACGTTTGACGAACTCTTCGAGCGAGCCCGATTCATAGTCGAGGCAGGAGAGCACAAGCACCGGGACGCATGACGATTCCGCCTACGATCAACAGTTGGTTTGGGATCGTAGTGGTGACGACATTCATCGGCCTGAGTCCCATCTGGCTTTGAACCCGTAAAGTCTTGTCATAGAGATATTTGATCCGATGACTTTTCCTATACCGAATTTCAGCCGAAAGGGCGTTACCCGCGCCGGACAGATTTTGATCGATGAAAAGTCGACAGAGGTTCAGATTCAAGATGCTCTTGCACTCATCAATCATTGGCGCGCGTGCCACGCGTATCCGATCAACACGTTTCAGGCTACGTTGCGTGCTCGCCTGAAGAAAATCTGCAACGATGCTCTCGTAGCGCAACGACTGAAGCGCGTTCCATCCATTGAAAAGAAGCTTGTTAAAAACCCCGGCATGCAACTGGCGCGGATGCAGGACATCGGTGGGCTCCGGACCGTTGTCGATACTCCTGTGCAGGTTCGCAAGCTTCAGGCACTTTACACAAACGGAAACCTTACCCACGAGCTTATCAGTATCGACGATTACATTGCACGGCCGAAGGCATCAGGATACCGAAGCCTGCATTTGATTTATCGCTACAAAAATCCGTCCGCTGAGTCGTTCAACGGTTTGACCTTGGAGCTACAGATTCGGACGCGTTTGCAACATGCGTGGGCAACCGCGGTGGAAACGATTGGTTCTTTTTTAAACCACGCGCTGAAGGCAAGCGAGGGGCCCGAAGAGTGGCTCGAATTTTTCAAGATAGCAGGTGCGGCATTCGCAATCATTGAGCGGTGTCCGGTTGCTGAGGAATTTGCGCACCAATCTGCTGAAGAGATATGGAAAGAATGTATTGCCCAAGCGGACAGGCTCGATGTGAGAAACAAGCTTGACGCATTTGCGGTCGCGGCGAATTCGATTACTTCGGATCGTGCTGGCGGGAGCTATCACCTCATTATTCTCGATGCAAAAGAGCGGACGGTTGCGGTCGCTTCATTCGGTAAGCGGCGGCTTGATGAGGCAAATGCAGCATATGCAGCTGCGGAACTACGGGCTCAACAGGCTGATGATCAGCAGGTAGTTCTGGTAGCAACCGATTCAATTGAATCGTTGCGTCGGGCTTACCCGAATTATTTTCTTGATACGAAGCAGTTTTTGAATGCGATAAGGCGTATCGAACGCTTGATCAAAATTTCGGCGGCCAAGCAGAAAATTGGAAAATTGAGATAGAGTGAGCCGTTCATGGCGCCTTCGCATCCTGATTGCGCGCCATGTTTATGATGTCTCGGGCGCTATCAGGATATGAAGTCGTAGTTGATGGCGACTGGTCCCAATAGCTTTCGAGATTGACCAGCGCCTATGAGGTAGCTCAGTCAGCACACGCTCGCTTTACGGTCGCCGTTCCGACGCAAAACTTCTCGGCGGTTACGCGGATGCTAGCGCCGTGCTCTTCGCGCCATGCTTTGATAGCCGCGTAGTCGTGTGAGCGCGCGCGGCCCTTGTATTTCCCCTCTGCTTTGGCAATCGCAACTCCGCGACGCTGCATCTCCGCGCGGTTCAGATAGTCGGCTTCGCCCTGCGCCGCCATGAACGCCAGAATTGCGTCGCGCGTCGCTTTCGCGATAGGGTCTTTGGCCTTTCCGTCGAACACCATCCCATTAAGCGTGCATTCGACACGCACACCCAGTTCCATCAACCGGCGCATGGTCGCGTGCAGCTCGTCATAGCGGCGGCTGATCCGGTCGAGCCAGCGCACGATGAGCGTGCCGCCGTGCCGCAGATCGTGTTCGGCTTTGCGCCACTGTTCCCGCGCGTCCGGAGCGACGTGATAGCCGCTCACGCCCTCGTCAATAAATACGTCCTTGTCCTGAACGCCGTGGGCGCGGGCGTCTTCGTACTGGCTCGCGGAGGACTGGCCGTCCGTGGTGGAAATCCGCCCGTAATAGAGTTTGCGCATGGTTTTGGGTGGATCATTTGAGTTAATGGATCAATTGTAGCATGGATCAAATCAGCGGTTGACCCTGTTGATCCATGCTCAAACGACCCGGCGCATGGCCCGTTACGGTGTACCCATTTGAGCCCAGCTGAGAGAGCGAGATGCGACTGCGATGGTCATCGGTTTGAGCGACTGGCCGGAGCGTCGCCGGAGTCGCATCAGACGCGGGGTTAAACGCCGACATATGCCAAGGACGCGTTGCGGCCAGGAAGAGTCACTCGGCCCGACCACCGTTTGGACATTCGTGCGACTGCTTCGCTTGGTCAACGGCCCTTCGACCACCGATGATGTACGTCGCGCCGCCGGCCATAGCGGCCGCTGGCGTGAGTGTCAGTCAATGGAGGCTATGGCCAGCTTTGCTGACGTCTTACCAGCGACAAGTTCGAATGGCCGTTTTGCCTCCGTCAGGAGGACTGCAGCAATCGGTGAACCAGCAACACACTAGCCTATGGTCACACCGATAAAGTGACCGTACCATAACCGTTTCATCCGCGCAGCGGTGAGCCGATAAACGTGATCGCCGTCAATCGTTACGGATGAGAGTCCGCGCGTTCCACACCATTCAGCACGAAATGACATGGGCGGTTGTGAGGCGCTCGTGCGGCAAACGGACTGCGCTGCTCAAGCGATTGCGTGAGAGGCTAAAACAACTACCCCACGAAAAGAAGCCTGGGCGTAGTTGGCCTCGGGCCGTCAAGTCCAGATCATGATTGCTTAAACGAGTCCTTAAATGAATGGAATTACGGCAACAGTCTCGACTTTTCGCTTTCACGACCGGTGTGTTCGAAGCATCGACAGCCATTGCGCTGGCGGTAGCTATCTCAATTCCCGTTCCAAGGTCGCGATTGCGCCGTCATACTCCATAACCCCTACGGGACATTCTTGCTTGGATAAAGTCATCATGGCCCGCGCGTCGTTCAGTTGACGATCTAACAGGTAACGTTCACCAATATAGAAATGTGCTTCGCACAATTCTCCGCGATGCTTATTATCGTCGCCCCCCTGCGTTGCCTTTAGCGTTTCGGCGACGCTCGATTTGTTCAAGAGAAACGTGATCACGGGTTCCGGCCATCTTCCGGGCGTTGATGGGGAGCGGTAATTCAGCAAAACATCTTTTGCCGGACCTGCTCCCCTGAGGCGAGCATCGGAAAGATATAGCCATATCGCGGAATAGGCATATTCAGGGCTGTACTTCCGGCTTAGCTCGAAGTCTTTAGCGGCGGCGGCGTAATCGCCCTTTACAAATCTCGAAACGCCACGAAGGAAGTAGCCGTTGTTATCGTCTTTCGAATCGAGCGATATTGCCTTGTCGAAATCCTCAGTTGCTCGTTGATAGTCACCTCTGATGAGCAAGAGTTTCCCGCGACGGACATAGACATCCCCTCCCTGCACTATGTTTATTCGGATTGCTTCGTCGTAATCCGCAAGAGCCTGCTCAAAATTGCTTTTTTGTACCCAACAGTCACCTCGGTCTGCGTACGCAAGCGCGTACTTAGGGTCCAGTTTGATTGCCTCCGTAAAATCTTGTATCGCCCGATCGCAGTTACCCTCTGCCTGCCATACGTCTCCGCGTGATCTGTGAGGACCAGGCAAAGCGTTTCCGCGCTTAATCGCCTGATCACAATCGTCATGTGCTTTTGTAACCTCGCCCTGCTGTAGGTGACCCATACAGCGGTTCACATACGCCAACACATTGGTAGGATCGATCCGGATAACGTCATCGAAATCGGCGAGTGACTTTCGAATGTCGCCCAACCTCAAGTAGAGCACCCCACGTCGAAAATGTGCCTCATCACTGTTAGGCCACTCCTGAATGGCGTGGCCATAATCAGACATAGCTCTATCAGTGTCTCCTAACTCTTCGAAGCTAAGACCTCTTTCGGTATAGTATGCGTCGTATGGAAACGATTTAATCGCGCCATCAAGGAAACTTATAGCCCCACGTAAATCATCGACGTTTCGGGCCTTCCACCAACGGAGTCGCAGCAGGGCGCCTTGAGAGTACAACCATTCGGATCGCTGACGCGGATCGTTGGGATACCGCACATTGGCTTGGCTCAGATTAAACTTTGATGCCTCATCGAACCACTCGTCGCCTTGATCGTTGCGATATAAAACAAATAGGGCATCCGAGTAAGATACCTCGATACGTTGAACCTCATCGGCTGAAAGGGACGCGCGGAATTGGTTAAGGAAGTTACGGACTTTCCTGACCCGAAGTTTAAGATTTTCCAAATCAGCGTGCGGATCTGCATTGCAGGCGGCAACCATTTCAGCGATCGAGGAACTAATCAACTGGTTACGGAGCTTTGGGCCGATATCGGCAGCGTCTTCTAGAACAACTTTCGTCGGGTGTTGATCGCAACCTCCGTCTCGATTGACCAACCAAAGCCGTAAGGATTTGTTGGGGATTACCACATCACCAAAGATTAACAGATCGGCATTGTGCTTCTTCAAGAGGGCCGCGCCTTCCCGCTTTACATCTATTTCTGACGTGAAATTGCCTTTTGCAGGATCGAAGTTTAGTCGTTCACATATTCTGGCCGCATTGAAGACTTGTCCTCCAAATGCCGTGACGACGAGATCGGTTTGATGGTTACCAGAATCGCCGGAAAGCGGAGATACGATTACAAGGATGTTTTCCGAGGCCGCAGGAACCGGCTCTGTCGTCAGTTCGCAAGACACCTCCGCGAGCCTAGACGATGCATAGTCGGTAAATGGTTGAAGTGTTCCAGTAAGGATTCCGCCAGCGTATCCTGCTACGCCCGTGCCTATGACTCCGCAAATCCAGACGGCCGGACGTTTGAGGAAGCTAAGAAGGCGGTTCGTTCGAGCTTGCGCCTCCTCCCCGTCAACACGCCGACTACTCGCCTTCTCGGATTTTCGGGGATCTTTCTTCATGACAAGTCTCCGCCAGTTCTAATGCCAGTCTATGTCGGGCGCTCGGAGCACTATCGACAACATGCCGTCCTTTAACGACAGGGCCTCAGGAGGAGATACCGCGAGGCACACCGAGCATAGGAAAGCACAGGTGTTTTACGGCTCCTCCTCTTTTACGATTGGCGACGAGTGATGCCGCCATGCGAAGCACCGTTACCGAGAGAGGGTGAGGTCGCCTGTTTCCCTTCCAACTGAAGCAAAGAGTCGTTCCAACCGGTCGAGCACTCGAAGTCGGCGAAGCTGACCATAAGATGCGGTTGGCGCGATATCGGCCAACCGCAGCTATGGCCGACAACTTGCCGATCAACTCGGCGGGGAGAGTGTCCATTGCACCCCGGAAGCTGTCATTGCGGCGCACAGAGTCAGAACGACGGCTCCGGGTCGGGTCCGGAAGTTCGGGCCGGGGTCGCCGGGGGTGAGTAGCTCGTACTGCGACCTTCGGCAGCGGCCAAATTCGGCCGCCCGAAGAAGATTTGCGGACGTCGGTTCGCGGATCCGCATGAGACCGTCACGACGCCGCCATTCCGTCCGCGCGCCGGCAAGTGCCGACCTACGCGTCGCACCGCTCGCCTTCCGCCCCTGTTCCTCCTGTCCTCCTGTAGCTGACCGGTGGACACGCGACGCGACGCAACAGGCAGCCCTGCCGCTCCTGAAGCTTTTACTGAAAGAATGTTGGAGCGCGGCCGGCACGTGCGCCGACCTGGCCGAGCGGCCGGGCACGAGCATCGCATTGATGTGGGCGGACGCCAACTGATACAAGGCATGGAATTTGCTTAAAGACAGTGCTTTTTCGATCAAATGTGCCGCGCGAAGTGTCGGAATTTCGCGACACAATATTTTGTTTCGCTTCGGAAATCCATGGCTGTCGAGTTACGCTCCCGTTCGCAGCAACAACAAAGCAATCATTCTGCGTGGAGAAATGGATGAAACGAATCGCACTGTCGACCCTCTCGCTGGCACTGCTCGGCGCAGCAGGCGCAGCACATGCACAAAGCAGCGTGACCCTGTATGGCTTGATCGATGAATCGATCCAGTACGTGCATAACGCGAATTTGGCGAACGACCACCTGATCCAGACGTTTGCGGGCAACATTCAAGGTGACCGCTGGGGCTTGAAGGGCACGGAAGACCTGGGCGGTGGCCTGAAGGCGATTTTCCAGCTGGAAAGCGGCTTCGATGTGAACAACGGCAAGATGAGCCAGGGCGGCCGCCTGTTCGGCCGTCAGGCATATGTCGGCGTGACGCACGATGCGTACGGTACGGTGACGATGGGTCGCCAGTACGACCCGCTCGTCGACTTGGTTCAGCCGCTGACGGCTGACAACTACTTCGGCAGCACGTTCACGACGCCGGGCGACGTTGACAACAACGACAACAGCTCGCGTACGAGCAACGCTATCAAGTACGTTTCGCCGGTGTGGAGCGGCTTCCAGTTCGAAGGCATGTACGCTCTCGGCGGCGTCGCTGGCGCAACGGGTGCAGGCCAATCGTGGGCAGGCGCAGCAACGTGGAGCGGCGGTCCGTTCAGCGTTGCAGCTGGCTACTTCCGCATGGAAAACGGGAACACGCTGGCAAGCCGCGGCGTCGTCCCGGGTGTCAACCAGGGTGGCACGTGGAACGCGGGCGTGACGTCGGGCGGTACGTTTGATGGCTCGAACATCAACGGCGCGTACCAGTCGGCCAAGCAGATCGACATCACGTCGGTGGCTGGCCAGTATGTCACGGGTCCGTTCACGTTCAACCTGCGTTACAGCTTCGCGCAGTACAAGCCGGACGCATTCTCGGGCTTCGCGTCGCAGCAGAAGTACCAGGTTGCTGGCGC